>JBOHVS010000105.1:0-12824 GCA_050735975.1 Binatia bacterium | reverse complement strand
AAGTGGAGCCATAACGCCTTTGTGCCGCTTTATCTCTTCTTTGGCGGCCTTGCGGCGGGGATGTTCATTGTCGCCGTGGCTACCGATATTGCCGGCGTCTGGTCTAGACGGGCATTAGCCGCGTCGCGCATCGTCGCCTACGGCGTCCTTCCGATTCTGATCTTGGCCGGATTTTTTCTCACCATCCACCTCGGCAAGCCCGAGCGTGGTCTGTTGTTCCCGATTTTTTTTACCAACTATAATTCCTGGATGACGCGCGGCGGATGGATCCTTGGGGTTTCGGCAATCTTGATGGTCCTGTACGCGGTGCTATGGTTCTTCGGAACCGGATGGACTCTTCGCCGTATCATCGGCCTGGTGGGGTTGATTCCCGCAGTGGGTCTTGCTCTTTACACGGGGCTTCTTCTTTCAGGATCCGGGTACGTGCCGCTCTGGTCCCGCGAATATCTTCCGCCTCTGTTCCTTACCTCCGGACTTAATACCGGACTCGCCGCTGCCGGGCTCCTGGCCTTTTTCGCGTGGCCCTGGCTCGGCCCCAGCGGCCTCAGCCCGCGGCCGGTTATCCGCTGGTTTGGAATCGTACTCATGGCGTTGATACTGTTTGAAGGGTGGGAACTCTATCGCTTCATGCGCCATCTCAGCAGCCAGGGGCTCCTTACCGGACACGAGAGTGCGGCAACAACCGAGAGATTCCAGTACAAGGTCGAGCCGGGCGGCTCCCTCGGATCCGGTAGCTACGTCGCCGTCGTGACTTGGGTCGGCAACGCAACCGGGGTTGAGGAAGGAATGTCTGCCGACACGCCAATTCAACTTAGCCAGCCCAACAGTCAAGTCATCATCGTCGCCCCGCGCAAGCCAGGCGTGACCTACAACGTATACTTCGGGCCGTCTCATGCCGAAGCACGGAAGGTGGCGGCCAATATCGCGCCCAAGGAGAGCGTGGCTATTCAAAACCTCTCGCGCCGCGGTTTTAATTTGCCGCTGAATATCCAGACCGGCGGGGAGTTCCTTGCGCCGAGCGGGGGGCGACTTGCTTATCGTTACCTCACTGGCGGACCTGATTATCCAAGGGCGCTCTTTCGCGGGACCGCCGAGGCAGCGCTAAGCGGCGCGGTAAGTGTCCCTCCGAATCCTACAGTTTTTCACGACCTTCCCCATGGTCGAAGCCTCGCCGGCTGGTTCTGGTTCGGCGTCGTCGGGCTTGCGTTGGTGATTCCCATAGCGCTCACTTTGGTGGAATTTGTCGCCGAGCTCGGCGGACGCGCAATCGCCAATGGAGTGGCGGCAGTGAAGTTCGCCTCGGTGCTGGCCGGCGGGCTGATCCTCCGGTTCGTGATCGCTTGGGGCGGCGACATCAAGGCGCCGCTCTCCTTCACACCGTCAACATGGCCGATCCCGTTCCCGCCCCCGGGTCTCGGGGGTTGAGATGCGCTTGTGGTTGGCGGCCCTCCTTCTCATGGGACCGGCCGCGGTCGCCGCCCAACCGAAAGGTGATCCGAAGCGGGGCGAGGACTTATACGTCGAGAGGTGTGTGCTCTGCCATGGTTCCCAGGGCCAGGGTTGGGACTGGACAAAAAAGGTGGCCGAGCCGCCGGTCCCCGTTCCCGATCTTGCCGAAGCCGCTCCTCAACGATCCGATCGCTTCCTCTTCGAGATAGTCAAAGGCGGCGGCGAAGCCGTCGGCCAAACCCGCTTCATGCCCGGGTTTGGATTTGAGCTCAGTGACAAAGACGTGTGGGACATCGTCGCTTATGTGAGAACGCTTAACGGAAAGGCGAAATGAAAGCGCGAATTTCGCTGCGTCTTTCGCCGATCATTGGCTTGATGATCCTGCCAATCGTATTGTTGATGATCGTTCCCGTTGGCGGCCTGCAGGAAAACGCGCCGGCAGCCTCCGCCCGAAATAGCGAATCGATCGGGTTTGTTCCCCATGCCATCGCCGTGGGAGATTTCAACAGCGACGGCGCTCCGGATATCGCCGTTCCTGCTGCGGCCGAACGAAAAGTCACGGTTCTCTTAGGCGACGGCAAGGGGGGAGTTGCCGCTAATCATTCTTACCCTACCGGCATGGGGCCGGGTTGGGTTGAAATAGGCGACTGGAATGGGGACGGAAAGCTCGACATGGTGACCGCCAACACCGGCGCAGGCAGCCTTACCTTCTATTTTGGAGACGGCAAGGGAAATTTCGCCGGCGCGCGCGAAGTCTCCGGGATCCATGGACCGGCGTCCGCGGTTGCGATAGACGCAAACCGGGATCAAAAAATCGATTTGGCCGTAGTTCAGGCGCGGGAGTCGCGGGTTACGATCCTGGAAAACCTTGGAGGCGACTTCAAAGCAAGCCGCTCCTACAAGCTCAACCGCGCGCCCCATATCGTTACCAAGGCAGACTTGAACGGCGACGGAATGGCTGATCTCGTGATCGGGAGTTTCGCCAAGCATGTTTTGTCCGTGCTGCTAGGAAAAGGGGACGGGAGCTTTCACGAACCTCGCGAGTTTCCAGTCGGCCGATTTCCGCATTATGCGGCGGTAGGTGACTGGAACCGAGACGGTCTTCAAGACCTGGCGGTCGCCTGTGCCGGCGAAGATGCAGTCTATGTTTTTCAAGGCGATGGGACCGGCGCGCTCCGCAAGACGGGCACACTTCCGACGGGAGCCAACCCGCACGGCTTGGCGGCAGCCGATCTTAACGGCGACGGGTTTATGGACCTGATAGTCTCCACCCGCAGCTCGGCAGAACTGGCCGTCTTCTTAGGGGATGAAAAAGGAAACTTCATTGCGCTCGCGCCTATGCGAACCCGCCAGGATATCATCGCTCTTGCGCCCGCTGACTTCGACCGTGACGGAAAGATTGATCTGGCGCTGGTTTCGGCCAGTCATCATTCGGTCGTCATGCTGAAAGGCGACGGCAAGGGCGGCTTTTCGTCGTTTTCACCACGGCCAGGGACAAAATAGCGGAGGTAAACATGAGTCAGTTTGACACAACCGCCGGCGCCCACTTCAATCGCCTGGAGTACCGCCGCTGGATTGACCTTCTCTGGCGCCCCGTGCTGATCGCCGCCGCGACCGTGATGGTCCTCCTGCTCATCCTGGTGGCGGCAAGCCAACCGGCCTGGTCTATTCTCGGCGCCGGGCGAGGATTGGTGCCGGAGGAGTTTTACCCCGTATCGGGCTTTCTTATCGTCTTTGGCCTCACACTTGGCCACGCAATCGGATGGGCTATCGGAAGCGCTATCGTCTTTTATCTGATGACTCTCTTGAGATACGGAGAGACATGGGAGAGCGCGCGCCTGGCGATGGCCGTTGTCTACCTTGCGCTCGGTCCGCTGCTTCTCCTGGTTTATCATATTCTGTATGGCGGGTGGCTCCTTAGCTTGCCCCGGGCAGGGCTCGGCGAGTGGCTCGCCGAAAATCATCCCGATGCACGCTGGCTGTTAATCTCCGCTCACCCGGTCGTCGATCTTTCAATCATACCTCTGGCGGTGATTTTCCTGGGAATTCTCTGGAAGTACGGCGAACAGGTGCAACGCGACACTACCCTGCAGACCGTGCTGGCCCTTACACTTGTCGGGAGTTCTCTGGCGGTGGCTCTTTCTCTCACAATTCATTCGATGCTTGTGCATGCTCGCATAGGATTGTAAGAGCCATGCTTTCATGGAACGCTTGACCGCGGAGCAGCTCGAGCAGGAGCAACGGAAGACGCTTGCATCGCCGCGCATGCGCTCCGGCTTTCTCGCCCGCCTTCTATTCCCGCTGTACCTGATTCAGCTCTTCTCTGCGATCAACACGGAGTCGGGATCAAAGAATAACGGACTGGAGCGAAACGGTCCCTGGATTCCCGAGAATCCCGCCTTTCGGAGCCAGCCGCGTACTTCATCCAGCGCATGACAGCGGCCGTTCGGTGTGTGCAAAAAAAGCGACACGGAAAACAGCGCGCCCCATTCGGGATCCGTCCCAGCGCGGCCTATCAACACGTCGCGCAAGATAATATGCCCGCCTTGGTTCAGGCAGCAGTAAGCGCTTCTTAGCAAAGCGCGGTTTTCCCGAACTCCCTGTCCATGGAGAACATTGGAGATCAGTACTAAATCGAATCCCTGCGGCAAGGGATGCGTCAGAACATCGAGGGCGATCACTTGCACCCGTTTTGCCATACGTCCGTTCTCGACGGCGCGGCGGGCAAAAGGAATCACCTTCGGATGCTCCACGATGGTCGCCCGAAGGTGGGGGAATCGGCGGCAGCAAGCAAGAGCAAAGCTCCCAAGCCCGCCACCGACATCGAGGAGAGTCTTCGAACGGCCTAACGGCAGCCGCTCCATCAGGTAAGGCGCAATCTTTCGAGCGTCGTGATCGAGGGACCGGAGCAGCCGTTCGGTTCGTTTTGGATCGGTAAAAAAAGGCTGGGAGATTTTGGGCCGTTTTCCCGTGGTTAGAAAATCGGGGAGTCTCCCCCAAAGATCCCAAGCATCGTGGTCCGGCAGGAGAAAAGATCCCTGGCCAGAGCAAAGATAACGCAGAGCGAACGGAGAATTCTCATACCTCACGGCCCGCTTTTTAAGTAACCCCATTGCGGAAAGCGCCTCGAGAAAGATCTCCCATCCTTCCTGAGTCCCACCAAAATGGCTGGTTGCCGCTTTGGAGCTCTTTGCTCCTCTTCCGAGCCAATCAAAGACCTCCAGGTGGACGGCAGTGCTTAGAATACGCGCCTGCCAATAGCTGCCTTCGCTTCGGAGTCTTTGGGGAGTCCATTGTTTGTAGCGCACCGTCTCGATGTGGCGTGGCGGCTCAGTATCGAGCGCCGCCCGCGATCCGACGGTAGAGCCTTTCATAGCCTTCCACCATCTGTTCGACTGAGAAATTCTCTTCGACCCATTCCCTGCAGCGTCTCCGATCCAGGCTCTCGATCCGGTGGATCGCTTCAACCATTTCGTCCTCGGTGCACAACAAATATCCGCTCTCTCCGTGTTTCACCAGCTCCGGCATGGAACCTCGCGGGTATGCCAAGACCGGAGTTCCGGCCGCCATGGCTTCTGCCACCGCCAAACCAAACGGCTCCTCCCACTGAGGAGGGAAGAGAAATCCTTTGGCTCGTCCCACGATTTGCATGAGCTGGTCGTGGGGTAACCGTTCGATATGCCTGACCCTATCCCCGTCAATGTGAGGCTGAATCTCTTTCGAGAAATATTTTTCGCTCCATGGCAGATGCGAAGTGATCTGGCCGACGATCAGGAGGCGGGCGTTCGCTTTTTTAGCGATCCGGATGGCCTCGGCAATGCCTTTTCCGGGTGTCATCCGCCCTACTGCGATAAGAAAATCCTCCGGCTCATCGTTGAAAGGAATTCCCTCCAACTCGATTCCGTTATAGACGACCGGCAAGGATTCATCCCCGAGCATTTTAGCTTGCGCCCGGCTGATGCACACAGGGAAGCAGCGGGGGAAGTGAGCCCGATAATAATCGTGGAGCTCTTTCTCAATATACGCGTAGGTGATCAGAGTGGGCGTCTTTGAAAAAAAGGAGAAGTAAGGGGCTAACGTGGGCCAGTGAGCGTGAATGAGATCGAACCGGTCAGCCTGGCGGTAGAGGTTGTAGGTGTTGCGCGCCTCAAATTCTTTTTCCAAATAGAACGTCGCCTGAGGATCGTCCGAGCTCGCGACGGGCAGCACGGATTGCAGGAGACAATCGACCCTGGAGTCTCCGGAAGCAAACAACTCCACCCGATGTCCGCGCTCGATGAGGTGCTGGCAGAGATGAAACACAACCCGCTCCGTGCCCCCATGAGTTTTCGGTGGAATCGAAAGATAGATGCTGGAGATCTGAGCGATCTTCATACCATCAGAAACCCATCCGTAAAAATCTACACTCAACGCCGATGAGTTTTGTCGGCCGGCAGCTGATCGGTTTCCGTCTCGTCCCACGCGGTGGAGCCATCAAGGCTTTCCACGTTGAACTGGTAGTCGTAAACCAGAGAGCCCCCATAGGTAGCGCCATAGGAAACCAGCGCTCCTGCAAGGATCGATAGGATCATCGTCGAGAAATGGGCATAGCCGTCGTCGAACTGTAAAAGGCGGATGATAATGTCCGCAATCACGATCCCGGTGACAGTGAGCATCACGGCCATGTGCCAGTTGGCCGTGCGCCAAACCTGGGTGCGTTTGGCTTTGCCCGGAAACCCGGTTGAAGGTTCTCGGTCCATGCCTTTCCACCAGTCCCAAAAGCCGGTGAGAACGGTCCCCAGGGAGACGATGGCACCGGCGATAATCACGTAGGTGCCGGAGACAAAGAAATCTCGGGCTACGCTACCATAGCCGGCAAAGTAGGAGACGACGTCGAATACCGCCACCAGCACATAACAGACGATCGGAAAGTCGGTCAGGGGTGGATGAACCGGCTTGCCTGCCCAACCGCGTAGTCCTCTGAACTCGCGACCTTTTAGAGTGAGCGATGGTTTGATCGAGAATATCTTGGCCATTTCCTCCTCCTTGGCTATTCCGCCAGCTCACGGGCCTGGCTACTGCCGGTGCAGGATCTCTCCGGAGGAGCTCGCGTCGTATCCGCCCAGAGCTTCCACAGCGCGCCTAAAGCTCTCCGATAGGATAATCTCCAGTAGCTTTTGACCTTTGGCCGATTCGAAAAAGCCTCGGGAAAAAAGCAGATCATACTGCTCTTGACCGACCGAAATGAAATCGAGCCCAAGCGCTTTGGCAGCGGACCGTACGCCTAAACCTACGTCGGCGAGACCGCTCGCAATCATCGCCGCCACCGCCATATGCGTAAACTCCTCCTTCTCGTAACCGTGGATCTCGCGCGGGTTAATCCCTAAGCGGTTTAGCTCGAAATCGAGCAACACACGGGTGCCCGAACCGCGTTGGCGATTTACGAAGTTGATATCTCTCCTGGCCAAATCCTTGAGATCGCAAACTCGCTTTGCATTACCCGGCTGCACGAGCAGGCCTTGCTCCCGTTGCGCCAGATGAACCAACACCACCGGGAGAGCAGGAATGGTTCGCTTGATGTCGGGGATGTTGTAAGCGCCGCTGTCCGGATCGAGAAGATGGGTTCCGGCGACGTGCGTTTCGCCTCTTTGGAGTGACAAAAGTCCACCCAGGCTGCCCACATTGGTCGCGGCGATTTTGAGTTCGGCATAGTGCCGCTTGAGCTCGTCCTCAAGCACTCCTATCGACAAATCGTGGCTGCCGGTGCAGAGGATCGTATTTTCAATCTCTTCGGGAGAACGTAACAGCTCGACTTCGACGTCCTCGCCGGCATTGACTCCTTCTACGAGACTCGGGATACGCAACAAACCATCGGCTCGCACCATCGTCGTGATCGCGCCAGCCCCCCGTCCCAGAGGCACGGCGATGAGTGTTTCACCAACTCGCCCGAGCGTTACCCGGACGAATTCTTCCAGTCCGAGACGAGACGCAATTTTTTTCGGCACCGTGGCCTGCACTTTTAACCTTGGGGTCAGACCTGATCCGAGGAATTTACCCAAAGCCGGCTCGATGATTTCGCGCGCGATGACAATCGCCGAAACCGGATACCCAGGGATTCCCACAACCGGCTTGCCGCCCGCCATTCCCAGAACCGCAGGCTTGCCAGGCATGACATCGATGCCGTGGGCCAAGAGATCCCCCTCTTCTTCGATCACCTGCGCCGTAAAATCGTGCTCTCCCGCTGAAGATCCGGCAATGATGGCGACGATCTGATTGTTCTCGAGAGCTTTTCGCAAAGCCGTTTTGAGCCTGGTGGGATCATCGCCGACGGAAGGCTGCTTCACAGCGCGCCCGCCCCATTCCGTTACCAACGCGGCGAGCACGCTGGAGTTGAATTCAATGATTCTTCCCGGCTGCGGATCATCTCCAGGATTGATCAACTCATTTCCCGTGGGAATAATGGCTACTCGGGGCTTCGCCTTTACATTCACCGTCACATGCCCGGCAGCGAGCAGCGCGCCCAAATCATAAGGTCGCAGCCGATGGCCGCGCGAAAGGAGCGGCTCCGTCGCAACCACATCTTCTCCCACCAGCCGGACATTTTGCCACGGGGTTGCTGCTTCATCTATCTCGGCCGTTGTTTCATCCGTTTGCCGCACCTTCTCAATCATAACGACGGCATTGGACCAGGCAGGAAGGGCATTGCCTGTATCCACAAAAGCGAATCCATGTTCCAGCGCTAGGTCGCTGGAGATAAGCTTAAGCTTCTTAGGATTGAACTCGGTTGCGCCGAACGTGTCTTCGGCGCGCACGCAAATTCCGTCCATTGCTGAGCCGTGGTAATGCGGCGACGAGATCTTGGCAAAGATCGGCTCGGCAGTGATTCTGCCCAACGCTTCGTCAACCGGGATGGTCTCAATCTCGAGAAGCGAGGGATCAATTCCCTGCAGAAACAATTGCCGCGCCTCTTTCAAAGCGGTTTTCTTGAGATATCTCTTTCGCGCCATAAAGTAAAAAGTGACTCACTCCCAGCTTCAAGCTGGGAGGTTCGCCCCGGTCGGCTAAAAGCCGACGATCACCTACCACCCTCCCCCCACGATCAGTGAGTCACCCTGAGCGTGAGCGAAGGGTCTTGTCACCTTGATATAAGATTTCTCGGCTTCGCCTCGAAATGACACCGTGCTTCGCCTCAAGGCGAGTGGTTTTCACCATCCCCGATGGAGACACTAAGGCGGTGAGATATCAATCAACACCTCCCGCGTCTGCATCTTTTCCCGCCACCCCAACATCTAATCAGCATGGTTTTCCCGATCAGCAGGCGGGGATCACCGGCCGTCAAGGACGCCCACGCTTAACTTAATCTCCCTTATTAACCAGCAACGATGTGTTAGAATTATCGTCAAGGAACGATGCCGGTAAGAGGTCGAAAATGACCAAAGAAGAATTAAGGCTGCAAGAAGACCGAGAGCGTAAAGCAAACTGGAAGCGCTGGGGACCTTATCTATCAGACCGCCAGTGGGGCACGGTTCGAGAAGATTACAGCCCCAATGGCACGGCCTGGGAAGATTTCCCTCATGACCACGCCCGAAGCCGAGCGTATCGATGGGGCGAAGATGGCCTGGGAGGGATTTCCGATCGTCACCAATACATCTGCTTTGCGCTTGCGCTCTGGAACGGCAAAGATCCGATCCTTAAGGAACGTCTATTTGGACTCACCGGCAACGAAGGCAACCACGGCGAAGACGTCAAGGAGTATTATTTCTATCTCGATTCGACACCGACTCACTCCTACATGAAATTTCTCTATAAATATCCCCAAGCCGAGTTCCCTTACACGCAATTGATAGAGGAAAACCGCAGACGCGGCAAGCGCGACTTGGAATTTGAGCTCATCAATACCGGGGTGTTCGACGACGACCGTTATTTCGACGTGTTCATCGAATACGCCAAAGCTGCTCCGGACGATGTTCTCATTCGCATCGAAGCGATCAATCGCGGTCCCGAGCCGGCACCGCTGCATTTGCTGCCGACGATCTGGTTTCGCAACACATGGGCGTGGGGCCTCGACGAGCGGCGGCCCCAGCTGCGTGGAGACGAATCGACGGAAATCGCCGCGATCAAACTCAATCATCATTATTACGGCACCCGTCGTCTCTATTGCGAAGGGACTCCGGCCTTACTCTTCACAGAGAACGAAACGAATTACAGCAGGCTCTTTAACTCGGGAAACGGCTTTCCGCACGTCAAAGATGCCATCAATGATTACCTGGTTGATGGCGTAAAGACGAGCGTAAATCCGGCGCCCGCCGGAACCAAAGCAGCCGCCCATTACTCGATGACTTTGGCGCCGGCTGAGAGCGTTTCGCTACGGCTGCGCTTCAACAACGCGGAACCAGGCGACCTGAAAGCCCTCGATGGAGAGTTTGACCGGCTGGTGGCTGAGCGACGGCGGGAAGCGGACGACTTTTACCGTGCCGTCATTCCCAAGGATATCACCGACGATCGAAAGAACGTGATGCGCCAGGCTCTCGGCGGACTTCTGTGGACCAAGCAATTCTTCCACTACGACGTCAACCGGTGGCTGAAAGGCGATCCCGCCCAGCCGGAGCCGCCCGCACAACGGCTGGATGGGCGCAACCGCGAATGGCGCCACCTTTATAATGCCGACGTCATCTCGATGCCGGACAAGTGGGAATATCCATGGTACGCCGCCTGGGACCTCGCTTTTCAGTGCATTGCCCTGGCCCTGGTGGATTCGGATTTCGCCAAAGAACAACTCACGTTGATGACCAGGGAATGGTATATGCACCCGAACGGGCAGCTGCCGGCCTACGAATGGGCGTTCGGCGACGTCAACCCGCCGGTGCATGCCTGGGCGGCATGGCGCGTTTACAAAGTGGAGATGAAGCGGCGCGGAACCGGCGATCGCAGATTTCTCGAGCGAATTTTTCACAAGCTGTTATTGAACTTCACCTGGTGGGTGAACCGAAAAGATGCCGAGGGAAGAAACGTCTTTCAGGGCGGCTTTCTCGGCATGGACAACATTGGCGTGTTCGACCGTAGCGCGCCGCTGCCCACCGGCGGCCACCTCGAACAATCCGACGCTACGAGCTGGATGGGAATGTATTGTCTCAATATGCTGGCGATCGCGCTCGAGCTGGCGCGAGAAAACCCCGCTTACGAGGATGTCGCGAGCAAGTTCTTCGAGCACTTCGTCTACATTTGCGGGGCAATGAACAACCTGGGCGGGCAGCACATCGAACTTTGGGATCCAAAAGACGGCTTTTACTACGATGTTTTGCATCTTGAGGACGGCGACAATTTCCCGTTCAAGATACGCTCCATGGTAGGTTTGATTCCGCTGTTCGCCGTCGAGACATTGGATCCCAAGATTGTCGACAAGCTTCCGGGATTCAAGCGCCGCATGCAGTGGTTTATCGAAAATCGACCGGAGCTTGGTGATCACATCGAGACCCAATCGACGGACGATGGGCCGCGCCGATTTCTTTCCTTAGTGAATCGGAACCGGCTAAAGAGAGTCCTGGGCTACATGCTGGACGAAAATGAATTTTTTTCGCCGTATGGCATCCGCGTCCTGTCGCGTTATCACTTCGACCATCCTTACACCCTGCCGGTGAACGGCATAGAGTACCGGGTCGACTATGAGCCGGCGGAGTCCAGTACCGGCCTTTTCGGCGGCAACTCCAACTGGCGCGGGCCGGTCTGGTTTCCGGTGAATTTTCTGTTGATCGAGTCGCTGCAGAAATTTCATTTCTTCCTTGGCGACAATTACAAAGTCGAGTGCCCCGCAGGCTCCGGCGAAACACTCAATCTCTGGCAAGTCGCGGGGGAAATTTCCCAGCGACTCACGCGCATCTTTCTCCGCGACGAAAGCGGCCGGCGGCCAGTTTTCGGCGGCACGGAAAGGTTTCAAACGGATCCCCACTGGCGCGATCTCATCCCGTTTCACGAATACTTTCACGGCGACAACGGCGCCGGCATCGGCGCCAGCCATCAGACCGGCTGGACCGCGCTCGTTGCCAAGCTGATACAGCAGTACGGCGAATAACCCGGAATATGGAAGTCAGAGTCCAGGAGTCAGAATACAGAACCGCGGTCAGCGCAACATGAGCGACGACGAACGGCTGAAAACTCTCCTTCCCGCGTTGAGCCTTGGGCTTCTGACCGCCGCTTTTATCATCGCCAAAACAGGACGGGATGCGCTTTTTTTTCAAGGCCGCGGTCTGCTTCAATTACCCATCGCTTATATTATGATGGGCACAGCGGCGTTGCCGCTTGCGATGATCTTCGTCAAGGCCATGAAGATCTGGGGCGCGCGGCCGGCGCGTGTGGGTGTCATGGTTTTGGCGGCGGCCGTCATGGCGCTCTCTGCTCCGTTTCTGTCGCCCGGCGATTCGGCCCTTCTATTCAATATCTTCATATTCATCCCGGCAAGTTTCGGGATTCTTTTCGCAAGCCTCTGGCTGCTGGCAACAGACATTTTCGAGAAGACGCCGAAGCCCGAGGCGGCGCGCTGTTTTAGTAAGATCGGCGCCAGCTCTCTTGGCGGGGGAATGGCGGGCGGCTTGATAGCCAAAACGCTCACGCCATCTCTGGATCCAAAATGGTTGGTCTTGTTAGGTGCCCTGGCGTTGCTCGCCGTCGTAGCCCTGGTGCTATATATCCATAGTCGTTTTCCGACCAACATCGTTAAAGAAGACGATCAGCACAAAAAGCCAAGCATCGTGACTACGTTTTCCAACAAGTACTCACGCTCCTTACTGTTGATCTCGATGTTGGGAGCTTCGGCCGGTTTGTTCATCGATTTTCAATTTTACGCCGCCGCTACGGGCGCCGGCATGGGTTCTCAAGGCAACGCCAGCTTCTTTGCTAACTTTTATATACTGCTGAATATGAGCTCGTTGTTGCTCCAGTTGTTTGCCGCGCATAAGATCCAGGACAAGATCGGGTTACGCGGCGGCTTGATGATCCTTCCTGTTGCGCTGATTGGCGGAGCGACGTTTGCAACCGCCGCCGCAACTGCTCTGAGCCGGTCTGTTTTGAAAGTCACAGAGGGAGGTCTCAGATCCTCGGTGCACCGGTCAATTTGGGAACAGGCTTTCATCCCGGTGGATTCCGGCGAACGTTCTCTGGTGAAAATCGTCGTGGACGGGGTTGGAGCCAGGATCGGGGAGGCTATCGGGGCCACCGCGGTCTTCTTCTGGCTCATGAAAGCAGTGCCCGACGGGATGACTGCAATGCAACTCGATACCAACTGGATGGCATGGGTCACACTGATTATCGTCGCGGCATGGCTGGTGATTACGCAGCGACTCAGGGTGCAGGTTAGAGAGGACTTTGGCGAGACTAAGCGGCCGCCGTCGACAGAGGTCGAG
>JBOHVS010000104.1:0-6274 GCA_050735975.1 Binatia bacterium | reverse complement strand
TCGCGATGATTCTCGGCGCGGTGGTCGGTATTCAACGCGAGCGCAGCGGCAAACCCGCGGGTTTGAGAACGCACATGCTGGTGGCGTTGGGCGCGGCGCTTATTGTAATCGCTCCCATCGAGTTTGGCATGGACTCCGACGGTTTATCACGGGTGATTCAAGGATTAGTGACAGGAATCGGATTCCTCGGCGCCGGGGCCATTCTTAAGCTGGAGGAGAAACGAGAGGTGGAAGGATTGACCACGGCGGCGGGGATATGGATGACGGCGGCAATCGGACTCTCGCTCGGTCTGGGGCGGCTAGGTCTCGCGCTGGTGAGCACGATTCTCACGTGGATCACGCTGTCGCTGGTGAGGAAGCTGGAGTTTCGTCTAAATCAAAAGCCGCGCGCTAAGGAAGACGAGACTGAGAAATAAACTAGTGTAGTGTCTCTTAAATTCACGTAATTATTTCAAACGTCATTCCGGCCAACCCCGGATCACAGTCCGGGGTAGCGCGAGCCGGAATCCAGGAATTCTGAGGAGTTCTGGATTCCCTTCCCGCTTCCGTGCGAATGACGACTAAGGCTGTCTTGGATAAAGTACAAACAGCATCAGACACTACACTAGCCTGCATTATTCATGGATTGCAAAATGCAAAGTGTAAATTGCAGATAGAAAAATGTCCGGACAGGGAACTGTCCCTCGTTTTCGACCGGTTAAGGTTTTATTCATTTTGACTTTTGCACTTTACAATTTGCAATGAAAGAGAACACGACAGTTCGTTGATAGTGTTCCCGGCCTCGTGAATAATCCGGGCTCGGAGTCTGCTGAAAAGACTGTTGTATTGAGACTGCAAACGTTAGTTGCTACAGTTCGGACTCCACCACACAATACTGAGCGATCGAGGATGTGGGCTGACCGAACTAACATCCCGCGCATCGCTGCTTCAGGCGAAAGCTTCGCGTCATGAATGAACCAAAAGACAACGAGCAATTAGCCGCGTTAGCCACGTATCTCGCCGGGAGGCGAGACGCCATCTTGAAAAAATGGCGTCAGCTAGTGGCGAGCGATGCCGAGCTGACCAGCGCGTCTGCTCTTTCGCGGGCACAGTTTTACAACCATATTCCGGCGGTCCTGGATGCCTTCGAGCGCGAGCTTCGCGCGCTGCAGAGCGGCGAAACGGTCGAGGCAAGGGAGGAACAGAGAGAAGGCGCGGCTGATCACGGATTGCATCGGTGGCATCATGGCTATAACCAGCAAGAGGTGATGCGCGAATGGAGCCATTTGCATTTCTGTCTGAGCGATGAACTGGAAGAATATGTCTCGGCGCTTGCAAAGCCGGAGAGCGGCTTTATGCTGTTAGTGCGGCAGGCGCTTGCGCGGCTGTTTAGCAACGGGATTATTGAAAGCGCCTCGCGTTATGCCCGATTACAGCAGCTGGAGGCTGCCGCCCGCGTCCATGATCTGGAACAGGCGCTGGCACAGTTGCAAGAGCTGGAACGTAGCCGCGCCGAGACCTGGCGCGAGGCGGCGCACGACCTGCGTGGTAATCTGGGTGTGGTGAAGAACGTGACCCAGGTGTTGAATTACAAAGACGCGCCGGAGCCGGTACGCAGCGAATACCTAGACATGCTGCAAAAAGGCGTCGATTCACTGCACGCTTTACTGGATGATCTCATCATCCTGTCCCGATTGGAGGCCGGGCACGAGCAACGCAAGATAGCAGCCTTCGATGTGGGGGCGCTGCTCCAGGAGCTGTGCGCGGCCATGAAGCCGCTCGCGAGCGATGGCGAGCTATTTCTTGAGGTGGAAGGACCAGAGTCTCTAGTCGTTCAAGGAGATGCCGTCAAGATTAGACGTATTGCTCAGAACCTGCTGTTGAATGCCATCAAATACACCGAACGGGGCGGCTTAAAGGTGAGCTGGGCAGAAGTTGAGACGGAAGGTTTGCGTCGCTGGTCGCTCACCGTGCAAGACACCGGCCCCGGCCTTAAGAACGGCCAAGTCACGCCGCTGGCGCGTGCGCTTAAGAAATCCACGGAAGAGGCTCAGGAGGTCGAAAAACAGGCTCAAGAAGCCGGAAGCACTTCCACTCACGGCGAGCCCGCTGGGACGCTGCCTTCGCAATCAGCGCATAGGCCGGAGGATCAGCACCCCGGCGAAGGCATCGGCCTCTCCATTGTCCGACGGTTGTGCGAGCTTCTGGATGCGAGCTTGGAATTGGAAACCGAGCGTGGTAGAGGCAGCACTTTCCGAATCATTTTTCCGCACCGCTATGACAATACCTGAATCGCTGACCATTGTATTTGAGAGCGGCTTCCGACATGCCGGGGCAGCTTGACCGGCAGGTTAACGTTTAACCCGAGAACGTTCGAGGTTCCGAGGATCACCGGCAGCAATTGTATTCATTGCTTGGCCCGCTTGTGCTTAGATCAGAAAGATCGGAGCGACGCTAAATCGCCCCGACCACTGTTTATTCAGCCGCTATTTCACAAACAATTTCTTGATCTGCTCGACCACTTCCGGCGGCTGGGTCATGACTTCCTTTGCCACGTTCTGCAAATCTTCTCCGCGGTTCGGTGTTACAATGATCCTCATTTTCTTCGCCTCAGCCAAAAGTTCGGGATCCTTCGTAGCCTTTTCGAAGGCGGCCCGGAGTATGTTGACCCGATCCGCCGGAGTTTTAGGGGCAAGCATATAAGGCCGCGCCCATTCTCCTCCCTGGAGCATGGCTTCGGCGACCCTGCGCTTGGTTGAAGATGTCTTGTATTCGTCCATGAGCTCATAGATCGTCGGCGCGTCGGGCACCCGAGGGTCGCGTTTGCGACCGCTTTGGGCGAGGAAGCGGACGAATTTGGTTTTGAGCCAGCTCAAGAATGGTTCGCGTCCGTAATACGTCGAGATCGTAAGCCCCATGCATTGAACCTCGCCTCTCTCAAGCGCGAGAGCGATCTCGCTGCTGCCCGGATATCCCGTCACATGGGCGACTTTGGCCCCGATCGTCTCTTCCAAGATCTTCGACATAACGTAGTCCGAGCTTCCCACGCCGGTCGAGCCGCACTTGGGCGCCTCTTTTGACCTGACGATATCGCCTATGGATTTGAACGGAGCATCGGCGCGCCCAAAGAGCATCATATCGTCGTTTTCGAGGGAGCCAATCCAGTGGAATTTCGGCAGATCAAATTGCACTTCCTTCTGGCCCGAAAGTTGGCTCAAATAGACGTTGTTGTGCGGAGCGAGGAGCGTTAAACCGTCCGGTTTGGCCACTCCCCATACATAATTGGCGGCAGTTACGGAACCGGCCCCCGGCATATTCTGAACCAGTATGTCGGGATTCCCCGGTATGTACTTGCCGATATGTCTGGCTAGAAGGCGGGCGGCTCGATCGTAGCCTCCCCCAGAGCTTAACCCCACAATGATGCGGACCTGTTTGCCCTTATAAAACGGCTCCTGCGCCTGAAGACCATCGCTTACTCCGATCGCCAGGATCAAGGCCAGGACAATTGTCATAAAAAACGCAAACCCTTTGTTCATCGGTATCCTCCCAAGAAGTCAAAGTTTGTCACCGGCATCGTTCTAACCCCTTTTCTTTAGCTGGATCTTGGTTATTTTCCAAGCCCCGTGCGCGTGTTTTCACTCACTTCCCTGTTTAGCTGGCCGGCGAAGCTGAACGTTGAGACCCAGACCGGCGCTCCCCGTTTGCCTCAATGGTGCTCAACGGGTACTTTTTTGTCCGCTTAGCCGGGATATTCGCGGCAGAGTTCCGCCCCGGAATATCCGATAATCCGAAAGCTTGCGCTCATGATCATGAATTGGCATTTGGATTGCCTTCCTATCAGCGGAAAACATCCTTCCAGTGACTCGATAACCGCCGGAAAGGACCAAGTATGAAAAGAATCGTTGTGTGCTTTGACGGAACCTGGAACAAGCCTGCCGATGAAAGCCTGCCTGCCGATCAACAGATCGAGACTAATGTCTGTAGATTCTACAAATCCGTTCAAGACAGCGGCGCGGACGGGGTGAAGCAGCTGAAATGGTATGATCAGGGCGTAGGCACCGCCTGGTATGATCGCTTCCTCGGCGGGGCGTTTGGCGTGGGATTGGAGTCGAACATCATCGATGGTTACAAGTTTTTGGCGGAGAACTATAATGATGGAGACGAGGTGTACGTCTTTGGTTTTAGCCGCGGCGCCTACACGGCGCGAAGTCTCGTCGGCATGGTCCGCAACTGCGGTTTGATCACTCCTGAACGTGTCGGCCTCAGGGTTGGAATTGCCTACGGGATTTACCGGACCCGCGATGACGGACCGGATTCCCATACCGCGCGCATGTTTCGATCGTCGTGTTGCCGGGAAATCAAGATCAAGTTACTCGGCGTGTGGGATACCGTCGGAGCGCTCGGAGTACCACTCGATATTCTCGAAAGTTTGAACATGAAGTTCTACGAGTTTCATGACACCGACCTGAGCGGTATCGTAGAAAACGCGTGTCATGCCGTCGCGATCGATGAGCACCGCCAGGATTACGATGTCTGCCTTTGGAAGCCGAAATCAAACACCGGACAAACCATGGAGCAACGCTGGTTTATCGGCGCCCACTGCGACGTCGGCGGTGGTTACCCGGATCGGCGGCTTTCGGATCTTCCACTCAGGTGGATGCAGGACAAAGCCGGCGCGCTTGGGTTGGCGCTAACTCCCGTGGACGTCGGAGCGGAAAATTACCGGGGCGCGTTTACAGACTCGTATAAGGAATTCCTTAAGGGTCTTTACGCGAAGAAAAAGCCCCGGCACTATCGTGCTATAAGCTCAATCCCATTCGGCGGCGAAGTGGTTGATGAGTCTGTGCGCCTGAGGCGCAATGCAGACCGAAACTACGAGCCTCAAAACAATGGCTTGCCCAAGTTAGACTAGCGGGCTGTTGAAAAAGACTCATATGCTTCGTTGCGCTCGCGCGATGTCCCCGGTGGTTGCGCGGGGCGCCGCGTTTGTGCATCGAGAGATATCGTGCCTATAAAAAGAATTGATGCCATTCTCCAAACTCGGCTTAGCCCCCAAAGTGCTCGAAGGCGTTCGTGCCGCGGGTTATACCGACCCAACTCCGATTCAGCTCCGTGCTATTCCACTCGTGATGGAGGGGCGAGATCTTATCGGCTCCGCGCAGACGGGCACCGGCAAGACCGCCGCTTTCGCGCTCCCGATTATCTCCCGGCTCGGCCAGCACGGCGCGTTGCGATCGCTTGTAATCGAACCCACTCGCGAGCTTGCCGCCCAGGTGGAAACTGCAATCCATGATTACGCGCGCTTCACCACCCTTCGCACCGCGGTTCTGTACGGTGGCACGGGCTATGGCCGGCAAGACCAGGCGCTGCGTCAGGGCGTGGACATTATCGTCGCGACCCCGGGCCGCTTGCTGGATCAGATGAAGCGCGGCTTGGTTCGGCTGAATCAAATAGAAATTTTAGTCTTGGATGAAGCGGATCGCATGCTTGACATGGGTTTCCTACCCGACGTGCGCCGCGTGGTTGAACGCTGCCCGCGTACGCGCCAGACCATGCTGTTTTCCGCAACCATCCCGCCCGAGATCGAGCAGCTCTGCAGATGGGCGCTGCGGAATCCCGAGACCGTAGAGATCGGCCAGCGCCGTTCGCCGGCTGAGACTGTAACGCATGCTTTGTATCCCGTAGCCAGCGATCAGAAACAGGCGCTCTTGGAGGAGCTCCTCAGGCGCACTGAGTACGACCAGGTGCTGATATTCTGCCGGACGAAACATGGCGCCGACCGTGTCGCGCGCAAGCTCCATCAGCAAGGCCATGCAGTAGCGGTGCTCCATTCCAACCGGACCCAGCGCGAACGCGAGCGGGCGCTGAACGGCTTTCGCGACGGCCGCTATGAAGTGATGGTCGCCACCGACATTGCCGCGCGAGGCATCGACGTCCAACAGATCAGTCATGTCATCAATTTCGACGTACCGCATCATCCGGAGGACTATGTTCATCGCATCGGTCGTACGGGCCGCGCGCAAAGCGTGGGCGACGCGTTTACGATCATGACCGGGGACGACGTCCAGGAAGTCGCCGCTATCGAGCGCTTCATCGGCCAGAAGATTCCGCGCGTGAAGCTAGAAGACTTCGCTTACGAATACACGCGTATGCTCGAAGCCAAACCCCCGCCCGTTTTCGGCGCCAGACGGCCGCGCGGCAGATGGTCTGCCGGCTACGGCAGCAGGCGCCGGTGATTTTTTTCCAGCCATTCGCCCGCGGAACAAAAGCTTCTAGCCAGGACTCATAGCCGCCG
>JBOHVS010000103.1:0-13730 GCA_050735975.1 Binatia bacterium | reverse complement strand
ATCTTCGGCACGTCGTCAACCGCCGGCGCGGCGCCATAAAAGGGGACGCCGGCCGCCAACTGCGGCATTCGGACCGCCAGCGTGTTGACCATACTGCCGCCAAAGCAGAAGCCCACAGCACCGAGCTTGCCGGTGGATTGCGGATGTTTCAGCAGGAACTCTGCCGCGGCGACGAAGTCTTCGGTGATTTTTCCCCGGTCGAGCGTCTTCTGCATCGCAAGCGCCTTTTCATCGGCTTCGGCCCCGTACTTGTCAACGCTCGGATAGCCGCCAAGAGGCCAAATCGCGTCCGGTCCAAAGGCCATGAAGCCAGCGGTGGCCAGGCGCCGCACGACATCCTCTATATAAGGATTCAAGCCGCGGTTTTCATGAACCACCACCACAACGGGGAATTTGTCGCCGGTTGCGGGACGGGCGAGTAATCCCCGCATCGTTCCATTCGACGAGTTGCCCTTGGGCGAGGGGTACATCGTGTACTCGGCCTTAATTCGCTTATCGTCTTTGGCTACTTGCTGCGCCAGGGCATAGTTGGGACGGAGCATGTCCCACAATGCCGTCGCCGTCAGGCCGCCGACGGCGAATTTGGCAGCACCGTCCAAAAACTCGCGGCGGCTAATGCCGCCATGCACGTATCTGTGGAACAGACTAAGCAATTGCGGATCGAAATCACTCGCTTTTTTTCTTTCCATACAATTGACTCCTTTAAGTTTAATGAACTCGGGGTGAACGCTACCTCAAACAGCGCTGCAGATCAATTCCTCTTAGGCTCCAGGAGACTGCTGAAAAACCTCCTGGAGTCCTTCGACCAGGCTCAGGACGAACGGAGGGGCATGGATATCATTGATGATTTCCGTTCATGCTGAGGCTCTCGAAGCATTCCGAACCTTTTTTCAAGCAACCTGCTAGGAGCTCAGTACCGGCAGGAGGGTCTCAGCCCTCCTCGTTAATGACCGTTAAATTCTAAGGAGTTCATTGGTTATTAGTAGACATACGGCAACCAAGGGGCGAGTCACCAGAGCGCGGGCACGCTGGGCAGAAGTTATTCCAGCTAGTCAACAACGCCCCCTTTTTTCTTTCCTTGAACCTTGAATGCGGAACATTGAATTTTGAATTATCGAAGCTGCTAAGCGCGCGACCCGCCGTTCCAGCCGAGCAGGTTCAGGAATTCGCGGCGGGTCTTGGGCCCGTAGGTGAGATAGTGCGGCTCGGGGTGCTCGCGGTAGGCGATACGCTCGCGGGCGACGCGGTCGCCCCGGGCGTGCTTCTTCACTTCGGCGGCGCTGATAGCGTAGGGGCGGGTCGCGTTCAGCCCGAAGATTTTGGCGCGCAGCGCCGGGGTGATCTCGGGGTAGCCGTGCTTCGCGCGCAGTTCGGGGGAGATCTGGAAAGCGCGAAACGCCTGGATCTGGTCCTGTGGCGAGCCGTACCAGATGGAGTCGGTGCCCCAGAGCACGTTGTTCTCGCCGCAATACTTGACGAGCTTGCCGAGCGCGTGCGCCGCGCCGTCGCGGTCGCGCATGAGAAAGCGCCAGGTGCTGCCGAGCTCGGCGTAAACGTTGCTGTTGGGTTTGACGCCGTTCTCGACCAGCGAGCGGATGAGCGTGTCGATACCGTCGCTCGCGCCGCGCCCGGTGTACGCGTGCTCGGGGACGCCGGTGACGAAACCCGAGTGATAGATGAGGAAGCTCACGTCCGGGAAGCGCTTCGCTACGACGCCGATGTCGCTGCACTGGCTGTGTTCGTAGGACTGCCTGCCGAAGGGCAGTCCCTTGTGCACGCAGATCACCTTCACGTCGAGCGAGCGCGCCTTTTCGATGAAGCGCGTGCCGACGGCGTCCGAGAGGAAGAAGCCCCTGCCGCCCACGCCCCACTGGGTGTAGGTCTTCCACGCGCACACCTTCCAGCGCTCTTTCAGTTCGTCCATTGCCTCGAGATCGCCCGGCTGATTCGGGTTGACGCGGCCGTGGAGCATCAGGCGATGCGTGCCTTCCATGCGGTCGACGATCCGGCGCACCGCATCCGCCGCCTGGATCGTGAGCGGCTCGGAATCACGGCGCGAGGGCACGAACGAGAGCACCATCATGTCGGTATCGCTGTCGAGAAACACGTCCTTCACGAATTCCTCGGGTCCGAGGCAGTTGAGATAACTGCGCGCGCCGGGTTTAGAAGCGAGCCCGCAGCCCGCTTTGGGCGACCACTTGAAAGCATTGGCGGGCGCTGTCTTCACCCACGCGCCGGTTGGGTCAACGAAATGCCCCTGCACGTCGAAAATAAACTCACCCTTGCCGCCGAGCCTCGCCTGCGCGAGTTGCGCCTCAAGCGCCGCTTCAGCTTCGAGCTCGAAGAAGCCGGCGCGCTTCCCGGCTGCGGCGTTGGCCGCATTGAACGCGAGCAACGCGCTCGCTGAGCCGCAAGCCGAAACGAGGAAATCACGGCGGCTAAGGCCCAAGCGCTTCGCGTTTTGGGTCGCCGCCTCATGCGCCAGGCGATTGCCGGCGCCGTTCGCAGGCGAGAGCGCAACGGGCGCGAATTCCCCGTTGGAAGTCGTATCCAGCTTGATCGGCAGCCGCCGGCCTTCGGGATCAACCACGTGTTTCATCAAAATGAGTATAGACCAAGAGGTGACGGGTGGCGAATGACGGAACCCAGACTTTTTTCTCCCTTCCATGAGCCCGACCGCGCCCCATACCAAAGCCGTTCAGCGCCAGTCATGCTTCGGATACTTGCTCTGCAGTTGCTGTTTGAGTTTCGGATAGGTTTCACGCCAGAAAAGCGCCAGGTTCTCAGTAATCTGCACCGGGCGGTTACTTGGCGCGAGCACCTGAATGCGGACGGCAACGCGACGGTTGGCAATCCAGAGCGCTTCTTTGATGCCGTATAAATCCTGGATGCGCGCCGCAATCGTCGGCGGCCCGTCGACGGAGTAGACCACCTTCACGGTGTGGCCGTTGGGCAACCCAATCCGCTCAGGCGCATACTCCTCTATACTCGCCTGTTGCCGCCGGGACAGCCATGACTTGACAACAGGCCAAACAGGCCGATCTTTGATTTCTTTCTGGCTGAAAGCGCCGTGGCAAATCAGCTCGAGCATGGCGTTTCGGTCCTCTTCTCCGATGACGGGCAATGCCAGCTCCGGCATCCATTCGCGTAACCGATTGACGCGAAGGATCCATCGTTCAACCGATTCGTTCCAGTTCTCGAGAGCGCAGCGGCCGGCCGCAACTTCGCGCGCCAGAATCGCGGCAGCTTCCTCAACCGGTGGATTATCGGAGAGTTTCTCTTTCAGAACCAGATCGCGGAACCGCGTCTCGTCCCGGACAACGACGCGCTTGAGTGTCGGGTCGTAGACAACGGCACGGACTTCCGTGAAGTCCTCCGGGAAAAGTTCGCGCAACCACTCCTCCTTGATCGCCGTGGCCAGATTCAGCACGACATTCAAGGATCGGTCCCTGCCGCTGCGGCTTTGCACCTCGCGTACCTCGGAGACGACGAAGAGAGGAGCTTTCTGCACGACGCTCTCACGGGCCAACACACCACGACGGCCATGAGCCAGTTCGCAACGTAGTGAGCCGGCGTCCAGACGCCTGGCGAGATGGTCGGAAAATCCAACCAGCACACAACGCTGCACGGCAGCGGGCGCGAAAGACTTCTCGCTGATGTCCAAACCCTCGGCGGCGGCGATCCTCAAGAACTGCTCGAACAACGGCCCGACCTGACGCGCTGCCTGGGCGTGAACGCCGAGCCGGCGGCAGCGGTCGCTGTGGTACCCATTGCGCTCGGCGTAGCGCCAGGCGCGCATCAGCACAAAAAAATCCGACTCCGTCTCTTCATCGAACAGATCATCGCGTGCGTCTTCAACTTGCTTTCCTTGCCGGCGCACGAGCAAGTCCCGTCCTTGCGTCAAGGCGGCGATCAACGCGACCGGCCAAACACAACCATAGTCTTGGGCGGCGAGAAACATCCGCGCGTACCGGGGATGCGCTGGAAATGCGAGCATGCGCCGTCCGAGTGCGGTGATAGCACCCGTCGTGTCGTCGATGGCTCCCAAGTCGGTGAGCAGCTTCTCGGCGCGTTCCAGCGCGCGAGTGTCGGGCGGCTCCAACCAGCGGAATGCCCGCACGTCCTTTACGCCGCTAGCCTTGAGCGTCAGGATCACCTCCGAGAGATCAAGACGTTTCACTTCCGAGAGTTCCTGGGCGGCACGCGCGGCCTGGTCATGCGCTGTCCATAGGCGCAAGCAGTGGCCGGGCGCGGTGCGACCGGCGCGTCCTGCTCGCTGGTCGGCTGCGGCGTGGCTGATTTTTTCGACGAGCAGCGTGTTGATGCCGCGATACGGGTCATATCGGGGAATGCGCGCCAAACCGCTGTCGATCACCAGACGCACACCGTCGATCGTGAGCGAGGTTTCCGCGACGTTGGTGGCGACGACGATTTTGCGCCGGTCGTATCGGGCGACTGCCGCGTCCTGATCGACCGGCGGCAATTCGCCGTGCAATGGAAAGACGACGAACTGCCGGCCGAGCGTATCCCGCGCCGCCTGCACCGTACGAGTGATCTCGTACGCCCCGGGCATGAAAATGAGCGCGTCGCCTTGAGAATGCCGGCGCACCAGGCGTTGGAGTTCTCTGACCGCAAGTTCCCAGACGGGCGCCTCACCGGCAGGTTGGGACAGATATTCGATGGCGACAGGGTAAGTGCGGCCTTGCGACGACAACAGCGCACAAGGGTGCAGATACTTCTGCACCGCAGCGACATCCAACGTGGCCGACATGACGATGATGATGAGATCCGGCCGCGTCGATTCCTGGATTTGCAGCGCACGGGCCAAGGTGATGTCCCCGTAGAGATGCCGTTCGTGAAACTCGTCGAACACGATGGCGCTGACACCCTTCAAGCCGGGATCAGCCAACATCCGGCGCAGCAGCACGCCTTCGGTCACATAACAGATACGCGTGGCGGGAGAGGTGACGTTGTCGAGCCGTATCTGATAGCCCACCTCGCCGCCGAGTCTTACGTCTCGGGCTTGCGCGACCCACGCAGCGAGCATTCGCGTCGGCAACCGGCGCGGCTGCAAGACCGTCACTTGACCATCGCGCAGCAAACCGCCGTCGAGCAGCATCTGCGGCACTTGGGTTGATTTCCCCGAGCCGGTGGGCGCCGTTAAAACCAACCGCTTGTGCATGGTCAGGGCTTCGAGCAACGGCTGCTCGATTTCGAAGGTAGGTAAATCCGGCTTTCGCATCGCTCGAGGTAACTTAACATAATCAAGGGAGGGTTGCCGTCAAGGAGACCTCGCCCTGATCAAATACCCGCGAGTTGTCTATGAGGTTCCGACAGCAGCAAGACAGAAAGTCAAGCCGTAGAAGTTTGATCACCCGGCTCCGAGCTCAATTCCGCTGATTTCGGGCCGCGATCAACCTCGACGGTATAAAGATAGCCGGCACACCGAGTTTGACTGTGTATTACGGCATTGGTACTCTGTATATACATATCGGAAAGAGGTGAGTCATGGCAAAAGCGCTGACGTCGCTAAGGCTCGATGATCGGCTTGTGAGAAGAGCCCAAAGGGTCTTGGGAGCGAAGAGCAGAACCCAGACCATTGAAATGTCTCTGGAAGCAGTCGTCGAGGCCGAGAAACATCGTAAGCTCATCAAACGGTACAGTGGAAAGGCGAGGCCGGGCGACTTTGACCGTAGCTAATCTCGCAATCCTCGACACCTCCGTATACGTAGACAACCTGAGATCCGGGCGCTTTAAACAGGAGCTCCTGGATCTCAAGTTTGTTATTCGTTGCAGCGCCGTTGTGTTGGCCGAATTGTCCAGGGGCGCTCGATCTCGGCCAATGAGGAGATTTGTCGACGATCTGCCAAAAAACCTCCGGGTCATCGCGCCAAATGAAAGGGAGTGGATCCAATCAGGACGGATCGTCAACCGGCTTGTTACCGCAAAAGGATACGATGTCCACAAAACCAGAGAGCTTCATTTTGATGTGTTGATCGCGCTCACGGCGCGGCGGATCGGCGCCTACCTCATCACCTGCAATGTTGCTGATTTTACCGCCGTTCGTGAATTTTTGGATTTTAACCTTGTCTGCTGGTAGCGGCCTTGCTAAAAGCTTTCAGATGCGGAGGGCATTGAGATTAGCGTTTTCCGGTCTTGTGCTCGCGGTTTTGTTGATTGCGACAGCAATGGCCGCGATTGAGTTACAAGCCGAATCGACGAGGCTCGAGGCCGCCCTGTACACGCGCGCCTTGGAACGAGCGAATGACTTGCCCCGACTGCGGAGCTTGCTGATCTCAATCGACGGGGAGCTGGTCGAAGAACGCTACTTCAACGGGACACGCCCCTCGGACGCGGCGAATCTCAAGTCCGCTTCCAAGAGTCTTCTGTCGGCGCTCGTCGGAATTGCTTTTGATCGCGGCTACCTCAAGAGCGTTCAGGACAGCATCGAAAAGTTTTTCTCCGAGCATCTAACAGGCGCAGACGCCGCTAAAAAGAAAACGATCACCATCGAAGATTTATTAACCATGCGGTCGGGCCTTGAGAGCACCAGCAATGTAAACTACGGACGTTGGGTGCAGAGCAGCAACTGGGTCCGTCACGTGTTGGCGCGCCCGCTGGTCGACGAACCCGGCGGTCGGATGATCTACAGCACCGGAAATTCGCACCTACTCTCCGCGGTGCTGACGAAAGCGACCAGGATGAGCACCTTCGAATTCGCGCGTCGATATTTGACCGATCCGCTCGGCCTCCCGATTACACCCTGGGCGCGCGACCCCCAGGGCATCTATCTCGGTGGTAATGAGATGCATTGGACGCCTCGCGCCATGCTCGCGTTCGGCGAGCTTTATCTTGACGGGGGTCGAGCCGGAGACAAACTAGTAGTGTCGGAAACGTGGATCAAAGAGTCTCTCAAGCCGCGCACGCGGTCGCGCTGGAGCGGCCGCGAATACGGTTATGGCTGGTGGATTGATACACTCGGTGGCCACACCACCTATTACGCATGGGGACACGGAGGGCAGTTCATTTTCGTCGTGCCGGCTTTGAAGCTGGTGGTTGCCACAACATCGCTACCGTCGCCCGGAGATGGACGGCGGGAGCATCAGCACGCCATCTACGATCTCATGGAGCACGATATCGTCCCCGCGGTGGAGATGAATCGGTTGGCAATCAGGCGGCCCCAGCCAAATCATCAAACGGAAGCATGGTGGACGCGTTGACTAGCGGGACAGATGGGAAATCCGGCTTTCGCATCGCTTGAGTTTAATTTAAAGGCTATCGAATGGCCAACCGCAGAGGCGCTGCTCGCCGCCCCCCCGCTCGCGGCCAGCGCACGTAGCGCTCGATATCCGCCGCCAGGCTTGAGCGGCAAGATGACCGTGACCAGCACGTAATCGGACATCACCGAGCCCGTGCCGAGCATCTGCGCCCCACGAATGACGATGCCGTTGTCGCGCTCGGCGGCGACGCCGGCGTAGAGGCAGGGCTCGGCCTGCTGGTGCGCCGGTTTGGCGCGGTCGATGGTCGGTTGAACGATGACGTAGCTGACGTACAGATCCTCGTCGGCAGCCTTGGCGGCGAAGCGCAAAAGGTTGTCGGCGAACTGTTGCCCGCCCCGCGCGTAGAAAGCGGGTGCGCGAAGCCTGCGAAAAACGACGCCACGTGGTCAGGAGAGCGCCCCAGGAAGCCATAGCGCGCATCGGCCCAGAATTTGATCGCGCGCCGCCGCGCGGCCAAGTCTTCGCGGGCGCGCGGCACCAGCCACGACTTGTTAATGGGCCGGCCATCGCGCGGCGAGGGGTAGGTCATCACCTCGTGGTTGGCTGGATCGTGGGCGAGATCGTAAAGCTCGGCGACGGCGCGTATCCCGGCGGCGAAGGCCGAATGCGTCGTCATATCGGCCACTCGCTCACCGTTCAACAGCACGGTGCGGCCATCCCGCAGGCCGCGCACATACTCCTCGCCACTCCGAGTCATACAGCTCCCTTCCCGACGCTCCTCGTCCGCCCCAGCGCGCCGCCTCATCCTCCGTGAACGCTCGTGCTAGTCCTCACAACGCGTTCGCATCGGCGGATCGAAAGATACAGGATTAGTATTGTGTCCGCCGAATTCTGTGGTCGAGTGATCGACACGACAAATCCCGGCCCATGCGAAGCCCTGCCTCGATACCTTGGTAGTAACCGGGAAGGTGAACGAGCGTGCGATAGCCCATACTTTTATAGAAGAGATGGGCTCCTTCGTTCCCCGCGCGCACTTCCAGGGTGACGCTGAATATCCCCGCTACGACGGCGCATTTCTCGAGCCATTCAAGAAGTTGGCGTCCGACGCCTGCTCGTCTATAGGGTGGAGCCACAGCGAGAAGGTCCAAATGTGCGACGTCGTCTCCGTAGCGCATGATCGCAAACCCGGCAATGTTCTCGTGAATGCGTGCGACGAGGACATTAACATCGGGGGCGCGAATACTAGCTGCTACCCGCATAGGTGTCCAGCGCCATCGGAGACCGTATTCAATTAAATCCCGCGACAAATTGGCGAGGGTGGTCGCGTCTGCCGGTCGCGCCAATCGCAACGATAGCTCAGAACTTGTCATGAGGTGTATGGCCTAACGAATAGCCTTTTTATCCCCAAAGGCCGGGAGCAATCAAGTTCGATGATGATGGTGCGGAGCCGTAGCAAATCGTTCAAAGTTCCGCGTTCAATGTTCAAGGTTGAAATCCGAAGACCCGGAACTTGGATAAATCGGGAGTGGACTAAACCGACGAGCCGCACGCAGGTTGTCACTCATCAGATTATGCTGTCGGGCGATTGATCGAAAGATTGTCTAGATATCCAGACCCGGAATGTCCCTCACGCTTGAACTCTGAGCCAATACCTATACAGTGAACGGTTGTCTGTATCAGGAGCCGGCATGAAAACGAATCTTAAACTAAACTATAACCTTGATGAAAAAAAATCCGCCGCGTACGGGCGATCCTGGGCACGAAGACCGAGACGAGGCCATTGACGCTGCTTTGAACCTGGTAGTCTTCAGAAAAGACATTCTCAAATCACTGGAAAAAGTTGCGGGCAAAGGTAGTGTGGAAAAGTTTTTTAGTGGCAAAGCATATCGACACAGACCTCTACATCGACCTTATTCAAAATGACTGTTTACTGGCTTTGAGCGCGCACTCGGCGCGACTCTATCTACCAGGAACCGAGAGGACTTCATGCTGCTTCAATGCATACGCTCCTTCGCCCTGGTCGTGATCAATTGAGCAAAGCTTTAAGGTCAAGCTCTAAAGCCGTCACCCCCAATTTTCCGACCCCTGCGAATCATGAGCCCGCTCGCAGCCGATCTTAGATAAAGAAGGAGGAGTATCATGGCTCAGCATATTCACGGACCGCTTTACTATGAACGGATGGGACGTACGG
Source organism: Binatia bacterium (assembly GCA_050735975.1). Taxonomy (GTDB): domain Bacteria; phylum Desulfobacterota; class Binatia; order UBA9968; family UBA9968; genus DATMBL01. Next base: position 4,319 of record JBOHVS010000103.1, on the reverse strand, counting down.
GGCCGGTGATCGCCTTTATCCATCCCAATCCGATGGACCAGTCGTGTTGGATTTTTCAGTTGGCGCACCTATCGACCTGGTACCGGTGCATTGCCATCGACATCCCGGGATACGGCCGGTCGCCCAAGGCGGGCCCCGACCTGACCGTCGCCGATATGGCCGAGGCCTGTTGGCAAGCGATCGACGAGGCGCTGCCCGGCGAGACCGCGACCCTGGTCGGCTGTTCAGTCGGATCGGCGATCGTTCCCTACATGTACCACCAGCGCCGGGACAAGACGGCGGCACTCGTGTTGTCCGGCACCGGTTACAATCCCACCAAGGAATTTGCCAAGCGGCGGATCGACGCCTACACGGCCAACGGCATAGACTATCGCTGGGCGTACACGTTCGAGGATCTGAGCCCGGCGTTTCGTACAACGCCGCTGGCGCATTTCTTCGCGAACCTTTTCACCGAACGCAATCAATTCGCCGATGTGCAGACGATCCTCTACCAGTTCAAAGCGCTCCAGAAGCCCGAGCCGGACGGTCATCATGAGCGGATCGCCTGTCCGACTATAATCTTGACCGGCAGCGAAGACGGCAGCCATCAGAGAGCCTTCGCGCTCAACGCGCGTATCCCCAGTTGCGAGTTAAAGGTTCTGCCGGGAGCCGGCCATGCCTGTCAGATAGAGCAGCCCCTGGCTCTTTAATCGCTTTATGATCGAATTTCTCACCAAGCACGGCCTGTTCCCCGCAGAATCGAAGCCGGCTAGGGCGATTGTCTGAATCGGCGCTGCTCCCGATTCTTGTCAACGCCGGAGTAAGAATGGATCGCCGCGCCGGAGCGCATCAGAAACACAAATAGTCGAGATATAAAAGTCTGACCCCCAAACACTTCAGGAGACAGAATTTTAAAGACAAATTCTTTCATCCATGATAATTTTTGCGTACCGAGACGCGAGGATCTAGGAAGAGAACTACGCATTCCTGTCGAGGGAGGGGTCGCTGATGATTATCCCCTTGGGTTTAGGCAAGAAATTGTCATTTGTCGCTGCTGTCTTGCTTTTGCCCCAGCTCGCCTGTGCAGGATCGTTCAAGCTGGGCTCTGTAAGTACATCCCCGGTGGCGGAGACCAATAAATTTTGGCCTCTTGCGAGCTATCTTGCACGGCAGTTGCAAACAGAGGGAATCAACCAAGGGAAAGTTGTCGTGGCGGAGAGCATTCCTGCCATGTCCTCGTTCTTGCAAACGCGACAAGTAGATCTTTACATAGATAGCTTTTTCCCTTCGATGGCCGTAAGCCGTCTGTCCGGCAGCAAGCTTCTGCTCCGGCGCTGGAAGACGGGAAAAAGCGAATACCGGTCGGTTATCTTCACGCGAAAAGATGGCGGCATTGCTCGATTGAAGGATCTCAAGGGCAAGGTCATTGCCTTTGAGGAACCTTTCGGTTCGGCCGGTTATTTTTTTCCGAAAATGGTTTTACTGGAAAAGGGGTTCCGATTGGCGCCCAAGAGACGGGGAATTGACCCTGTGAAATCTGACGAAGTGGGTTATATTTTTAGTCACAGTGACTCGCAAACAATATTCTTGGTGTTGAATGGAGTGGTGGCGGCCGGGGCGACCGATGATCAGAAGTATCTCATATTGGCGAAAAGCCTTGGCACCTTCAAGGTCATTCATGAGACGGCTTCGTTTCCGCGGCAGATAGTCAGCTATCGAGCGGATCTCCCTGCCAACCTTGTGACGAGAGTTAAGGAAGTTTTGCTTCACATGCATCAGACTGAGAAGGGTAGGCAGGTGCTGCGGGCTTTTGAAAGCACTACCAAGTTCGAGGAGATACCGGTTCGAGACATCGAGCTTGTGGCGGGATTAAGGAAATATGTCGATGCTGAACTTAAACTCCAACGATAGCTCTCGGTTCGCCCGGCTGATGTAAATATTTCCACTCTTCTCTCCGTAAAACTAAAGGACTGACCCCGTTTCCGACCCTTCGATCTGTGCGCCGCGTCAGCTTGTTTCATCGCTCCTCAATTCTCCCCTCTCCGGAATCACGCTGCACGACCTCGATCACGGTGTTCGCCCCTTTTCATCTTTCCTTTCTAACGATTCGTCTTGCCTTTTTGGTTCGTCCTCTCCTTCCCCTTATCCTTATATATGGATACACATCCTTATATATGGATACACATCTTTCAGCTAGCAGTGATGTTGACAGCGGCAGCAGTAACGGTGACATAAGATGACAATTTTGCCAGAACTGACAATTAGGCGATGGGCTTCCGCATCTTCCTTTGCCTTAAAATGCCTCCATGCGCCATGGTCGGTAGCTTGCTGATTCACCACGACCGTTCGTCAAGGTTCAGAGGAACGGGATCAGTAAGCGACAAGGTCAGAGGACAATTTCTTTGGGGATGGTCGCGCAGGGGTACTCTGACCTCGATTTTGTCAAAAGGAGAGGTGAAATCATGGACGGCGTTCAAATTGACACCTTCGGGTTGCGCATAAACAAGGACATTAGTTTTACAACGCACAGAAATAAACCCCACAAGGCCACAATGAATCGTCAGTTGAGCCTCCTACGGGCTTTCGCGCCGGTACTGAAGCAATTTCTAAAGCCGGACGAGGAAATTCTGCTGGCTGTGAGAGCGAGTTCACCGATGTCCTTGTTTGAACAGCTCACCACCGGCTGGATTATTTACTATCTGAAGCGGTGTGTTCTGGTTTTTACGAACAAACGAATTTTGCACTTTCCGACCAAAACGAATTTCGCGCCAAAGTCATCTGTCGCCCAGATTCTTTACGGCGACATCGCGGAGGCCAAAGCTAGCGGATTCTTCGGCCGGGTGCTCAAGTTAAAATACAAGACCGGCAAGACGGAGAGCTTCAATTATGTGCAGTCGTCAGAATTTCAAAAACTAAAAGCGATACTGCCGTCTTTGCCAAAAGGGGGGCAGCCATCGGAGGTTAGCGAAAGGCACCACCTGTGCCCCAGGTGCGGCACGAGACTTTTGAAGGGAAAGTTCAATTGTCCAAACTGTCAAATGAAATTTAAGGACGGTGAACGCGCGATGAAACTGTCGCTCCTATACCCCGGCGGGGGGTATTTTTATACGGGACATCCCTTTTTAGGCGTCGGCGACGCGCTTGCGGAAGGCATCCTTCTACTCCTGGTTGTGGGTGGTCTGGTGGATGTCCTGATGCGTGAAGGAGGTCCGGAAGCTTGGGCCTCGGTCATTCTCTTCGGCGTGGCGTTGACAATCGAAAAAGCTCAAACCATCTATCATGCGAAACACTACGTCAATGAATATATCCCGTTAGATCAAAACTTTGCCCCGGCTCCCCCTGCATAGTCTCGACCCAAGCCCGAGGTTCTACCCAGCATACTCGCGATACAAATCCTCGATTTCCTGCTTTACCTGATTGATTTTCTTGGACAGATCGTTGATTTGAGCGAGATTATTACGATTCGCTTCGATCACGAGCTGCTCGTTGTATTTCTTTAGCGCGTTTTCAGTTTTCACGATCTGGGCTTCGAGCTTCTCGATTCTTGCTTTTTCTCTGCGTTCCGCTTTTTCACGGTCTTTTTTATCGTGGTAATTATTCCGTGACGTAGGCTTCTTCTGTGTGCCGTTGCCGTCGCTTTCGTCCTCCCAGCCGATCTTTTCTAAAAACTTGTCATAACCCGAATCGAAGATATCTACTCTGCCGCGGTGAAAGACGATAAGTCTCGTGGCTAGGGCGCGAAGAATCCGTTCGTTATGGGTGACAATCAACAAAGCGCCGGGAAAGTCCTGCAGGCTCTCGATCAAGGCGTCGATGGATTCCATGTCGAGGTGGTTGTTCGGTTCATCCAATAAAAGCAGATTTGAAGGATGAGCGAGGATCTTGCCCAAGAGGGTTCGACTTTTTTCGCCGCCCGATAACACGAAAACTGTCTTTAACGCCAAATCGCCGCCGAACATCATCGTGCCGCAAATGTTTCTGACTTGCGTGCGTGTCAGTGCCGGATTGGTCTGTTCGATTTCTTGTTCGATGGTCAACTTTGGATTGAGCCGCTGAATGTTGGTTTGGCCGAAGTATCCCAGTTTCATATCGGGATGAGCTTTGAGCTCGCCCGTCACCGGTTTAAGTCCGCCGGAAAGTAGATTTAACAGGGTCGATTTGCCTTTGCCGTTGTTGCCGATCACGCCGAATCTATCGCGCGCGTTGACGGCCAGGTTAATATGCCGAAACAAAAGATGGTCGGGCGTGTAGCCAAACGAAATATTCCGCGCCTCGAGTAACGTTTTGGCGGCAAAGGCGGCGTGTCTAAATTCGAAATCCAATGACTCAATGTCGGCTAG
>JBOHVS010000102.1:0-13672 GCA_050735975.1 Binatia bacterium | reverse complement strand
TGCTGGTGAAATTCGTCGGCGACTGCCTGCGCGTTCATGCCCGACGCCATGAAGTAGTGGCGCTTATAGCGCAGCACACAGACGATCTCCGTGGCCAGGGCTTCATTCAGCAGTCGAAGCGCGGTGTCCCGGTCGATTTGGTTCTCGGCAATTGCCGGCGCCTGCTCGGTCTCCTGTCGCGCGCGCTCACACAGCGTTCTAACGTCGGCTAAAAACGGCGATTCGGCCATGGCTTCCTCCCTTGCTCTCCCGAAAATTGTCAGTCTCATGCGGGACTCCGCTCGCTTTGGGTCTCGCGTTGATGACCTACGAGCCGAATATGATCGTGTTCAAACGGAGAAGCCCGTTCTGCCACCGGTTTGGCGCCGCGGTTGAGACGCATCTGGTAGCCTGTCTTATTGAGCACCGCCAGCAGGCGTCCTTTAGAACCCCAATCACTCCAAAACACTTGTTCAACCGGTAGAGTCAAAAGACTCAAAGGGTACCGGGACGGCAGGATCTCCAGGAAATCCCGGGAGAAATTCATGTCGTTTATATTTCTATAAACCTGCCTCAGCTCGGCTCTCTCGCACGTCGTGCCGAGTATTTTTTTCATCCGTAAAAACGCGGTGTATAACTCCGGCGCGAATTCGCGTGTATAACGAACCAGCGTTGTGGCTTTGGCGACAAAGATTCCGGTATTCCATAGCGCGTTCTTCACTATGAGATCTCTGGCTGTTTCCTGGCTGGGCTTCTCAACAAAATCTTTGATGGTCAAAAAATCCGAAGGTTTGATCGGCCCCCGTCGCATGAGCGGAACGATTTGGCCGTAATCAAGGCCCGGGCTTTCGTTCAAGGTTGCCAACTCTTTTGGGAGCAGGAGCTCCGACGGCGGGAAAGGCCGGCGCGGCGCGCGCGGGATAATGTAGCCGAACTCTGGATCCGGGTTGTCGGGCGGCGACCCGAGGAGAACCATGCGCTCGGGCTGCTCTTCAACCCGGTGGATCGCGACAATGACATGGGCCAAAAACATTTCTTCCTGCAGGATAAAATGGTCCGATGGAAACATGACCACGGTGGCTTCCGGATACTTCTCATAAATACGGGCCAGCGGGAGCAGTAACCCCGCCCACGTACCCCTGTTTAGGGGCTGAACGACCACCGACTCTCTTGGCAGTACGGACAGCTGCTGCCGCGCTTCAGAAAGATCCAGGTGGCTTTCACTGACAACCGTCACGATATGTTTCATGGGAACGATTCTTTGCGCGCGGTCGATCGTATGTTCCAGCATGGAGCGTCTGCCAATGAAATTTACATATTGTTTCGGCAGGGCCTTTTGCCGCAGCTCGTGCACAAACGGGCGCAGCCTTTGCCCGTCTCCTCCCGCCATGACGATGGCGCAACGGATAGTTTCTTTTATAGGCATTATTTCGCTCCTCCGAGCGGGTGCCGCTCGCGATCGTTCCCCACGCCGGATCTCAACTCCCCATAGACTCCGGCGTTTTCCTCATTTTTCGAATCAGCTCCTCGTAAGATGCGGTCGCGATCGTGCGGTGAAATTCGCAGCGATAGTCATTGACTAGGCTGATCGTTCCGATCACCAGGTCATAGATTTTCCACGCCCCGTCAACGAGATGCAGTTTGTAACTGACCGAGATCTCGTCTCCCGTCGCCGTTAGGACCTTGGTATCGACCTCACCGTATTCCTGCTCTTGAATGTTCTGAGCATAGATGATCTTTTCGCCGTTGTAGGACTCGATCTTGTTGGCGTAGGACCTTTCCAAAAAATCCGTAAAAACGTGAACAAACTGCTGTTGTTCGTCGAAGGTTCGGCGCCGCCAGTGAATGCCCAGGGACTGTTTGGCCATTTCAATGAAATCGAACTTTGGGTAAATCAGACGGCGCAACTGGCTTCGGCGTTCGACCTTTGCTGCCCCGGATTTGAGGGCCGGATCGTTGAGGATCGCAAGAACGCCGTCAACGGTGCTTCGCAGTTCTTCCGCGAAAGCGTCACCTTCCCCGGAGAAGCTATCCAAACTCCTGAAAGCCATGTCGGGAAAACCGCTCGCCACAAGACTTCAGACTCTCGGGCTGTCGCCCTCTCCCATCGGAACGCGTGCTTGCGGACCGGTTCGATAAACTAACGGCTGCGACGACCGCGGAGTTAAACGCTCGGAAAGGAGATAGGCGACCAGTTCGTAGGTTTCCCGCTCATCGTCGAGGAAGTGATGTGTTTCTTCAGTCAACGCTACGATGAGATCGCCGAGTGTGGTTTCCATTTTGATTACCTCCGCTGTCGATTGGCTCCGCCTCCGGAAGTCCAGAAGTCAGAGTTCGTAGTTTAGATGCCTGCTCAGACCCGTGATTCCTGATCTCTGAACTCTGACCGTGCTTCGCTTCCCCAATTCGAGTTTATCAGAGAAATATCTTACGGACTTTTAACATGTAGTAGGCAGGTTACTAAGGATCGGGCTATCCGCTAAAGGATGATTTTTGCGTAGCAACCTCGGACAGGGCGGGTGTCGTCGTTTTGACTACGGAGGCGGTTAGAGATCAGAGGTCAGAGGTGGGAGATCAGAGATCAGCGCTGACATCTGAATTCTGACTTCTGGATTTTCCCTGGGGCTTATTCGGAGAAGAGCTGGTTGTCGATGACGTAGCGGACCAGCTCCGCGTTGTTTTTGAGGTTCAACTTTTGCAACAGGCGGGCTCGATACGTGTTGACGGTTCTCGTACTGATATGAAGCTGTAACGAAATTTCTTTGGGCGGTTTTCCCGCGGCGATCAGCCGCAGGACTTCAAACTCCCGGTCGGAGAGTGCTCTATGGGGCGGTCCTTGCTCACCGGTCTCGAATTCCGAGATCACCTTCTCGACAAGAGATTCGCTGACGTATTTTCTCCCTTGAAGCAGCTTGGTCAGCGCGCCGACCAGCTCCTCCGGTGTGCGGTTCTTGGTGAGATAGCCGGAAGCCCCGGCTTTGAGCATACGCATGGCATATTGGTCTTCCGGATAGACGCTAAGAATCAGTACCGGCAGTTTGGGGTGGGAAAGCTTTAACTCCTTCAATAATTCCAGACCGCTTTTTCCCGGCAGATTGACATCCATCACTACCGCATCCCAACGTTCTTTGCGCAACAAACGTAAAGCCTTGGGGGCGTCTTCGGCTTCTCCCACATGAGTAAACTGCGACTTTCCGCTCAGAATATCCTTGAGTCCACGCCGGAAAATAGGGTGATCTTCGACAAGTAATACTCTAGCCATGATTGTTCTAAAAAGTTCAAATCGTTTCAGTCGTTTCAGCCGTTCAAACCGATTTTTGACGGATTGAAAGTTTGAACGGATTGAACCGATTGAACATCGCCTTACCCCTCAAGACTCGCCACTATTCGTGGTATCTCAACCCTTACCGTCGTGCCTTGACTCTCTCGACCATCAAGGCATACCCGGCCGCCGAAAACGTAGGCCCGCTCCTTCATGCCGAGCAGCCCGAACGACGCCTCGTTTGAGGCCTGTTCTTGGTTGATCCCTACGCCGTTATCTTTCACCTCGAGGAAAACTGCGCCGCCATCTACTCGCAGGTTGATCATAACCTCCGTCGCATTAGCGTGAAGGGCGACGTTCGTCAAGGCCTCCTGAAGAATGCGAAAGACGGCGATTGAGAGCTTCGGATCGAGCTCGACATAATCAGGTAGCTGCGCTTTACACTGAATGCCCGTTCGGCCCCGGAAATCCTGAGTCTGCCAGTCGATAGCAGCGACCAGCCCAAAATCATCCAGCACGCGCGGTCTGAGCCGAGCTCCCGTTCTGCTGACAGACTCGACCGTGCGATCGATGAGCTCGGACATTCCCGTTGCCTTCTCTTGAAGAGATTTGACCCCGGACGGGAGCCGGGCCATGATCCAATGGAGATCCAGCTTCAGCGCCGTCAAAGCCGCTCCGAACTCGTCGTGAAGCTCGCGCGCGAGGTCCGCGCGCTCCTGCTCTTGGACTGTTTGTTGGCGCCGCGCCAATTCGCGCAACTGATCTCGAGAAATTCTGGTCTGCAATTCGCGCTGGAGCTCATCGGCCAGCTTGTTATTGCGCTCTCGTAATTGATCGCCGGCGATCTTCAGCTCAAACAAACTGGCAAAGAGCGCCCCGACAACGGCGTCCAATTCTGAATCCCGTGTTCTCGAAGCGGCGAGCTGCAGAGCTTGCAGTTGTTGCTCGGCTCTTTGCACGGTCAGCTCCAGGGTCGGCTCGTTTCCATAATCCCTTATCATGGCTCGTCTTTCTTTTGATTAAATAGAACGTTGAGTTCTCACGGCTGCTCAGCCGCTCTTCCATCTACCACATCTTTGATCGTCCGGTACAGATCCTCGACCGCCCGTTCCTTGGTCACACAGGTTACCGCGCCGGCGGCTTTCATGGCTTGGGTCACGTACGGGTTCACGCCAAACGACAAGCCGATGACGATTGTGGAGGGCCGCTCCCGTATAATGCGCCGGGTCGCTTCAATACCGTTCAGAATCGGCAGATTGAGATCCATGATGACGACGTCAGGCTCCATCCGTTGCGCCATCGCGATGGCTTCCAGCCCGTCTCCGGCTTCGCCGACAATTGTCAGCTCCAGATGTTCCTCGAGCACCGACCTCAACCCCTGGCGCACCATTTGATGGTCATCCACCAATGCAACCCGGATTAGATGATCGGGAACCGCCGGCTTGGCCTCACCTTGAGGCTTGAACCCGGATCGTATTGCCATTGATCCCGATCCGGCAATGGGCAGCGCCAGGGCCAATCGGGCGCCTTCTCCCGGTGACGAGTCCACTTCGAACCGCCCTCCCTGTAGCTCCAGGCGCTCCCGAATAGTAAAGAGGCCAAACTGGACTGTCGAGGCCCCGCTACGCTGCAATATCTTTGGGTCAAATCCCTTGCCGTTATCGGCTACGACCACCGTGAGTTCTCGGCCGTCATCGCCCAGGCTGTACGAAACCGTCGCTTGATCCGTGTTAGCGTGTTTAACTATGTTCCAAAGCACTTCGCGCACACACTGAAACATCAAGATTGCCTGATCTTCCTGGGGATAAAAACCCTCGAGATCGCCTTTGACCTCTACCCTCAAGCCGTGCCGTAGCATTTGCTCGCCCAACCACTGAATTGCGGGCGCCAAGCCCAAATCATAGAGCACCCTCGGGCTCAACTCGGCTACCAGGGTGCGGGTATAGCTTATCGATTCGTCGAGAGAACTCCGGGTTTCCGCCAAAATTTCCTTGAGATCGGAATTTTTGGCAAGGTTTCCTGCCCTGGTGAGTTTCATGCGGTTGAGGGTCAGCGTTTGGCCAAGGTAGTCGTGCAACTCCACCGCGAGCCGGCGCCGCTCGCGCTCCTCCGCCAAGGTCAGATCGGATACCAGCGCGCGCAACCGGTTCTTCGAGTCCGCCAGCTCTCGCGTCCGTTCTTCGACGCGCCGCTCCAGCTCCTCGGTAAGTTGGCGCAGCGCCTCTTCGGCTCGCTTGCGTTCGGTAATGTCAGTTAACATTCCGAAGGCGCCGATGAAAGCTCCGTCGTGCGAATAAAGAGGCATGGCCGATACATGGGCCCAGAGCGGAGAGCCGTCTTTCCGCCGGTAACGAGAATCGCGCGCTTCGCTAATCCCCTCCCGGCGGCGCTCCCGGGCCTGCAGGGCTTCGGGCACATCTTCTTCAAAAACAAAGTCCAAGAGAGAACGGCCGGTCATTTCTTCAACGCTATAGCCGAGCATTTCCGCCATCTGCGGGTTGACGTATTCCGTTACCGCCTCGGCGCTGAGCACCCAGATTCCCTCGTTGGCGGTCTCCACGATGCGGCGGTAGCGCTCCTCGCTATCGCGCATTGCCGCCTCATCCCGCTTGCGCTCGGTGATGTCGCGCGTGAAACAGCGCGTGTGGATGAAGCTGCCGTTTTCCCACAAAACGTTCGCCGAAATCAGGACGTGCTTGATCGAACCGTCTTTGCAACGGAGTTTCGCTGCGTAGTCCTGGATCTCTTTGCCCGCGGCAAGCCGCCGTAGGATATCCTCGATTACGGGCTGATCGACATGAACCTCCGCGACGTGGTGGCCGACATACTCTTCTCTCGTGTAGCCCAGTAAATTCAACTCTGCCTGGTTGACACTGAGTACGATGCCGTCCGGCCCGACCCAATTTAGTCCGACGGGCGCGTGCTCGAAAAAGTCGCTCAGGTTGCGTTCGCTGCGCCGTAGCGCCTCGTGGGCATGGTGCAAGCGCAGCAACGCCTTCACGCATGCGAGCAGCTCTCCAGCTTCGAACGGCTCGGTAAGATAAGAGTCGGCTCCCCCTTCCAAGCCTTCGATGCGATCGGCGGTGGTCACATTGGAAGCCGAGACTTGCAGCACCATGACGGCGGAGCTATCAGGGTTCGCTTTGATGAGCCGGCAGATTTCAATGCCGCTGGCGTCCGGCAGCTGGACGTCCAGAAGAACGAGCTGCGGCGATGTTTCGCGCACCAGGCGCAATACTTCCGCGCCCTTCCCGGCTTCGATAACCCGGTATCCGGCACGCTGAAGGATGCGTGTTTTAGCGTACCGGCTCGCCTCGTCGTCATCGACGTTCAAAATGGTGTAAGTAGTCATTGATAGGTTAGTCCTGGGTGTTTACCGTTGTTCAAACCGTTCAGGCCCTCGAGGGAAGTGCGTTCAAGCAGTTCAATCCGTTAAAGATCGGACATCCTCATCTGTTTGACAAGTTTGAATTCTTGGCCTCCCTGGAGCGGTTTGAATGATTTGAATTTTGATTCCTTGGCGGGTTGAAGGGCTTGAACCGCTTGAACTGTTTAAACGGCTTAAACTTTCAGGGGTCAGCATTCACTACCCTCTGCCCCTCGACGGAATCCTTAATCGTCCGATATAGCTCGTCTACCGCCCGTTCTTTTGTGATACACGTGACCGCGCCGGCGGCTTGCATCGCTTTGATCACGTAAGCGTCACTGCCGAATGAGAGTCCAATCACTATCGTGGAAGGCCGCTCCAGCACGATACGCCGCGTTGCTTCGATTCCATTCAGAATCGGCAGATTCAGATCCATTACGACGACGTCCGGTTGAAGATTTCGGGCGATCTCGATCGCTTCGAGCCCGTTCGCGGCCTCACCAACGACTGCAAGCTCCGGATAATCTTCCAAAACGGATCGCAACCCCTGCCGCACCATTTGATGGTCGTCCACCAGCGCAACCCGAATGACCTGCTCGGTGACCTGCAGCCGGAAGTCAGGAGCCGATTCAGCCGCAGGCTTCGATTGCGCTTCCCCCGCCATAGTCGACAACTCCACGGCCACGGGTAAGCTCAAGGTCACCCGGGTGCCTCGCCCTGGTGAAGAGCCCAATTCGAAATGCCCTCCCTGCAGCTCCAAGCGTTCACGAATGCTAAAGAGACCGAATCCGTCCATCGCACCGGGGCCGCGCTCCAGGATTATCGGGTCAAAGCCCTTGCCTTCATCGGCTACCGCGACAGTGAGTTCCCGCTCGCCAACGGTATACGAGACGGTTGCCTTTTGCGTTTGCGCGTGTTTAACCACATTCCAAAGCAGTTCACGGACGCATTGAAACATGAAAATCGCCTGATCTTCGGGAAGGCCAATCCCGTCACTGTCAATGCTTACATCCACCGTCAAGCCATGCTGGCGCATTTGGTCGCCCAACCATTGGAGCGCGGGCGGCAACCCTAGTTCGTAGAGCACTCTCGGGCTCAACTCGGCCATAAGCGAGCGGGTATAGTGCAGCGACTGATCCAAGTTCTCGTCCGTCTCGGCCAAGGACTTCGCCAACTTGGGATCTTGGGCGAGCTGTCTGGCCCGCATCACCCCCATGCGGGACACGACGAGCAACTGGGTGAGGTGATCGTGCAATTCGATCGCCAGCCGGCGCCGCTCGCGCTCCCCCGCCAGGGTCACCTCCGAGACGAGCGCGCGCAACCGCTCCTTCGATCGCATCAGCTCTTTCGTTCGTTCGGCGACTTGCTGTTCGAGCGAAGCGTTCGCTCGGCGCAGCGCCTGCTCTGTCCGATGCTTGTAAAGGCCGATCTGGATCTGGGTGTTCAGCTCTCGTTCGTTGAACGGCTTGAGAATATACCCAAAGGGGTCGGTCATCTGAGCCCGTTCGAGAGTGCGCGAGTCGGAATGAGCGGTTAGGAACACGACGGGGATATCGCAGGCTTGCCGGATCTTTTCCGTCGCTTCGACTCCATCCATCAGACCGCGAAGCCGAATATCCATCAAGATTAGATCCGGCTGGAGATCGCACGCCATAGCAATGGCCTTGCCGCCTTCTGCGGCCCGACCCGCCACTTCATAGCCCAGATGAGCCAACATGGCCGCCAGGTCTTCCGCGACGACGAATTCATCTTCGACGATGAGAATTCTCCCTTTGCTCAACAAAGACCTCCTGTATCGTACTCTACTTGTTCTCGGTGGGGACGCCGCTCTGTACGGCCTCCGGCGTGGGCAACGTCAGCTGGAATATAGTCCCGTGATTGTTGCGCACTTCGAGCGTGCCGTTCAACTGCTCGGTCAACATGTTCACAAGCCGCAATCCGAGCGAGCCGCCGGATCGCCAATCCAGGCCCGGCGGCAGTCCATTGCCGTTATCCTGAACCTTCAACCGGATCATCCCGTCGCGACCAGCCTCCAAGACGACCGTAATCTCGCCCTTAGGCCGGCCGTGAAATGCATGCTTCAGAGCGTTGGTGGCCAATTCATTCAGGATAAGGCCGCACGGAATCGCGACATCCACCGGTAAGTGAACCGGCTCCAGCTCCAGGCGCAGCCGGATATTCGCCGCGGCCTCACCATAGGCCTCAAACAGAGATTGCATCAAGGCGCGGGCGTATTCGGCCAGCTCGGCGCGCCCCAGGTCCGGCGACTGGTACAGATTCTCGTGCACCAACGCCATCGATCGGACACGGTCGCGGGCTTGGCGAAACAGCGACTGGACGTGCGGTTCCGAGATTTTTTGCGCCTGGAGGCTCAGCAGGCTGGAGATGATTTGCAGGTTATTTTTCACCCGGTGGTGAATCTCTTTGAGGAGAATTTCTTTCTCGCGCAGCGATGCTTCGAGCTCCGCCAATCGTTGCTCGATCTCGCTCTCCATCGCTCGGTTCATCGCCGCCAAGCGGCCTGTCTTACGGAAGAGATCGACGAAAACCTCGACCTTCGACCTGAGAATCAACGGGTTAACGGGTTTGCTCAGATAATCCACCGCGCCGGCGCCGTAGCCCTCCAGCACGTCGCGGTCTTCCTGATAATAGGCGGTGAGGAAGATGATCGGGATGTGCTGGCTCTTCTTGCGCTGCTTGATCAGCTGGGCCAGCTCGAGGCCGTTAACATCCGGCATCCGGATGTCGAGGATGATGACGGTGAACTCCTCCGAGAGCAGTGTCAGCAGGGCCTCATTGGCCGACCGCGCTCGGAACAGCCGGTAGTCCGGGGACTGCAGAATAGCCTCGAGGGCATCAAGGTTGCGCATGTCGTCATCGACGAGCAAAATATTAACCGTTTCATTCATACGTCCTCACTGCGTTCGGAATTACTGATCGCAAATTTCAGATCTCAAGTTCTAGGTCCGAAGTTCAGGATTTGCAATTTGAGATTTGCCATTTGCAATCCCGAACGGCTACCTATACAGCCATACGCGCAGCATTGAAAGCAACTGCTCCGTATTGACCGGCTTGGCGACGTAGTCGGAAGCGCCAGCTTCAAGGCATTTCTCGCGGTCGCCCTTCATCGCCTTCGCCGTGAGCGCCAGCATCGGCAGCGCGCGGAACTGCGGGTCCTTACGGATTTCCCGCATGGTCTGGTAGCCATCCATCTCGGGCATCATGATGTCCATCAGGACGACGCTAAGGTCCGGCGTCCGGTTGATAAGCTCGATGGCTTGGCGGCCGTTGGTCGCACTGACGACATCCATCTCGTGATTTTCTAGCACGGTGGTGAGCGCAAAAATGTTGCGCGCGTCGTCATCCACCACGAGCACTTTGCGACGACGCAGCGGTTCGTTTGAGTTGTGGAGCCGCTCGAGCAGTTTCTGCTTCGATTCGGGCAACTCGGAGACCACGCGGTGGAGAAAAAGCGCGGTCTCATCGAACAGCCGCTCGGGCGACTGCACATCCTTCAACACGATACTCTTTGCGACGGCTTTGAGCTGCCGTTCTTCATCGGCATCAAGATCTTTGCCCGTGAAGACGACGATTGGCACCTGGCTCAGGCCGGGATCGGCCCGCACGCTTTCCAGGACCTCGAAACCGCTCATATCCGGGAGCCGCAGGTCGAGCACGCAGCAGTCGAAGGGATCGGCACGCAGCGCTCCGAGCGCTTCGGCGCCGGTCGCCGCCGTAATGATTTCGATATCGTCATGGGCGAGCAGCTCGACGATGCTGTCGGTCTCAACTTCATTGTCCTCGACCACCAGCAAACGCTTGAGATGCGGCGTTATGAATTCGCGAATTCGCTCGAAACACTCGCCGAGCGCTTCTGTGGTCACCGGCTTCACCATGTATGAGAAGGCGCCATGAGAGAGGCCGTGCTGTTTTTCCTCCTCCAACGAGATGATCTGCACGGGGATGTGCCGCGTGCGCGGATCCAGCTTCAGGTTGTTCAGCACCGTCCAGCCGAGCATGTCGGGGAGGAAAATATCGAGAGTGACGGCCGAGGGCATGTACTCGCGCGCAAGCTCCAGCGCGGTGGCGCCGCGGG
The DNA here is from genome assembly GCA_050735975.1 of Binatia bacterium. Classification (GTDB taxonomy): domain Bacteria; phylum Desulfobacterota; class Binatia; order UBA9968; family UBA9968; genus DATMBL01. The sequence continues at coordinate 2,968 of JBOHVS010000102.1, read as the reverse complement.
TTGCGACGATCGCTTTGAAGCCCTTGTCGCGCGCCAATCCAAGCAGGACGCGCGCATAATGCGTATCGTCCTCGACGATGAGCAAGACCACGTCGCCGGGCTGAATGTCGTCGCGGTCGTCGGGAATCCTCTCCTCGGCCGCGATCGGCAGAATCGGCAAGCTAGCGGTCGCGCCGGTATGCGCGGCTGGGGCCGTGGCCGTTGCGACCGTGGGCGCCGACGGACCGGTGTAGTGCAGCGGCAGATAAAGAGTGAAGGAGCTGCCCTGTCCAGGAATGCTGTTCAGCCGGATCTCGCCGCCAAGCAGGGTGGCCAGCTCGCGGCTGATCGCCAGGCCGAGTCCGGTGCCGCCGTATTTGCGGCTGGTCCCGGCGTCTGCCTGTTGAAAGGCTTCGAAGATGAGTTTTTGCTTTTCCGTCGCGATGCCGATGCCGGTATCGGAGATCGACAGCGCCATGACGCCATGCGCGCGGGCAAGCACAGGATGGTCCGGCGCCCATCCACTTTGAGCTGGCCGGATATTCATCGAGACCTGGCCGTGAGTGGTGAACTTGAAAGCGTTCGACAATAGATTCTTCAAGATCTGCTGCAGGCGCTTGGGGTCGGTGGTAAAAACGTGCGGGAGATTCGAGTCGAATTCCACGAAGAAAGGCAGATTCTTGGTTTCCGCGATATGGCGGAAGTTCCGCTCAACGCTCTCGCACAGGGCTGCGAAGGTCATCTCTTCGGCCTCCACCGTCACGGTGCCGGACTCTATCTTCGAGAGATCGAGAATGTCATTGATGAGGTTCAGCAAGTCCGACCCGGCGGAGTGAATGTTCCGGGCAAAGTCGATCTGCTTGCCCGAAAGATTGCCGGCGCTGTTTTCCGCGAGCTGTTGGCCGAGGATGAGGATACTGTTAAGCGGGGTGCGCAGCTCGTGCGACATGTTGGCCAGAAATTCGGACTTGTACTTCGAGGTGAGCGCCAGCTCGGCGGCTTTCTCCTCGAGGGCGCGCCGGGCCTGTTCGATCTCCTGATTCTTGCGCTCGACCTCGACGTTCTGCTCGGCGAGCTGTTGCGCTTTCTGCGCCAGCTGCTCGTTTGTCTGCTGGAGCTCTTTCTGCTGGGCCTGCAGCTCGGCGGCCAAATTCTGCGATTGCTTGAGCAGCCCTTCGGTCTGCATCGTGGCTTCGATGCTGTTGAGCACGATGCCGATGCTGGACGTGAGCTGGTCGAGGAACGCCAGGTGCGAAGCGGTAAACGCGCTTAACGAGGCCAGCTCGATCACCGCTTTAACCTGGTCCTCGAAGAGCACCGGCAATACGATGATGTTGCGGGGGACGGCCTGGAACAATCCGGAGCGGATCGGGACGGCGTGGGAGGGCAGGTCGGTAATCAGCATGCGCTGCTTCTCCGCAGCGCACTGTCCGATCAGCCCCTCGCCGATCCCCAAATACCGGGGGTGCCCGTTCTCCCCGTTGTCAGCGAACGCCGAGAGCAAGGTCATGCCTGACGATTCCTCTGTCTCCATCTGGTAGATGACGCCCTGCTGGGCATTGACCAGTGGCGCCAGTTCGGATAGCAGCATACGACCGACGCTGGTTAGATCACGCTGTCCCTGCAACATGCCGGTGAACCGGGCGAGGTTCGTCTTCAGCCAATCCTGCTCGGTGTTACGATCGGTGGTGAGTCGCAGGTTATCGATCATCGTGTTGATATTGTCTTTCAACTCTGCGACCTCGCCGCTCGCCTCGACCTGGATGGAGCGGGTCAGGTCGCCTTTAGTCACAGCGGTGGCCACCTCGGCGATCGCCCGCACCTGGTTGGTCAGGTTGTCGGCCAGCAGGTTGACATTGCCCGTCAGAGCTTTCCACGTGCCGGCCGCGCCGGGCACATTGGCCTGCCCGCCCAGACGGCCTTCCACGCCAACCTCGCGCGCGACCGTGGTGACCTGATCGGCGAACGTGGCGAGCGTATCCGTCATGTTGTTGATTGTTTCGGCGAGCGCCGCGACTTCTCCCTTGACGTTGACGGTCAGCTTGTGGGTGAGATCGCCGTTGGCGACGGCGGTCACGACTTTGACGATGCCGCGCACCTGCTCGGTAAGGTTGGCGGCCATGAAGTTTACATTGTCGGTCAAGTCTTTCCACGTGCCGCCGACCCCGGGCACCTGCGCCTGGCCGCCGAGCTTGCCTTCGGTGCCGACTTCGCGGGCGACGCGGGTGACCTCGCCGGCAAAGGCGTTCAGCTGATCGACCATGGTGTTGATGGTATTTTTTAATTCGAGGATTTCGCCTTTAACGTCGACGGTGATTTTGCGCGACAAGTCACCGCGCGCCACCGCGGTGGTGACTTCGGCGATGTTGCGCACCTGGGCGGTCAAGTTGCTGGCCATCGAGTTGACGTTGTCGGTGAGGTCCTTCCATGTGCCGGCCACCCCGGGGACGACGGCCTGGCCGCCGAGCCGTCCTTCGGTTCCGACTTCGCGCGCCACGCGGGTGACTTCGGCGGCAAAAGAGCGCAGCTGCTCGACCATCGTGTTGAGGGTCTCCTTGAGGAGCATGATCTCGCCGCGGACATCGACGGTAATCTTCTTGGAGAGGTCGCCGTTGGCGATGGCGGTGGCCACCTCGGCGATGTTACGCACCTGGGCGGTCAGGTTGCCGGCCATCGAGTTGACGTTGTCTGTGAGATCCTTCCAGGTGCCGCCGACCCCGGGCACCTGCGCCTGGCCGCCGAGCTTGCCTTCGGTGCCGACTTCGCGGGCGACGCGGGTGACCTCGCCGGCAAAAGCGTTCAACTGATCGACCATGGTGTTGATGGTATTTTTTAATTCGAGGATTTCGCCTTTAACGTCGACGGTGATTTTACGCGACAAGTCACCGCGCGCCACCGCGGTGGTGACTTCGGCGATGTTGCGCACCTGGGCGGTCAAGTTGCTGGCCATCGAGTTGACGTTGTCGGTGAGGTCCTTCCATGTGCCGGC
>JBOHVS010000101.1:0-7916 GCA_050735975.1 Binatia bacterium | reverse complement strand
GATCGGGAGAAGGTCACCGTTGACATCCTGACGGAGGGAAAGAAAGGCATTTTGGGTTTTGGCGCGCAAAAGGCGCGTATCCGCGCCTCCCTACGAAGATCGGTGATCGGATCCGATTCAGGGGTGGGAAACGGAGTCGTGCAAAGCGCGGCATCACAGCTGGACGGGTGGTCGCTTGGCGAGAAGGCGAAGGGCGTACTTGCCGATATCTTGCGGCTAATGGAGGTCGAGGCTTCGATCGATGGTAAAACCACCGCCAACGGCGAGATAATCCTGGAAATCAGGGCCGAGGATAGCGGTTTGTTAATTGGCCGCAAGGGCCAGACCTTAGAAGCCTTGCAGTATCTTGTGACCCGCATCGCCGGCGAGCGACAGGCCAGCGAAGGGCCCCATATCCTGGTAGATATCGAAAATTATCGAGAGCGCCGCCATAAATCCCTTGAGGACATGGCGTTGCGACTCGGCGAGAAGGCGAAAAGGCAAAGGAAAACCGTCACCATCGATCCCCTGAGCGCGGCCGACCGGCGCATTATTCACGCCGCTTTGCAGGATGATCCTTGGCTGACGACTAAGAGCTTGGGGCAAGGTTCTTATCGCCGGCTAGTCATCATTCCCGAAAGAGATCGAAAGACAAAAAAAGAACGCAAAGAGTCTCCAATCGAGAAGCAAAGGGCGAAGGTGAACCCGCAGTAGGGATCTGCGGGTTTTAAGCAATCGAGCCAGCTGGCGCGGATTTCTCTCCGAGCATCGAGCGCCTAAGGCAGGTTCAGGTCGAGGTTTAGGTTAAGTTTCGAATCTCTGATTTCGGACCTCCAGACGTAGCGTCAGGTTGGGGTTTAGGGTTAGCGGGGGTCAATCTTTAAGACTGAACCTTAGCCTGAACCTAAACCTGTTTTACGGGCACGCCAGCCTCAACCTGCTGCCTTCGTTGACCGCCGCGCGCGGCTCCTCTATAGTAAAGTCGTGATTCAACGACGTAAAACAAGACAGATCCAACTCGGCAAAGTCAAAGTCGGCGGAGATGCGCCCATTACCGTCCAATCGATGACCAAGACAGACACGCGCGATGTCGATGCCACGGTAGACCAGATTTGGGCATTGGAGGCGGCGGGTTGCGAAATCGTCCGCGTCGCCGTGCCTGTGCGCGAAGCCGCTGAGCGGCTGGCAAAAATCAAGAGACAGATCCGTATTCCCTTAGTCGCCGACATTCATTTCAACTACAAACTCGCGTTGATTGCGTTGGAGCAGGGTGTCGATGGATTGCGCCTGAATCCGGGCAATATCGGCGCGCGATGGTGCATCGAAGAGGTCGTCAAGCTAGCAGCCGAACGCAAGATTCCGATCCGCATCGGTGTTAATGCCGGTTCATTGGAAAAAGATCTTCTGGAAAAATACGGCGGACCTACCGCGGCGGGCATGGTCGAAAGCGGGCTGCGGCATATCCATATCCTGGAAGACCTGGGCTACCCCGAAATCAAGATTTCACTGAAGGCGTCGGACCCGCTGATGATGATCGAAGCTTACCGCATGCTAGCGGACAAAGTGGCTTACCCTTTTCATCTCGGAGTAACCGAGGCGGGGACACCGACGGCCGGAACGATCAAATCGGCGGTCGGTCTCGGCACGCTTCTCGCTGAGGGCATCGGTGATACGATTCGGGTGTCGCTGGCGGCGGATCCGGTGGAAGAGGTGCGAGTGGGAGCCGAAATCCTAAGATCTCTCGGCCTCAAGAGAGACGGCATGACTTTCGTTGCCTGTCCGTCATGCGGTCGAGCGGACGTTGATCTTGTCGGGTTGGCCAAAGCGGTCGAGGAAAGAATGACGCCTTACCGCAACATGAATATCCACGTCGCGGTGATGGGTTGCGAGGTCAACGGTCCAGGCGAAGCGCGCGCGGCTGACCTTGGCGTTGCCGGTGGCAAGGGCATCGGGCTCATTTTTCGAAAGGGCGAAGTGATCCGTAAAGTTCCCGAAGCTCAAATCGTCGATGCCCTGATGGAAGAGGTTAAAATCTTGGCCGCCGCGATGGAGGCGGAGAAGCTGACGCCTGTCGAAGATTGATCTCTTTGCCCCCGCTTTCGCATTCCCCACTTCAACACGAACATGCGCTGGAGCAAAACCTTCATTCCCACCCTCAAGGAAGACCCCGCTGACGCCGAGGTAGTCAGTCACAAACTGTTAGTCCGAGGGGGCTTCATTCGCCAAATCAGCCGGGGCATCTACGACTATCTGCCTCTGGCGCTGAAGGTCCTACGAAAGATCGAAAACATCGTGCGCGAGGAAATGGACCGCGCTGGCGCTCAAGAACTTCTGCTGCCGGTGCCCTCGCCCGCGGAGCTTTGGCAAGAAAGCGGCCGGCGGGAAGTTTACGGTAAAGAACTCCTGCGATTCAAAGACCGTCACGAGCGCGACTTTTGTTTAGGGCCGACCCATGAGGAAATCATTACAGATCTAGTTCGCCGCGTCGTCCGATCTTATCGCGAGCTTCCCTTCAACCTGTATCAGATTCAAACAAAGTTTCGCGACGAAGTCCGGCCGCGTTTCGGTCTCATGCGCGGGCGTGAATTCATTATGAAGGACGCCTACAGCTTTCACACGGATCTTGGCGACTGCTTGCGCGAATACGAAACCATGTATCAGACTTATAAGAGGATCTTCGGCCGCTGCGGTCTTCGCTATCGTCCGGTGGAGGCGGATACAGGGGCAATCGGCGGCAGCCGGTCCCACGAATTTCAGGTGCTTGCCGACTCCGGCGAGGACGCTATCGTGAGCTGCAATAAATGCGAGCACGCGGCCAATGTACAAAAGGCCGAAGTTAAAGCCAGCCAGCCTGCAGCCCCAAAAATCGCCGAGGAGCCGCCGCCGCTCGAAAGGGTATCGACCCCGGGCAAGAAGAGCGTAGCGGAGGTGGCCGCGTTTCTTCATGTGCCTGCGGAAAGATTCATCAAGACGCTGGTTTACAAGATCGATAACGGAGAGCTGGTCGCCGCTTTGGTGCGGGGCGACCACGAAATCAACGAGCTGAAACTTCAAACGGTGTTGGGTTGCCGGGAAGTGACCCTTGCGAACGAAGGTGAGGTTGCCGCGGCGACCAAAGTGACTCCGGGATTCCTAGGTCCCATCGGTCTTGAGCTGCGCAGCATTGCCGATCTGGCGATTCAGGGGATGCAGCGGGCCGTTACCGGCGCCAACCAGGACGACGCCCATTATATTGAAGTCGATCAGAAGCGGGACTTTAAGCCGTCGGGGTTTGCCGATCTACGGCTTGCGATAGCGGGCGATCCCTGCCCGCGTTGCGATGGGGGTGTTTTGGAAAGCCACCGCGGGATTGAAGTGGGTCAGATTTTCTATCTGGGAACTAAATACAGCGAAGCGCTCGGCGCGCGGTATCTTGACGCCGAAGGGCGGGAACGGCCCATTGAAATGGGCTGTTACGGCATCGGGGTTAGCCGATTGGTCGCGGCCGCCGTTGAACAGAATCACGACGTCCACGGAATTATCTGGCCCCTCTCTATCGCGCCTTTCCAGGTTTTATTGCTGCCGATTAATTACCATGAGAAGGCCATTCGGGAAGTCTCCGATCAACTCTATGGCGAGCTCCGGCGGCGCAATTTCGAAGTGATGCTCGACGACCGTGACGAGCGGCCGGGGGTGAAATTCAAAGACGCGGACTTGATCGGTATTCCACTACGTATAACTATCGGCGCCAAAGGATTGGAGAAGGGTTGCGTTGAAATGCGCTGGCGCCGCGATGGCAAGACCGAAGACGTGACCGTTGCCGACGCGGCGGAGAAAGTTCAACAGGTGGTCACAGCTCAACTCCAGAGATAAGCATGGTCTCTACATTGGAGCTGCTCCGCGAGCACAAGTCGATGCGAGAGCGATTGATCGTCGCTTTAGACGTCGACGATCTCGAGCAGGTGAAAGAGCTGGTTCGAATTCTTGCCGACGAAGTAGGCATGTTCAAGGTCGGCAAGCAGCTTTTTACGCATGCCGGACCCCAGGTGGTTCGTTTGATTCATGACTTGGGCGGGGAGATTTTTCTAGATCTTAAATTTCATGATATTCCCACCACGGTGGCCAAAGCCGCCATTGAAGCGACCCGTCTCGGCGTGAAGATGTTCAACGTCCACGCCTCCGGCAGCCTGGAGATGATGCGCACAACGGTAACGGAAGTGCGCAGGGTCTGCCGTCAGGAAAATCGCAGCAGGCCGATCATGCTGGCCGTCACTGTGTTGACCAGTCTTGACAAAAGCGATCTAAAAAAACTTGGCGTCAACAGTGAAGTGGCGGACCAGGTTGTACGTTTGGCTCTTTTGACCCGTGAAGCCGGAATGGACGGCGTCGTTGCGTCGCCGCAGGAGGTGGCCGATATTCGCCAAGCCTGTGGTCGTCGCTTTGTAATCGTGACTCCGGGAATTCGCCCGTCCAGCGGCAAACGGGACGACCAGCGTCGGGTGATGACTCCCGAAGAGGCGATGCGCTCGGGCGTCGACTATATCGTCGTCGGGCGGCCTATTCTTCAAGCGAAAGATCCCGTCATAGCCGCGCGGGAGATCGTCGCTGAGATGGAACGCTGCGGCAAATAATAATGCGATGTAATCCGCATACAATCGTTTATGAGATCGCACGGTCGGCGGTGTCCGCTATCAATCCTAAGGTCTTGGTTTGGGCCATAAGGCGTGAAAATGGTGCACCGGGCCGTGACCCGCGCCGATTGCAAAGCCGCCCCGGATCGCATCGGTGATGAACTTTTTCGCATGGCTCACCGCCTCCTGAAGTTTCTCCCCCTTAGCTAACTTTGCCGCGATTGCCGCTGAGAAAGTACAGCCGGTGCCATGCGTGTGACGGGTCCGAACCCGAGGAGCGACGAGATCGTAGAAGTTCTTCCCATCATAGAATAGATCTGTTGCCGGTCCATGACGGTGGCCGCCTTTGATGACGGCGCTTTGAGCTCCCATGTCGAGAATTCGTTGAGCGGCTTCTTTGATCGCGCCTGCGCGATTCAACTTGAGCCCCGTCAGCTCTTCCGCTTCGGGAATATTCGGTGTCACGACCGTAGCGAGCGGAATGAGCTGAGAGCGGAGAGCTTCGATGGCGTCTCGGCGCAGAAGGCGATCCCCGCCTTTGGCGACCATCACGGGATCAACGACCAGGTTTTTTAGCTTGTGCTCGCGGATTTTCTTTGCGACGGTATCGATGATTTCAGAATTGGCGAGCATCCCCGTTTTCAATGCGTGGGCCCCGATGTCTTCGATGACGGCATCGATCTGCGCGGCGACCATATCAGGGCTCAGCTCAAAGACCTTCGTTACACCGATCGTGTTCTGCGCCGTGATCGCCGTGATCGCCGAAGTACCGTAGACCTCCAAGGCGGCAAAGGTTTTAAGGTCAGCTTGTATACCGGCGCCTGCGCCGGAATCAGAGCCCGCGATGGTCAGAGCTTTTCGCATCGTTTATCCTCGTCTGGCTACAAACAGTTTTCAACCTGTCAAAATTTATCGCCGACCGCAACGAACGCAGTGTACGCGCCTCGTTCTCGGTTCTTCGGCCGGCCGGGCCTGTAATGAAAATACCGACTCCCCCGATCCAAAATACCTACACAAAATTCAATTTTTTGCCGACTATCCATGGCGGTGGAAAATTAATATTAATTCTGGGAATTTTGTTGAGTAGCGGCGAAAGCAGCGAGCGTTTCGCCGGAGGGCTGAAAAACATGGGAAGCACCGGATTCGACAACGAACAGGAGCGGCAGCCGGAATTTTACCATCGGAATTCCGGGCTCGATCCAAGGACTATGGGGCTGTGGGAAGAAGATATCACGACTACCGGAGAATATGACAGGGTTTATCGGCGGCACCAGTTGGCTCCGGAGGAGGAGTTGATGGCGGCTGTTTTGGACGAGGCGATCGCTGATTATCAACGTTACCTGCTCGCTGGGGGCAAGAGGAGCGCCAAGCGTTTTGCCGAAGTCGAGAGGTGGATTCTGGAGGACGACTCCGAATGGATCTTCTCGTTTGTCAATTGCTGTGAAGGGCTCGGCATCAAGCCAGGATACATTCGTCAGGGACTGCTTCGCTGGAAGGAAGAGAAGCTCCCGCGCATCGCACTCTCTCGTCTGACGACGAGTCATAAAAAGCCGGCGAGAAAACTCCTCCGTAAGGCGGCGTAAAAACTCCTGCCGCTCCGTCGTTTCCTTCCTCCTCTTGCTTCACATCCCGTTTCGGACTTAGGATGCGGGTTTTCAATTTTCCTCGCACCAGGAGGTCAAAGAATGGAACCGATTCCAGGCGCAATTCTTCAGGCGACTAATGCGAAGAGCCGGACGTTGAGAGAATTAGTCCACGCACCGGAGATTCTCGTCATGCCCGGCGCCTACGATGTGGTCAGCGCGCTCCTCTTCGAGCAGATGGGATTCAGAGCTATTCAAGGAACGAGCGGCGGCATCGCGGCGTCGTTGGGCTATCCGGACGGCGAGGTGATGAGCCGCGATCTCTTTCTGCATGTATCGGGGAAGTTTGCCGCAGCGGTGTCGATTCCGTTCAACGCCGACGGCGAGCGGGGCTATGGCGACGAGAACGAGGTCAAAGAGACGGTGCGCGCGCTGGTGGCGAGAGGCGTCGCGGGGATGAATCTGGAGGATGGCGCCGGCGGTAAACCAGGCGGCGCCCGCGGATTAGTGCCGCTTTCCGAGCAACTGCGCAAAATCGCCGCGGTGATGGAAACCAAACGCGTGCTGGGGAGCGAGTTTTTTCTTAATGCCAGGGTCGACGCCTTTCACGTCATGCCCGATGATCCAAAGAAGGCGTTGGATGAAGGAGTTCGTCGCGGCAACGCATACGCAGAAGCCGGCGGCGACTGTATTTTCTACTTGAATCTTCATGCGCGGGACATCATTGGCACGGTGGCGAAGGAAGTCAAAGCGCCCATCAGCATTCTCGCCGGTCCGCAGTCACCAAGTATTGGCGAGTTGCAGGATCTGGGGGTTGCGAGAGTCAGTTACGGATCGGCATTTCTCAAGGCGGCCATCGGCAGTACCAAGCGATTAGCGCAAGAGATTCTTGAGAACGGAACGGTTACGGCTCTGAAGGAAGCGATGCAGACGCCGGAGATCAGCGCTTTGGTATCAAGAAAGAAGGGGGGGCTGAAATAGTGGACTCAAAGGGCGCCGTAGTTTCCATCCACGTCGCTTCAACCGGAGCGGCGCCAATGTGGTCGGTGAAGGAGGTACAGGCGGTGCAGGGAAAGGGACTGACCGGAGACCGCTACGCGAACGAGCTGGGAACTTACTCCAACGATCCTGGCTCCGGCCGCGACGTGACTCTGATCGAGTCCGAAGCCGTGGAGGCGTTGAAGCGCGATTATCACGTCAAACTGGATGCTGGCCAATCGCGTCGCAATATCGTCACGCACGGAATTTCTCTGAATCATCTCGTCGGCAAAGATTTTCGCGTCGGTGAAGTCACGCTGCGCGGCACCCGGCTCTGCGAGCCCTGTTCACACATGGAGAAATTGACCGTCAAGGGCGCCTTGCGCGGTTTAATTCATCGCGGCGGGCTGCGAGCCGAGGTTGTGAAGAGCGGTACGATTCGTGTCGGGGATAGCGTCGTTGCTGAAAGCGATTAGTCTCTCTATACCCTTACCCCCACTCTAACTCCCCCCCCATCAAGGGACATCGAGGAGCCCGCTCGGGGACTGGGCACGCGGCGCGATTACTTGCCAAAGAAAGAGAAGTTAGCCGGGCTGCTTCGGCGGCATGCTATACAACCGGTTGGTCGGGTTTACTAGATGGTCCAGAACGAGCCAGAGACTCCTTGAGTGGTGAAAAAAAATCAGCGGGAAAATCACTGCGAATGGCACCCATAAAGCGAGTTGTTGATCGATGGTCATTGCGGTCCGGAGATCCAGGATAAAAA
>JBOHVS010000100.1:0-9430 GCA_050735975.1 Binatia bacterium | reverse complement strand
GCATAAAGGTTGTGTTACCAAACAGTTACGCGCAGGGAGAAGAGCGGCCTTATGGAAACACAGTGTATACGAGAACAGATGGAATTTCAGCAACTGGGGCGTCGTGGAGTGACCGGGAGATTTGACGGCGGCAAGATCAGCTCGGACGCAGGAGGAGTGTTGCTGCGAGAGGTGGAGAGCCGTTTACAGATACTGAAGCGGCTGGCGGGTTGTTATCGGGACTACCGCGACAAGGATCGGATCGAACACAGCGTGGAGTCGCTGATTCGCCAGCGAGTCTATGGGATTGCGCTGGGCTACGAGGATCTCAATGACCACGACAGTTTACGCCACGATGTGGTGATGGGGCTGCTCAGTGAGAAGCAAGATCCCAGTGGAAAGGACCGAGTAAGGGAGCAAGACCAAGGCAAGGCGATAGCGGGCAAGAGCACGCTCAATCGCCTGGAGTTGACCCCCGAAGACGCCAACGAGAAGAGCCGCTACAAGAAGATTGTGGCCGACGGTGGAGCCATCGATGAGCTGATGATTACTGTGTTTATCGAATCCTATCGGAGTCCACCGTCCGAGGTGGTGCTCGACGTAGATGCCACCGACGATCCGCTGCACGGCAATCAGGAAGGAAAGTATTTTCACGGCTATTACGCAGAGTATTGCTATTTGCCGTTATATATCTTCAGTGGGGAGCACTTGCTGTGTGCGCGGTTGCGCCAGGCCGATGAGGATCCGGCCAGCGGAGTGCTCCAAGAGCTTAAGTCGATAGTGACAAAGCTCAAGTCAGCGTGGCCCGGGGTCCGAATCATAATGCGCGGGGACTCGGGGTTTTGCCGGGAAGAGATCATGAGCTACTGCGAAGGTCAAAGCCAGATCGAGTACGTGTTGGGTTTGGCCAAGAATAGTCGTTTGATCAAACAGATCGACACCGAGATGGCCCAGGCCAAGCAGATCCATCAATGGACGCAAAAGCCGGCTCGAGTGTTCAAGGATTTTCGCTATCGGACTCGCAAGAGCTGGTCGTGTGAGAGGCGGGTGGTGGGAAAGGCCGAATACTTGGCCAAAGGGGAAAACCCCCGCTTCATCGTCACCTCGATAGCAAGCCAGGACAAGCAAGCACGGGAGTTGTACGAGGACTTCTACTGTGCCCGTGGGGACATGGAGAATCGGATCAAAGAACAGCAACTGGGATTGTTTGCCGATCGGACCTCCACGTCGTGGCTGCGTTCGAATCAACTGCGGCTTTACTTCTCATCGTTCGCTTATATCTTGATTCACGCGCTGCGTCGGTTGGGGCTAGAAGGGACCGAGTTGGCCAAAGCCCAATGCGATACGATTCGGCTTAAGTTGTTCAAGATTGGCGCGCGGATTGAAGTGACCGTTCGCAAGGTGTGGATTTCGTTTTCCGAGAGCTATCCTTATCTCAAGCTTTTTCAACAAGTGTTTACTCGACTCCAACAAATTGCGGCCAGCGGTTAAGCCGCGCTTGCCGGCGGGTTGGCTGCCCAACCGGCAACCAAGGAATAGCTACGCCTGCGAGCCGGGTTATCGGCTCGTGCAAAGCCCAATCGCGTGCCTGCGGTGTCAAATTGCCTGCTCTGTTGCTGTGACAAGGAGCTGATTGCTCAGGATCATCGAGATGATCGTATTACCTGGGCTTGCAGCCCTCAACATAATCCCGTCGTGAGAAATGCGGGTTAGCCGTTCGCCCTTCGAGAACCTCAGGACGAACGGCTACGTCTTTGATTTTCGGAATGCCACCATCCGTTGGTGGTGAGGCTCTCGAACCATGAACGGTATTACGACACAGTCTCTTAGCGCAGGGCGGCCAGAGCCATCGCTCCGCCCGTCTCGATGGTTTGATTTTTTTTGCGACTACTCGTACCCTTTCATTTCAGACGATTGTTCGTGAGCTCCCAACCGCGGGAGGTTTGGGCGGGCAAGTTATCGACAAGAGGGCTTTTTCGGTGCGTCCCGTTAAAAACTCGAGCATCCTTCGGACCATTGGTCAGGATCTGGAATCGCGCGATATCAAAGCGTTTGTTATTACCCGAGAGGTGGATCGCCTTGTCGTAAAAGGGAGCTACCAAAACCCTCCTTCGCCGACTCCCATAAATCTTGACTATTCCCTTGGAGAAATTGACGAACTTGATCTGCAACGCGGGGAGAAGCGGGAAGAAATACCCCCATCTGGAGATTTTTTTACACTTGCTCAGACATTAAGGGCCATCGGCGGCTACATTGATAAGAAGGGCGGCCGTTTGCTCCGCATCAGCAATAACGACTCCGCGCGAGGCGAGTTTTTTTTTAGAATTGAATACGAGAGCGCCGAGGGCAGCCGGATTATCGATGACCGCGATGGCTCTGCGATTTACGATATCTGCGTCAGCATGTACAAGCTGAGGGGAAAAGCGCGGAGAGCCGGCGCGGTCTTCGGCCGTGGACGGCGATAGGCAGCGGCGTCAAGGGGTCCTCTATCTCTCGTTTACATCGATCCGTGGCTGCTGATGGCAGCAGATGGTATCCTCGCGCGAGGTAGATCCGTTGGAAAAAACAGCCGATTATTACTCGCTTCTGGGTGTTGTGCGGAAAGCCACTCCGGAAGAGATCAAGCGTGCTTATCGGAAGATGGTATTCCGCTACCATCCGGATCGGAATCCGAACGATGAAGAAGCCGCCGGAAGGCTCAAGCAGATTATGGACGCCTACACGGTTCTTTCCGATGAAACTCAAAGGGCGGAATACGATAAAGCTACGTGGTCTGCGTTCGAGAACGACAACGGCGACAACAATGGCGAGCGAACCGACGGGTTTCGCTTCTCGCATCAGTTCAAACAAAAATTGGCTCCCGAGCCGCACTGTCCCGATTGCGCCGCTGTAGGGATGGATCATATTATCTCGCGCAAGGCCGGCAGCGGAACATCACGAGGAAAGCAGTTCGTCACCAGTCCGTTTCAGGTCGTATTCTGCGGCCAGTGTGGTCACGTGTACGGAATCGCAGGCCACTCAAGCTAGCAAGGCTGTTACAGCCGAAACAGTATGAATAATGCGGGCTAGTGCATGATCCCGCCGCCTTCGACGACCAGTAGCTGGCCGGTGACAAAGTCACTGTCCGAACTTGCCAGGAAAAGAGCGGTGCCAACGATATCGGCCGGCGTTTCAACTCGTTTGAAGCAACGTTTGTCCATGCTTCCTTCCCGCCGCTTCAGTACGTCGTCCGTAATCGACTCCTCGCTCATCGTCGAACCCGGGGTCATGCAGTTGACGTTGATGTTCCACGCACCGAGTTGCCGCGCCATTACGCGTGTCAGCGCGACGACTCCGCCTTTAGCCGTCGTATAATGTGGCATGTCCCCTGACCCGCTGAAGAAAGTTCCCGAGGCGATGTTGATTATCTTGCCGCTGTGCTGCTGTTTCATGATCGGAATGGCCGCTTTACAGCAAAGAAACACCCCCTTGAGGTTCACTTCCAACACTCGATCCCACTCGTCCAACGCCAGTTCCTCCACGGCGCCCTTCCAAAGCTTCTGAGTAACGTAGACCGCCGCGTTATTGAGCAAGACATCGATACGTCCAAAGCGATCTACCGTTTCGCGCATCAGCCCCTCGACATTCGGATAGCTGCGAACGTCCGTGGTTCGAACCCAGGCGGAGCAGCCGGCGTCCACGAGAGTTTTCGCTGCCGCCTCTCCAGCTTCGTTGTCGATGTCCGCAATCACGACCCGGGAGCCCTCTTGGGCGAAACGCCGAGCGTAGGCTTTGCCGATGCCGTGCGCTGCGCCGGTGATGATGGTTACCTTGTTCTGTAACCGCATGGCTTCTCCTTGGGAACTGACATGTCGGAAATCGAGCTACAAACGCCGCTATGGAAAACTCGGTGCTTTGCCTTCGAGCAGAGTGGCGAGATTGACGGCTGGGAAGCGCAGGCCGACGAAAAAAGAACCAAAAAGGCCGTATGCGGCGCTGGTCTCGTCAAAGCGCATTTCGTAGACGAGCTTTTTAAATACCAATGGATCATCGGCGAACAGGTCAACACCCCACTCCCAGTCATCGAAGCCGATTGAGCCGGAAATGATCTGAATGACTCGCCCGGCGTACTGACGGCCGATCATGCCGTGGTCGCGCATCATTCGCTGCCGTTCGGCTATCGGCTGGCTATACCAGTTTTTGCTCTCGCCGCGAAGTTTGTTCATCGGATAAAAGCAGAGATATCGCCGCTGCGGAATTTCCGGCCAAAGGCGCGGCGCCGACGCCTGGCGCTGTTTGGCAAGTTCATCGTCGACCTCCTTGTTCCACTCGGCGGTTCCAGGTCGAAGGCCTCTAATGGTTAATTCTGTATAGAGTTTTACCGACGCCTCGTATAGGCCGAGCTCAACGACGGAGACATAGGAGTTTGTCGGTTCAAGGAACTCGTGAAGTCTTGAATGCGCCATGCGCAGCTCCGCGTGGTTGAGCTCGTCCAGCGTCTTGCGGAAATGGACGATCATCAGATCGCCCTTGTGTCCCAATAGGGAAAAAAGCGCGCTCGGCTGCTCCTTGCCTTCTTCCATGGGTTTGAACCGCGCTATTGCGCGCTCCAGAATATTTCTCTGATCGGAAGCCGCCAGCGAGCGCCATGCCGACCAGCGCACCCGGAACATCTGATGCAAGATGTAGGATCCGTCGAGGGTTAGAGGTACTGAGGGGAGACTGCTCTCGCGCTGATTCTTCGTCTCATCTTTCATGATCTTCTTGCAAGATTCCTACTGAGATCAATCTGCGACGGCCAGGATGCCGGATCCTAACCTGGCTGAGGTGAGCCGCGCGGCGCATGTTGATCAGGCTTGCCACCTCGCAGTCGGTCGCGCAGAGTCTGGAAACCTCGTTTCGCCATACGAAATAGTTTCGGAGTCAGCCAAATAAGGAAGGCAAGAAACACCACTATGAGAACCAGCATGATGATCGGGTGATTGAAGATCATCCAAATACTTCCCAAGACCGCTAAATCTTCAGTGATGCTCGCGAACCAATTGCTGAAAGGCTCGGGACTGGCATTAATCGCCAAACGGGCGGTGGCTTTTGTGCCATGGGCGGCCAGAGCCACCGTGCCTCCGGCCAGCAGCGCCGTCAGTTCTAAGGCCGGGTTCAAGTCGCCTAACGATCGCGCCGCCAAAACCGCGCCGGCAGGAACCCGAATGAATGTATGCAGGGCGTCCCACCCAGTGTCGACATACGGCACTTTGTCGGCGAAAAATTCGATGGTGTACATAACGCACGCCACCGTAATCACCATCGGGTGGGCCAAAACCTGCAGTTCCGGAGGGAGATGGACCATCTCCATACGCCCGGCGATGCCTAGCGCCGCTATTGTCGCGTAAAGATTGATGCCTGACGTCCAGGCGGTTCCCATGGCGAGACTCAGCGCTTCGAGAGTACCCATTTGTTAACCCTCCAACCTTCTCTACTTTGACGCGCCGGCCACGAAAATATTTCGTTCGGCTTCAAGCATGAGAGTTGTCAGATCTTCCACTTCGCCTCGATTTTATCTTTGAAATCCTTCGCAAAAGCGTTGACTGCCGGGAACTGGTTCATCCACTTATAGGGCCGGCAGGCGTCGATGAGCACGCGGTCCGAAGTGTAGCCGCGCGGCGAACGCTCTTCCGGTGGCAACGCCGGCTCGCAAACCGAAGCCCATACTCCCTTTACAACGTCGAGCCCTTCGCGCACATGACAACGGGTCGCGACCGCCCAGATGACGTCGGCGGGATTCGTAATATCGATGTCGTCATCGACGACGACGACAAATTTTCCCCCATAAGCTCCGGCCCGGGCGCCGGCGGCGACTAAAAGAGCCTGCTTCGAGTGGCCGGCGTAACCCTGCCTGATGGCGATGACGGTAAACGGTCCCGGTTGCCCGCCGTAAACAAAACCCCAGACACCTTTGACGTTGGGGATGCCTGCTTTCTCGAGCTGCTCCCAAAGGGTGGCTGCCCCGAGAGGGATGGGCAGGTAGCTTGCCGGCGGTTTTAACGGCGGCGCTCCGAGTATTATAGGATCGTTCCGATAGTAGACCCGCTTTACGACCATAACCGGAGTCTCGCCGACGTTTGCGTCAGTGAAGTAGCCTGGCCATTCGCCGAAGGGTCCTTCCTTCGGCATCTCCTCGTCTTTCATAGGCGGCAATTCTCCTTCGAGCACGACTTCGGCGTTGGCCGGAATCGGCAAACCAGTCACGGCCCCTCGAACGACCGGCACTGGCGATCCCTGAAGGTAGCCGGCGAATTCGAACTCGTTCACGTCCGGCGGCAGCGGCATCTGGGCGGCGAGAAATACGGCAGGTCCCTGGCCCAAGGTGATAGCGACCGGCAACGGTTTGCCGGTGGCCCGGGCGCGCTCGAAAGCTAGCCTGCCATGCTTGCCCATGTTCATCTTGACCGAGACTTTGTTTTTCTCCTGAACCATTACCCGGTAGGTCCCGATGTTGATCTTGCCTGTCTCGGGATCTCTGGTGATGACGCCGCAGCCGGTGCCGAGATAAGGTCCCCCATCGAGATCATGCCAGGTCGGAGTGGGGAACTTGTAGAGGTCAACCTCATTCTCGGCCATCTGGTTTTCAAACACAGGGCCGCCTTCGACCTGCTCGACGGGAACCGGCTTGTAGGCTGCGAGTTTTTTTCGCCAAGCGTAAAGATAGTCCACGCCTTGCAGGCTTGCATCAATACCCATTGCCGGCCCGGTGCGTCTACAGGTCCTGAAGGTATTAGACAAAACTCGAAAACCGGATGGATAGCCCTTGAAGTCGCTGAACAGCAACGCCGGACCTTCCTTCTCCGCTGCCCGTTCTGTCAACGCGCCAACTTCCAAGTTCAGATCGACGCCTTTAAATCTGCGCAATTGTCCCATCTCATCAAGGGTTTCGATGTAACCCCGCATGTCCCTCACATCCGCCATGATTTCCCTCCTGTAAGTTAAGGAATATTATCCGGTAGCGACCAGCCGCGCAACCCGAAGCTTGGATGGCTTGACAGGTAGCCCTCTCTATCGTATAGGAGAAATCTATCGTACGGCGATATGACTGCAATGGCTGGGCGAAAACTAAAAGATAACGATTATCAGGCCTTGTCGGAGTTCCGCTACCAGATCCGTTGCTTTCTACGTTTTAGCGAGCAAGCCGCTCGCGCGGCCGGCCTTGAACCCCAGCAACATCAGCTCTTGCTCAGTATCAAAGGGCTGGCCCCTGGAAGGAAAGCCACGGTCGGCGTTGTGGCTGAGCGCATGCAGCTGGCGCATCACAGCACTGTAGAGATGATCGACCGTCTGGAAGAGAGGGGTTTGGTGGAGCGTCGCCGCGACAAAGCGGACCGCAGGCAGGTTTTAGTGCAAATCACGGCGGCTGGCGAGGAGATCCTTGCCGAACTTTCTCTCCATCACTTCGACGAACTGGGATCGGTAGGGCCGACACTGGCTCGGGCGCTGAACACGTTCGTGGGAAAATCGGGATCCTCAGGCGGAAAATTGCGGTTAGTGAACGAGAGGTAAAGGCATCAGCGAACGCCTCGCGAAGCAAGGAGGGTAGACCATGGCGGACAAAAATGTAGCGGCTCAGGAAGAAGTGTTGCTGGACGTCAGAGTTGCCGAAGCGTCTCGGCTGTACAAATTCTACCTCAACCAGGAAAAAAAGATTCTCGGAATTTCCTCCGTCACGTTGTTTCTCATCGCCTGGGAGCTGGTGGGTGGGGTTTTCCAATGGGTCAATCCCATGTTCATGAGCGCCCCCTCTCTTATCTATAACGCGGCGGTCCAGCTGTTCGCCTCGGGCGAAATCTGGAACGATCTTAGGGTAAGCGGATTGGAATTCTTCTGGGGCTATGTGCTATCCGTTGTGGTTGGTATACCCTTTGGGATCGCGATCGGATGGTACAAGAAAATGGCCTATATTTTTGATCCGTTTGTCAACGCCTTGTATTCGACGCCGCGGGTCGCGCTTCTACCTCTAATCATCATCTGGCTCGGCATCGGGATCATTTCCAAGGTGGGGATCATTTTTCTTGGCGCCGTATTCCCGATCATGATCAATGCCAGGGACGGAGTCAAAACGACGCCCTTTAACCTTTTGACCGCGGCGCGCAGCTTTGGCGCGACAGAGTGGCAGATCTTTAAGAGCGTCGTTCTCCCCTCTACCGTGCCCTTCCTCATCAGCGGGCTTCGATTGGGGGTCGGCCGCGCGTTGATCGGCGTGATGGTCGGCGAACTATACGCGGCGACCGCGGGCATAGGTTTCATGATTACTGTTGCAGGCGCAACCTTCCAGACCGACAAAGTTTTTGTCGGAGTCCTGGTTTTTGCCGTCAGCGGCATGGTTTCGATGGACCTCTTGAGCAGGCTTGAGAAACGATTTGACAAGTGGCGACCAGGCGTTGGGGCGAGCGCCGCCTGAGGTTAGATCGGCAGCCCGAGAGAGAGCAAACCGCTACAGGCACATCGCACACGGGAACTCAGCCTCACTTAAAGCGCTCCGCTGCTTCCGCAGCCACCTGCTGCACCGCGGGCAATGGGCAAAAGCCCTGCGATTCAACCGCGAAGACCGGATTGAACTTGCTGCGGAAGTTCTCCAGCGCGATAACCGCGGCAAGTTCCACGAGTTCCTCCTCCGAGAAATGTCGCTTGAGCCGTTTGAAGAAATGGTCCGTGACCCGTTTGTTGGTGTAAGTCATTCGCTCGGCCAGCTCGAGAGCCAAGCGTTCCCGAGCGGAAAAGAGCGGGCTCTTCCGATAGTCCCCCAAAGCCGCCTCGATTTTTTCCTCTGACGCCCCATGATGCATCCCACTGGATGCGTTGATATCGATTCAGTAGGGACAACCGTTGATGCTCGCGGCTTTCATGCAGAGTAGATGCCGCAGCTCCGGTTCGATAAGCCCCGACGCCAAAATGCCTTGTTGAAGGGCCTGGACGCCTTGCTGAATGGTGGGTCTAAGGCCATAAACCCGCGCGGTGTTTAGTACTGCGCCGTGTTGCTGCTCCTGCTGTTCGAAAATCGCCCGTACTTCAATCGGCGCGGACTCTTTCGTCGCTCCTTTGATTCTCAGCACGAATCTTCCTCCCGTTTCTTTTCCTGTGCGGTTCGTTTTAGCCGATCTTGTGATTGAGATCAAACATTCCGCAGGCTGCTGAAAAAGACTCATATGCTTCGTTGCGCTCAATCGCCTCGCTCCTTATGCAGGTTGAGGTTCAGGTTAAGGTTAAGTTCGATCTAAGCCTAAGCCTTAGCCTCAGTCTTCCGAAGCTCGCGCGCCTCGCCTCTGAATCCTTTTGAGCAGCCTGTTTGCAGAGTTTTTCAGCAACCTGCTAGTGTTTCGGTATAAGCAAAAGACCATTACGTCAACGCTGGCTCCGCCTTTGCCCTACTTCCTTTTTCAGGCTCGGCTGTTCCGCCAGTCCTTCATCGAGTTCAAGAGTTTGG
>JBOHVS010000099.1:0-8419 GCA_050735975.1 Binatia bacterium | reverse complement strand
CTGCTACAGTTCGCCGGCGAGGAGGCAAAGCACACCCACCTTTTTAAGCGCTTCCGGCAGGAATTCGAGGACGGGTTCGGCAGCAAGTGCGACTTTATCGGTCCCGCCGAAGACGTGAAGCGGTTCGTGCTGTCGCACAGTCCCCTGGGAGTCGGCATTGCAATCCTCCATATCGAGTGGATCACGCTCAGGCACTACATTGAGGGCGTGCGCGATAACCACAATCTCGATCCGCAGTTCAAGAGCTTGCTCAAGCACCACTGGCTCGAAGAGTCGCAGCACACCAAACTCGACACTCTGATGGTGGAGTCGGTGGCGCAAGGAGCGACGCCGAAAGAGATCGATCAGGCCTTTGAGGAATACGGCGAGATCGGCGGCTTTATCGACGACGGCCTAAAGCAGCAAGCGGAGTTCGAAGTGGAAAGCTTCGTGACGGCCACAGGGAGAACGCTTTCCAAGGTGGAGCGGGAGCAGATGAGCGAAGCACTGCTCAAGGGGATGCGCTGGACTTATCTAGGCACGGGCATGACGCATCCGAATTTTCTGGCCTCCGTGGAGGCGATCAAGCCTGAGGCGCGCAAACAGATCGAGCAGATGGCGCCAACGTTCTGTTAAGAGGGCGGCTGAGTCGGGGGACTCGATTCCGGGCCACCGGACCTATCCTTGAGTGGAGTCGAGGCCCTTGCCCGGCACAACAATCGAAAGTTATCGCGAACCCAGTGAAAATTGATAACCCAAAAGGAGTTTGCCATGTCTGCACTTGAAGCAAAAAAAACCGGTACTGTGAACGGGCTCGATATCGATGCTCTGCACGAAGTCATTGAAGAGGTCAAAAAAGACCCGGCAAAAGGCATCGTCGAATTCAAAGTTAAAACCGGCTGGAAGGGACAAACCCGCTCCGAAACTTCGGTCGAGTCGTACAAGCTCGGCGGCAGCGAGATCAAGCGTCATTTTACCGTCAAGGCCGACGAACCGATTGAGCTGCTGGGCGAGAACACTGCGCCTAACCCGCAGGAGCTGCTCATGGCAGCGCTCAACGCCTGCATCACGGTGGGCTACGTAGCGGGCGCGGCGGTCAATGGAATCACTTTGAGCAAGCTCGAAATCGAAACGACGGGTCAGTTGGATTTACGCGGCTTTCTTGGCATCGACCCCAATGTGAAGCCTGGCTATGAATCGATTCAATACGTGGTTCGCATCGCGGGCAACGGAACACCGGAGCAGTTCCAACAGATCCATGAGAACGTGATCAAGACCTCGCCGAACTACTTCAACGTCTCTCGGCCCGTGCGGCTCGACGCCAAGCTTCAGGTCGAAAGTTGATTAGGCTCGCGTCAGTCGCCTGAAGACGGAACGACGAACGAGAAAGCAGCGGTGATTTTTTTAAGGAACGGGAAGAAAACTATGAAGAAGCCAACGATTATGCCGGCAAGGGCATCGGATGAAGATTTAGCCATCAGCGCAGTAGTGGCGGCATTTAGCACCGACCCTGCTGCACGATGGTTGTATCCTGATTCGCAGCGGTACCTGGAATACTTTCCAAGTTTCGTCAAAGCGTTTGCGGGCGCGGCCTTCGAGCACGGTAGCGCTGATTGCGTCGAGGGTTACTCAGGCGCGGCGCTGTGGCTGCCACCGGGTATTCATCCCGATGAAAAAACGCTTGTCGCGCTGCTCCAGCGTACGGTTCGAGAGCGGGATCAGGCAGACGTGTTTGCGCTGCTCGAACAGATGGACACTTACCACCCCGCCGAGCCTCACTGGTATTTGCCCATGATCGGTGTCGTTCCTGATAAACAAGGCAACGGCTACGGCTCGGCGCTGCTGAGACATGCGCTTGCGCGCTGCGATAGTGACGACAAACTCACCTACCTCGAATCTTCGAGCCCGAAAAATATCCCGCTCTATGAGCGGCACGGGTTTGAAGTGCTCGGCACGATTCAGGTCGGCTCGTCACCGCCCCTGTTTCCTATGCGAAGACGGCCGCGGCGTTTGCTCGGCGAGAAAAGAGATTCGTTTCCTTTGCGGACGATTAGCGACCAGGCAGGCATCGGCCTGATGACAAAATGAGTCCAGAGATGGTTGCGGAAGGGTTTTTACTGCTTGCGCTCGTGCTCATCTATTCCGTCATCTCTTATGGGCATTCTCCAAAAGAGAGCGGCGGGGACCGGCACAGCGATCCCAACGAGCGGTCGAGGAATGGCTAGCCTGGATGCCAACTGCTCAGTGGCCTCGGACCGGAGCTGACCTTGAGGAGTTTTTCGGGAGACAAGCTATGGCTACAACATGTCCCGCCGGCTTTGATGTCGATAAGCTGCGGCAACTGGTGCGCGCCGAGTACGATCGGGTGGCGCGGGAACCTCAGGGAAACTTTCATTTTCATCGAGGACCGGAGTATGCTTGCCGCATGCTCCGGTACAATCCGGAGGAGCTGGCAACGATTCCCGCTGAATCGACCGCCTCTTTTGCCGGTGTCGGAAATCCCCAGAGTATCGGTCCCATCGAACCGGGCGAAACAGTGCTTGATATCGGCTGCGGCGCCGGCATGGATCTCATGCTGGCCGCGCGCCGCACCGGCCCATCGGGACGGGCGATTGGAGTGGATATGACCCCCGCTATGCTCGAACTGGCAAAGCGCGGGGCATTAAAAGCCGGCCTGTGGGAAAATATTGAGGTTCGCCGGGGGATAGCCGAAGAGCTGCCGGTGGAGAGCGAGAGCGTGGATGTTGTGATTTCCAACGGCGCCCTCAATCTCTCCCCCGCCAAAGATCGCGCATTTCGCGAGGTGCACAGAGTACTGCGTCCCGGCGGTCGCTTATATCTTGCCGATGTCGTCGTCCAGAGGGAACTATCGCTCGCGGCACGGAGCGACGTGGATCTCTGGACGGCCTGAATCGGCGGCGCTCTGCCGGAGGCGGAGCTTTATGAACTAACTGCAAGAATAGGCTTCGTGGACGGCAAAATCGTCGAGCGTTTCGACTGTTACAAAAATACTTCGGCCAAGGCTAAGTTGTCCAAAGATCTCTACGCGCGGGGAGTGAATTTTTTCGCGCGCAAACGAGCTGCGCTAATAACTAACAGGGGGAGCGATGAAAAATACCCAAACGGATAAATTTGTCGAAAACATTCTCCAATCGGCACGCGGCGCTTTCGAAGTATTTGGTATGTATCTCGGCGTCAAGCTTGGTTACTACACATCCTTGGGCGATTTCGGTGCGGCGACATCAAAAGAGCTCGCGACACGAACCGCGACCAGCGAGCGGTACGCTCGGGAATGGCTCGAACAGCAGGCCGTCGCCGGTTTCCTGGCCGTAGATAACGTCACCGCCGATGCAAAGGACAGACGATATTATCTGCCCGACGCCCACAAAGAAGTGCTCGTTGACGAAGATAGTCTAAACTATCTGGGCGCGCTTCCGATCATATTCGCCGGAGCGGTCCGCCCGTTGCATTCCGTAGTGCAAGCGTATCGAACTGGCAAAGGTGTCCCGTACGGCGATTACGGACAGGATTTGATCGACGGCCAGGCGGGAATGAACCGGTCCATGTTTCTGAAAGAGATGGGAAGCGCGTGGTTGCCGGCCATACCCGATGTGCATCGAAGGCTGCTTTCCGACCCTCCCGCTCGCATGGCTGACGTGGGCACGGGAGCCGGGTGGTCAGGCATCGCTATTGCGAAGCATTATCCCAAGGTCCTGGTGGATGGTTTCGACCTCGATGAACCTTCGATCGAGATGGCGAGCAAAAATGCCCGCGCCGCCGGCGTCGATGACAGAGTAAAGTTTCAGGTTCGCGACGCTTCGGATCCGCAACTCCAGGGAAAGTATGACCTGGTCGCCGCGTTCGAATGCATCCACGATATGTCCGATCCGGTCGGTGCTCTCAGGGGGATGCGAAATCTTGCCGGAACGAAGGGCGCGGTTTTGGTTGTCGATGAACGGGTTGGCGAATCTTTCTCTGCGCCTAACGAGATCGATTGGATGATGTACGGTTGGAGCATCCTGCACTGTTTACCCGTCGGTATGGCAAACCAGCCTTCTGCGGAAACCGGCACCGTCATGCGTCCTGATATGTTGCGGAAGTATTCAAACGAGGCGGGATTCAAGGACGTCGAGATCCTGCCCATCGAAAACTATTTTTTTCGGTTCTACCGCTTGGTCGTATAGTGCCACTTAGGCAAGTTCCAACCGGAGGTCTGTCAACATAGAGCCTCAGCCCACTCAAGCGAGTACAAGGTCGGTCTGTGGAAAATCATCGCCTGTACAAAGTAAAGGTTCACCGGCGAGTCTGGCCGTGGCATAAGACATACAATCGCCTAAGTTTAAAGCCGCGGGATGGCGCCCTTTTCCAAATCGCAGCCAACCTTGGACGGCCAATCCGAAGTGGGCGTCGCTGAACGGAATCGTGGAAATTGATCCTTCTAGGAGAAACCGCGAAAGTAAACTGCGAGCATCTTGTTTCAAGCGGGCCGATAGCACGATAGCTGACTCGGTTATTGTCGGTACGCCCACTCCGGCTTGGGATGTCCGGACTAGCTTTTCGAGAATTTCTTCAAAGCCTGGCTCTTTTAGAGCAATTGCGACAATGGCTGAAGTGTCGAGGATCACACCCCGGACTCCCCATAGCCAAGTATCGCCTCTTCTTCAGCGCGGCTCAGTCGCCGCCCAAGTTCCTCCTGAGGAACAACGGGCCAAAATTCACGCTCAAGAAAGCCTTTGAGCCTTGTCGATCGGTGATCACCGGCGATACGCAGCGTCAACCTGGCCCTCCTCTCTTCTAAAGCCCGGCGCACAGCTTCTGTCTTGCTCTCTCCGGCCAGATCGGCAACCTCTTCAACGAGACGTTCGACTTCGCTATTCTTTATATTTAAGGCCATTGCAAGCTAAACTATAATCTGTAGTGGTGGAAAAAGTCAACCATGGTGGAATTTAGGTAGTGGTTCAGTTACAATCAGAGTCTACCGTTAGATCAGGAAAGATTCCTCGCTCCCGCTCGGAATGACACCTAAAGGATTTGTCATCCCGAACGAAGTGAGGGATCTTGGGCCAAATTGAACCACTACCGGAATTTAGCTGGCTCTATCCGTGTTGGGAATATATTCCGCCCGGAATATTCCGGAATATTTTCGCTACTCTGAGATAACGCGAAGCGGTGGATCCTCGGGTTCAATCGCCGGTGTGCCACGGAAACCTACCGGCAGGGGCTGCTCGCCCAGCATATGGGCAACCAGTACTTCGCGCACGCTTTCCAAGTCCAGCCCGGCCGTCGTCGCCTGTTTGGCGACTTCCGCCAGAACGCGATCGACGTCTTGCATCATTTTCCACTCCTTGAAGAGATCCGTTTTCTCGACGCCCATGGCCTCGCCGACCAGTTCAAGAAAGTTGACGATCTTGAACGGCGAAGTGGTTTCGTGGGCACATAGTTCGCGATGGCAGGCATGGTAGATTCCCACGAGATAGTCGACGCCGGCGGCTGCCGCAGCGTCGAGCTCGCGCGCGTGAAGTTCGCGTTTGTAGGCCGGCACGGGCGCGAGCGAGTTGCACATGTAGCCGACCCGCGGTTGTTCCAGATCAACCAGTTCTAACCCCGGGATCGCCGTGAGAATTTTGCTGGCGCCTTCGGTCACGCCGGCCACGCCCGGATGCTCGTGCAGCGCAACCCGCTTGTTGATCGGATGGACGAAATGGGGGCGGAGCCGTTCGATCCGCGCCGCGATGTAGGGCACGACATGCTCGAGATTGAAGCTTGCGTCGGTGCTCGGCATCACGATCTCGCTCAGTTGGATGTTGCAGGTCGGGCACCACGTGAGCACGCGTGGAGCGCCCGTGCCGGCGAATCCGGCCACCGTATTGCCGCCAATTCGCCCGGATGTCTTGGTGTCGCCGACGCGGTACTGAATGACACCGCAACAATAGGCCGGCCCTGCAAAAACTTTGTATCGCGTGTCGAGACGAGCCAAGACTTCGAGGCACAACAGCGCGATGTGGGGGGTCTTGAGAACGTTGCAACCGAGATACATGACGATGTCCGGTGCGGGTTCGGAATCGGCTTCGGCCGCTCGCGTGAGGCCGGCAAGTAGATCGGCGGGGAGCTGAAGACGCGAGAGTACCTTCACTGCTGTGGACATTTTCTTAAACCCGGCTCGACCGGTGGCGCGCCGTTCGTTCGCTTGCCGTCGCTCGTTGAGCCTGAGGCGGGTCGCCGCCAACATGAACCGCGGGTTAATGCCGTCATCGCAGACAGAAAGACAATGGCCGGAGCCGGTGCATGCGTTTGCCCACCGGGCGCCGCGGCTGGCCGGATCACCGCCGCCGCGGAGGATATCCAGCACTTCGCTGACGATCGCGGCGGGCTCGCTGGTATCGATCCCAGCCGGCGCCGCGGTCGGGCAGACCTCGACGCATTTCCCACAGCGGGTGCAGCAGTCAAGGATGTCGCTCACCCTTGCGTCGATCGTGGCGATGAATGCATCAGCGTGATCGGTCATAGCTTCCCCTTTTGCCAAGCGCGCGAACCAGCGGCTGTCATCGGCACCCGCGCAACATAGAGCAGTACTGATCTGAGGAGGCACACCCTCGTCAGAACTTTCTATACAAGATTCTCTCCGCTCCCGCTACCTGAAAATGACCGGCTCCGGCTTTCCGGTGACGTTTCCGATGAGGACGTGGCCGATCTTGTAAGAGAAATTCGGGTTGTGCACGAAACGCTGGCGATCTCCGCTTACAGAAAGAATTCTGCAGCGCGCAAGCGAGACCTTCCCAACGGTAGTGGGAACTCTGGACGCGATTCATTTGGCCACTGCGCTCGCCATACGACAAGTTGAGCCGATTGATCTATTGTTAACCCATGACGGCAAGTTCGCAACCGCCGCTCGAAGTGTCGGGTTCACAGCTGTTGGAGTGAGTTAGATCCCGGGCGCTGTTGCAACCTCATTGGTCGATCTGCCAAAGGAAACCTAAATCCAAAAGACCCCTGTCCGCTTTGGTTAACCAACGCCCAAGCCCGTATAATACCCCTCAAGCCCATCCGGTACCGCGTCCGGACCAACACAGAGCGTTCAATTCCAATTGACGGTCTCGACTATCTACGAGGCGGCAGCGCATCTCCTCCCGCAATCCTCTTAAAGAGCTTTATGACCTCCGGGTCTCTGGGGGTTTCCTCCACCGTTTCGGCCTGCTCATCCGGCAGCAAAGGCTCAGGTTCAGCCCCGACTAACTTTTTCAAGGCTGGCCATAACTGGCGGTCCTTTAGGGCTTTTCCAAACGCATCTTTTAGGATCTCGATGCGCTCCTTTGGCGTATCGGGAGACGCGATGTAGGGCGAGCCGATTAGCCTGAAGCTGGCAAACATCCGAAGCACTTTTTTCTCCAGCTCAGTCTTGGCAAAATCCTGCAGGGCAGGCACGGGTTCGAAGGCCGGATGGCGGAAACGGAACCCCTTGGGGATCTCAAAAATCGCATGAAAGTCCACGAGCTTTTTCTGAATCCATTCGGGACTTCGATGTGGCAAGTTGTCTGCGATCTGCGCCCTGGCATCCACCTCTCCTCGCATCAAGGCGGCATCGATCTCCGGCCCCGAGTAGCCGGTAACGAACTTCGGCTCTTTGAGATCAAGGAGCCAAGCGAACATCCGTCCGTTGATATAGATATCATGGCCGACCGATTGGGCGCCTATTCGAACGCCGGAATAGGCTTTGAGTTTTTCCAGGGTGCCGAGGCCGAGATCACTCTTAGTGAAAAAGACATAGCTGGTTCGACTGTTGATGCTACCGAGATAGATTGCCTTATCGACGTCGTACTGTACGCCTGACTGGCCGAGGATGGCATTCGATACCATTCCGGCGCCCACGTTCGCAATGGTCAGGCCATCTGGCTGTGCTGCCCTGTAAATGTGGTTGGCGGCTTTTCGGCCTCCGCCACCCGGCATATACTCGGACAGAATGGTTGGATTTCCTGGAATATATTTTTGCAGAAAAGGGATGAGGGCACGGACCCTCAGGTCCCCTGTCCCGCCAGGCGAACGCCCCTGGATAATGGTAATGGTCTTACCTTGATAAAAAGGCACCTGTGAAAAAGCGTAGGCGGGTAGAACGAGGCAGATTAACAGCGCGAGAACACCGGCTTCGGATGGTAGTCTGAAGCTATTTTCTTTGTTGCTCATATTCTTCCTCCTTATATTATACTTAGTGCGGCGAAATTCCGGATTGACCCTGAAGCAACGACATAGCTTTCCATTCGGCACTCTACACCTTCCATCGCCGCTCCGAGATATCCAAGAAATTTCCCGCAGGATCAATGAGTTTGTACTCGGCAGCGCTAACCCCATCGTCGGGTGTCTCGAACTTTATATCCGGGCTTAGTTGTCGCAGACGCTCTTTGGCCGATTCAAGGCTGTCTACCATAAAGCCTATGTGGTTAACACC
>JBOHVS010000098.1:0-6056 GCA_050735975.1 Binatia bacterium | reverse complement strand
GCGGGGGTGACCTAGACTACCCCCAAAATTGACGATGAATGCCGCGGGGACACCTTGCCGAATTGAGGGTCGAGGGGTGACATTTTCGCTGACCAGTTAAGGTGACATATTGGCTGACCTTCAACAGATTCATAAGATTACATAAGATTACAAAGCCTGACCCCATGCCCTTGACCCCCATTCCGCGAGGGTTGAAAAAGAGAATAAGAAAAAATTCTCACAGGAACGTCTGTGCCTCTTGACCTGCCTGCTAATGGGCGACCCGGAGCTAGGATGGGCTCCTGCTAACTGGTTTGGGCAGGACCGAGACCTTCAATAACCACCTGACGTAAAGTTTCTTTCCCGCCGAAGCGCTTGATAGCATCCAGGATTTCTATTCCGGCCAACTTTCCGTCCGCATCGTAGTCAGCCGCTATCCCCTCTCCCAAATTTTTCGTGATCACGGTTGTTTCACGAAATGTGATACTGAGCGCATCCACCTCTGAATCATAACTAATCTTCATGTGATGTCCCCCGTCATGAGTAATAAGTATAAACCGTAACAACCACGATTTCACCCGCTTCTTCTACGAAAATTGGCCGCACTTCCTTAGTTGCATAGACTTTCTATTAAAGGCAAATGTCTTGCGGCACTCCATCCGGTCGAGTTCTGCCGGTTCCCACCTACAGTTCCTTATTGTCTCTTCCACCTCGGCGACCGTAAAACCTCGCTTGGTGATGTAACTCAATGCATGCGCCGAGAGTCTTATGGGTTTCATGTAAGGAGCACCAGAATGTCTAGGGTCAAAGCTTATGACAGAACCAACGCCTCGATCTCGCGTAATCTTTTTTTCAGACGCATATCGGATTCGATTCGGTCGCGCAGCCGCTTTCGCTCGCGGCTCACTGCCGTGTAGTCGAGTCCCATAAGATCGCCAATCCGCGCCTGGCTTGTACCGCCGAGGCGATACATCAATTCAAGCGCCACCCCGCGCTCGTCTCGGCGCCCAGTGCGCTTGCCTGTGAGTTGTCGCTCTGGCAGCTGAAAATACCGCGCCACCTTTTTGAGCACAGCCGCGGGATCGATGGCCTCCAACTGCCTCACGCCCGGTTGTTCTCTCCTCGATCCCAGACTCTTCCTTCTTCCCTTGATCCGCTCAACGAAATCCTCTCCTCCCAGTACCGCTTGCCCTTTGACTTCTTCCCAGGGAGTGTCATAGCCTCGCCGGATTCCATCGATGACAAATTCCCTATACTTGCTCCGACTCTCCCCCACGCAACTGAATACGGTGTCATAGGTAATCCAGGATTGTCGCTTTGATGTGTTGAGATACCCCGAAAGGCTGCTCCACCGATAGCGTTCCACGTCCTTGATCTTCTCACCAGCGTCTTTCGACTTATAGGTGCCTAGCCGCACTGGATTTAGATGTACGTAGCGGCTGAGTTCCAGGAGATAATCGTCCGCATCGATTAATATAGCTTTGAACCTTCCTTGGTAGAGGTGCCCCACGCGATTATGGCGGCGGTTGTAGCCCGCGGTGTAGCTTATATTGAAGTGCCGCATAAACTCGGAAAGATTTCCCTTCGGAGTCTCCACGATCATATGAAAGTGATTGCTCATGAGCACATAAGCATGGACCCGAACCTCGTAAATCCCCATGGAGGTCCTCAGCTTATCGAGAAAAGCCGACCGATCCCGGTCATCGGCAAAAATATCCCTCCGCTCATTGCCGCGGCAGGTGACGTGATAAAAGGCTCCCGGATAATTTATCCTCAGTGGTCGCGCCATGGGCCATTTCTAACCCTGGATTCGGTCTAATGTCAATGATAAAGATTTGACCCCAATCAACACCTTGGCTGGTAAAGTTTGAATCCTAGGGTGACAAGAAAAACCGCATATGCCATGATTCTGGCACGGCAAAGAAAAAAAAGAAGAAAGCACGCAAGCGGAATCCCACCGACGTGAACCTCCTAGCGCGAGAAGTGGTAGAGGCGGCCATAGGAGAACGGTTAGTTCTTCGGCAAAATAAGGAAAAAGAAATAACTCACTCTGCGGGCACGTTTTGTACTTCTCCAGTTTTAGCCCTCAAAATCATTCTTTTAACCGCTGAATTACAATGCAGCGGAACCAATGCGACGTTTGGATGCTCTTGAGGGAATACTCGAAAAACTTGATCGGCAAAGGCTTGGCCAATACTTGGAACGTCGGTAAAATCTAGCAATACAGTCTTAAATAGCTCTACCCTGGCAAGAAGTCGTTTGGCCTGAGAACGAGATACAAGTTTGTCGTTTCCGTATTGCGCTAAGGCTACTGGCACAACGGTTTTATTAAAACCAAAATCATTATTCCCGCCCGAAGCGAATTGCCGGAAAACTTTTTCCGTTGTTCGTGCGGTATGATTGTTGAGCGTCATTTTCACGAACGTTCCGGAACTGTCTTTCGCTTCCGAAATCCAATCTTCCGGTAAATTAAACTGATGCGAAAAATATACTCCGCCAGCTAGGATAATAAATCTATCAAAGATTCTAGAAGTAAAGAAAATTCCTTCTCCCGAATGGTGTTTTGGATCAGTCGTCAATTTCCCTTTTGATAATTCCAGAACGGCATGACGTTCGTCCAAGAGATTCATAGAAGTCTGGATTTTCTTAAAGATACCCACTCCGTCATCCAGTACACTCATTTCAGTTGTTATAGCAGTCTTATTAATTCTCACAAAAATTGTGGTGCCACCAGAATGATCTTTAGCATTATTAAACATTTCAGTGAATCCGAATTGCCACAGATCTAAAATGTTTTGCGGTTGAGTTCCTAAAATTGGGCCGATGTCTTTTCTCCAGATAACATCTTCTTCTAGATCGGGCGTAATAAAGTACACCCGCGACCACTCAACCAACGGTGCCAGCTTATAAGACCGATTTCGCGTTTGCCCATCCTCGACAATGGCCTTCTCGGAGATAAGTCGCCGTAGATGCTTGTGGACTGCCTGACGGGTTATTTTGAAGCGATCGCTTGCCACCTTAGCTAGGTCTCTAGGGTGACCCTCTATATTATCTAGCAAAAATCTCCTTATTTCTTCGCCTCTTACACGAATTTGAGTCATCATTATTAACAACCTTTCTCGTTCAAATTGTTAACTGTTTAGGCTAATTTTGTCAACCTCACTCGTATAACATTGTTAACCATACCCCTTGATATTGTCAACCTCTGCCGCCATTATTGTCAACCATAGGCCATGTAATTGTCAACCGAAAAGGAAAAAACATGAATCAATTAAGCAATCAAGAAAGAGGGCAGGTCGTAGCGGCGTTAGTTGAAGGCGCACGCATCAACAGCGTCGTTCGGATGACCGGCATTTCTAAACCGACGATTCTCAAACTGCTTGCCGATCTCGGTACGGCTTGCGCTAAATATCAGGATGAAAACTTGCGCAACCTACCTTGCAAGCGCGTCCAGTGTGATGAGATTTGGTCCTTCTGTTTTGGGAAAGATAAAACCTACCGATGCACCTACGGGGTAAATTTGGATTTGGCAGCGTGTGGACCTGGACGGCGATTTGTGCGGATACGAAGTTAATGGTGAATTGGCTTGTTGGCAATCGCGACGGCCAAACAGCTTGCGCGTTTATTGACGACCTGGCCAGCCGTCTAGCTCATCGCGTCCAGCTATCAAGCGACGGCCACAAGCCGTATTTGGAAGCCGTTGAAGGCGCATTCGGTACGGAGATTGACTACGCGATGATAATCAAGATGTACAGCAATGCTCCTACGAGCGCTGAGACTCGCTACAGCCCTGCACAATGCTGTGGAATCACAAAGACTCGCATTACTGGCAATCCTGGATCCGAAACACGTTTCAACGAGCTATGCGGAAAGAATGAATCTACAGATTCGGATGGGAATGCGCCGATTTACCAGACTGACGAACGCGCATAGCAAGAAAATCGAGAATCATCGTCATGCACTGGCGCTCTACTTCATGTACTACAACTTTGCTCGGATTCATTCGACATTGCGCGTCACGCCAGCAATGGAAGCTGGGGATATCGGATCATGTGTGGGATATTGAGGAAATTGTGGCCTTATTGGATCATCCTCTTTTTCATTAGCCAAAGGTTAAAGCAAATTGATGTTCAGGATTGCCCGGAAGAACCTCCTTAACCCTTAGTATATTATGCTGAATGCCAACGACTTCATTGTCATAACCATATTTCACGACGGTTTCGACATCGGCGCGTAAAGAATCGCCTGGCCTCACATCCACCTTCCTTGTTTGGAACCGGTTAAGCCATTCCACGTCGAGAATTTTTGTTCCGGTCGTTCCAGCCGTTCTAAGCCGCTGGCGCAGTTCGCTAGCCGAGAACGCAGCTAATTCTTGGACCGGCTCAAAGCGAACGGCCCTAAGGGCCGCCCCCAGCGAAAAAGATATTCGATATTGAAACTTTAAATTATCATGATAATCTAAACCGCATGTTTAAGAGATCCCTTCTCCTGCCGAAGGCCGGAATGGAGAGCTTCTTCCTCTGGGGACCGCGCCAGACCGGCAAAACCACCTTGGTGAGGGCCGCCTACCCGGACGCCCTGTGGATCGATCTGCTCAAGGCGGAGGAGTACCGCCGCTATCTGCAAAACCCGGAGCTGCTCCGCGCCGAGATCGCGGCGCAGAGATCCGTGCGCCAGGTGGTCATCGACGAGGTCCAGAAGGTTCCGCAACTCCTCGACGAAGCCCACTGGCTCCATGAAAATCGCGGCGTCCGCTTCGCCCTCTGCGGCTCGAGCGCGCGCAAGGTGAAACGCGGCCACGCCAATCTGTTGGGCGGACGGGCGGTGCGCTACGAGCTGCACGGCTTGACCGCTGCCGAGATCGGGCGGGAATTCGCTCTGGAGCGCGTGTTGAACCACGGCTACCTGCCGTCGATCTATTTGTCCGATCGTCCACAGCGCCTGCTCAATGCCTACGTTGCGGACTATTTGAAAGAAGAAGTCGCCGCGGAAGGGTTGGTTCGAAACCTTCCCGTATTCTCCGCCTTTCTCAACGCGGCTTCGCTCTCGGATACCGAGCTGGTCAATTTTTCCACCATCGCGCGCGACTGCGGTGTTTCCAGCGTGACGATCCGCGGCTATTTCGAGATTCTCGAAGATACGCTGTTGGGACGGTGGCTGCCGGCTTACGTCAAGCGTCCGAAACGGCGGGTCATCGCGGCGCCCAAGTTTTTCTTCGCCGACGTCGGCGTGGTCAACCACCTTGCCAAACGCAGCGAGCTAAGGCGGGGATCGGAGCTCTACGGCAAAGCCTTCGAGAACTGGGTCTTTCATGAGTTGACCGCGCATAACGTCTACGCGGAAGCCTTTGCCACGCTCAGTTATTGGCGCCTCGCCAGCGGCATCGAAGTCGATTTTATTGTCAACGACATGCAGGTGGCGATCGAGGCCAAAGCCGCCGCCAACATCACTGCCGATCATCTCAGAGGCCTCCGTGCCCTGGTGCAGGATCATCCGCGCATCAAGCAACGCCTGATCGTCTGCCTCGAACCCAAGCGCCGCCGCACCGAGGACGGCATTCTCGTTCTTCCCGCGCTGGAATTTTCTCAGCTGCTCAAGAGCGGCGAGCTGTTCTAGAGCGGATAAAGGATGAGTTTCTTCCAGCTCCTGCAGCGACCCTTCGATCTTGCTGATGTTCCGGATTCTTCAGCGTTCATCCTTTCAAGTTCTCATGCATAGGTCGAGATCTTCTGCGCTCATCATGTCCATGCCTCCTCCGCACGAGCACGTAGCACGAACACGAGCCCCCCGGCTAGCGATACCGCGCACGACCGAGGTGCCGCATCGCACCAGCGATCGCTACTTCTTGCGTTTCTTAAGCCGGGTCCGTAACTCCTTCATCGACATCGTCGGCTCCTTTCTCCTCTCCTCGATTAGCTTCCAAAACTTCGACGAGGCCTGAAGCGCTACGTCATCCCAGTCTTTGCCCTCGACTCCCACCATTACGGCGGCTGGCTTGCCACGACGCGTGATGACAACTCTATCTCGTTGGGCCAGATCCACACACTCTTTGACTTTTTTCTGCAGATCACGGGCGT
>JBOHVS010000097.1:0-4446 GCA_050735975.1 Binatia bacterium | reverse complement strand
CTGTCTGACAGGGCTTCTTTGCTGCCCCGTTGCGTTTTTAAAGTAACTCACCGCGCAACAAACTTCAACTGGATCTCGTACGGCCCGGATGTGCTAAATACGCAAACACTATTACGAAAATGTCGTCAGGAGATGGGGAAATGATAGCGATATCGGCGCTGATCTTGATGTCGTTTCTTCTATTAAACGGATGCTCTTCTGTAGCTGCTAAGCGGTCAATCGACCAAAAATCCAATTCGTCGATCGACCAAGAGAGCGATAGCAGTGCCATCATTTCCCACGCCAAGGTGCGCGAGAATAACGACGTGGAGAGACTAGCCCGGCTGTGGCAAAAACGGCGACAAAAAAACTTCACCGGCGACTACCCTGTGGGACCCGGCGACGTTCTGGAGATCAGTGTTCCCGGGCTCGAAGAGCTCAAGCAGTTTGCGGTGAGAATCACGGGTGAAAGCACGATTTCTCTACCTTATGTAGGGATTATCAAGGTTGCCGGAATGAGCGAGAAAGGCTTGCGAGAGGAAATCCGAAAGCGGTTACAGAAGGACATCATGCACGACCCGCAAGTAACTCTCTTTGCCAAAGAGTCTCCAAGCCGCCAAGTGGCGGTAATCGGCGCAGTGCAAAAACCCGGCCTATACAAACTCGCCAGCTCTTCCGACACGGTGTTGGAAATGATTTCCCACGCGGGTGGCATGAGAACCGATGCGGCGGAACGGATCATGTTTATACCTGCAGAGCCGGCAGAGCCGGATAAAGCGAAGGAAATCATTGCGGCTATGCCCGCGCAGCTGGTGAGTCAAGACCCCTCACCACTCATTCTGAAGGATGTCGACCCGATAGTTATCAATCTTCAGACCATCATACGCGGGGGCAGTGACAGATACCTGGCGATTCCGGCCCGGCCCGGCGACGTCATTATGGTGCCGGGAAGCGGCGAAGTGCTGATTCAAGGGTGGATAACGCAGCCCGGCTCTTACAAAATTACTCCCGGGTTGACGCTCTTGGGGGCTGTGGCAGCAGCCGGTGGTCCGCTGTTTCCCGCTGACAGTGGCTCGGTCGAGCTCATCCGCACCAACAAAGACGGGCAGAGAATTTCTGTAGTAGTGGATCTGAACGCTATCAGGCGCGGTGAAGAACCTGACATCCGGGTCCGGGAGGGCGATGTTATTGACATGACTGCTTCCGGCCCGAAGGTAGTCGCGTACGGTCTTTATCGTTTTTTCACTAGCATCATGGATGTCGGCGTCGGCGCTAACGTTGCTGTCCCGATAAGATAGTGGGCTTAACCGAGGAAGAATCATGAAACAGGAGATCACTCCGTACCGCGCGCGCCGCACGATCGTTCTCGAGGAGCCGGATGTGGTCTCGAGCGCGCGGTTGGTCAGTGATGATGCTCCAGGTTTGCGTGATTATTGGCAGGTTGCGCGAAAGCACAAGTGGAAGATCTTTTGGTGTTTTTTTGGGGCGCTCTTAAGCGCGACCCTTTATGTGTTTTCGATCCCTGTTATTTACACCGCAAGCGCAACGCTCGTGATCGAGCGGAAAAGCCCTCAGGTAGTGAACATCCAGCAGGTTCTCTCGGAATCTATCGAAGCCGATGAAGATAGCTACTATCAGAGCCAATTCGAGATTCTGAAGAGCCGAAGCGTGGCCGCGGAAGTAATCAAGCAGCAGCGGTTGGATACTCACCCCGTATTCATCGGCGACGGAGCTGAAGCAGGTTTCCTAACGAAATTCTTGTCGGATGTGAAGGCATGGGTGGCCAGAACGCTTACGAACCTGCTTCAGGGTCAAAAATCAGTCAGATCTGCGCAAGTCCAAGGCCCGGGTCCATCGGGGGTAGATTCCCAATTTATTGATGCTTATCAGGGAATGCTCGAGATCGAGCCCGTTAGGAAAACCAAGCTGGTGCAGGTCAAATTCAGCACTCCGGACCCCGGGCTTTCGGCTGCTATCGCCAATGCCCATGCCAGATCCTACATCCATCAGGGACAAAAGCTTCGATCGCAAGCCAACGTGGATGCGCGGAAATTCTTGGAAACAAAGCTCACCGAGCTGCGTCAGAGAGTGGAGCAGTCGGAAGATGCTCTGAATCGCTTTCGAAAAGGCAAAGGTATTATCTCTCTCGATGACAAAGAAAACATTGTCGTGGAGCGCTTGGCAGATCTCAACAAGCGCCTGACGGATGCCGAAGCCGAGCGAATCGGCTTCGAGGCGCAGGCCCGGCTTATTAAAAGCCGCGATTATGATTCGCTGCCGGCGGTCATCAACCACGGCCTTATTCAAAGCCTCAAAGGGCAGATCGTCAATCTCGAAGGCCAATATGCTCATCTAGCTGCTCAGTACAAGTCCGGTTATCCCCCTGTGGCCAAACTCCAGGCGCAAATCGCAGAGACCAGGCAACGGCTGAGCTATCAAATCAGAAGCGTCGTCGCTGGGATCAACTCGGCCTATTTCGCTGCTGCAGGGAAAGAGCGGGAGCTCAGGGAGCAAATGGATAAGCAAAAATCCGCCGCCTTGGCTCTCAAGGATGCAGCCGTTGAGTACGCGATTTTGGCGCGTGAGGCGAACACCAATACTCAGCTCTATAACGCCGTCCTTGAACGAATGAAGGAAATCGGCGTGGCGTCGGAAATTCCGGCATCCAATGTTTCGATTCTGGACGGCGCCGAGATTCCACGTTCACCTTCCAGGCCCAAAAAAAAGCTGACTCTCATGATCGGCGCCGTTATGGGTCTGATGGGCGGGTTGGCATTGGCATTGTTGTACGAGTATCTCGATAAGACGCTGAAAACGCCGGAAGATGTTCAACACTATGTGGGGTTGGCAAACCTGGCGGTCGTACCTGACTTCGCGAGCCTCCCCAAAATCCGCCAAAGATCGGCGATGCTGATCGCCCGCTACCCGTCGTCAGTAGATTCGAAGCTATGTATGCCCGTCGAAAGGCTTGTTGCGTCCGGGCGGCCGGTTTCCATGATTACCGAAGCGTATCGCAAGCTTCGCACTTCCATTTTGTTATCGCAGCCGGAAAACCCACCCAAGACAATTCTCGTTACCAGCGGTACGGTCGGCGAAGGAAAAACCGTTACCGCGGTCAACACCGCGATTATGTTCGCGCAGACGGGATCAGCGGTGCTGTTGATCGACGGGGATCTGCGCAGGCCGGCGTGTCACAGGGCGTTAAAGATGTGGAATAACCGCGGCCTTACCGATTTTCTTGCCGGTCAAGAGGAGCTGGCCAGAGCCATTAAACCAACGAAAATTCGTAACCTCTCTCTCTTAAGTTCAGGGACGATTCCACCTAATCCAACGGAGCTGCTGGGTTCGAAGAAAATGAACGAGCTGCTCGCCCGTCTCAAAGAGCGTTTCGATTTTATCGTGATTGATTCTCCCCCGGTCATTCCGGTCAGCGACGCCGTTGTGTTGTCGATGATGGTCGATGGGGTTGTGTTCGTAGTCAGAGGTCAGCAAACCCAACAGCAGTTGGTGAAGGTAGCGATCTCGCAGTTGGACGAGGCGCACGTCAGGATCTTCGGAGTTGTGCTTAATCGGATCGACATCCAGAGCGCGGAGTATGTGGACTATTATCGCTATTATCATCCATCCCAGTATTCCTATGAGCCTAACGCGACAGGTGCATGAGGAGACATAACCGCGGGAAACTCCAAGCGCGCTTGATGTCGCCGGTTTCTCGAAAGTCGAATTTTGGATTTTTAGATGGAGGAAAACAAACATAGATGCGTTACTTGATTACAGGCGGAGCGGGTTTCATCGGTTCGCATTTGGCGCAAAGACTGCTGCGCGACGGGCACAAGGTTGTCGTTATCGACGACCTCTGCACAGGCTCTATTCAGAATATCGAGAAACTAAAAAGTAAACGTGGTTTTAATTATATCATCGATTCGATCTTCAACCGTCCTCTCCTCGCGGAGTTGATCGATGATTGCGATGCCGTTTTTCATCTCGCGGCTTCGGTCGGTGTCCGGCTTATCGTGGAAAGTCCCGTCCGCACAATTGAGACCAACGTTAGAGGAACCGAGGGAGTTCTGGAGTGCGCCAACAAAAAGAAGAAGAAAGTGCTCATTGCCAGCACGTCGGAGGTTTACGGCAAATCGAGCAAGATTCCGTTCTCTGAAGATGACGATCTCGTCATGGGACCAACCTCTAAAGGCAGATGGAGCTATGCTTGCTCAAAGGCCATCGACGAATTTCTGGCGCTGGCCTACTGGAAAGAGAAAAAACTACCCGTCGTCATTGTCCGGCTTTTCAATACCGTCGGGCCGCGCCAAACAGGGCGCTACGGGATGGTGCTGCCGACGTTCGTGCGCCAGGCGCTGGCCGGGGAGCCGCTTACGGTCTTTGGCGACGGTAACCAGTCCCGGTGTTTTTGCCACGTCGGCGATACGGTGGACGCTTTGGCCCAATTGATCGAGCATCCCGGGGCCG
>JBOHVS010000096.1:0-4187 GCA_050735975.1 Binatia bacterium | reverse complement strand
TACGAAAGGTCAACGTGTCATTGGATGAATCATATGGAGCAGAGCACCTCTGAGGGGTCAGGTCGTGTTCTTTGGATCACCAGCTAGAGGTCAAATCTTGACTTAAGTACTTAGGGGAAATCAAGGGTCAGGCTTTTATTTCAGGTCTGACCGTGCGCCACGGAAGCAGTGAAGCTAACCGGTTAAAGTCCGGTGCGGGGAATTTTCGGTGCACCCCGCTAGCGAAGATCCGGCTTTGAGAGGCGACTCTCAGGGCTAAGCGGATCGAGAAAACTCCAAGACAAAGAAAGGAGGCCAGAAAAAGAATAAGCAGAACGGAGAATCGCGAACTCACAGGCCGTACTAACAAGGAACCCATAGAGCCTCGTAACTTGTTGTGAGAGTGCCGACCCTGTGGTCAGAAGGGGAAGGCCGCCGCCATCTGTATGTAACCGAACGAGAACAGATGGACTTTCCGGGGTCGTCGGGACGGGACGTGAGGGAAGTTTTACTGGGAAACGTGGGAGAACTCGTTTGTCGCGGGTGATGGCCGCGATGGATCAGTATAAGGGGAACCGAAAACTGAGACAGGCAAGCGAGAAGTCGGAGGGGCGAGTAGTACTTAAGAAGTCGGGTAATGCCGATGGAGGGAAGGCGCCCTGCTTTCATCGAGTTTGTTAATGAGGGAAGGAGGAGGTGATTGCCGTGAGGCTAGAAACACCCGAAAAGATTCGAGACCTCCAGCGCAAACTATATTTCAAGGCCAAGAGAGAGCCGAAGTATCGCTTTTATCTGTTGCAGGACAAGGTATGGCGTGAAGACATATTACAGCACAGCTATCGCCTGGTTCGGGCCAACGGAGGAGCCCCGGGAATCGACGGGGTGAGCTTTGAGTCAATTGAGAGTGGCGAAGGCGAGACTGAGTTTCTCCAAAAGCTACAGCAGGCACTCAAGGAGAAGAGCTACCGAGCACAAGCAGTACGGCGGGTGTACATCCCCAAGGCGGATGGAAACAAGAGGCCGTTGGGGATACCGACGATCGGAGACCGAGTGGCGCAGATGGCGGTGAAGATCGTCATCGAGCCGATCTTTGAAGCAGACTTCGAGGATTGCAGCTTTGGTTTTCGCCCCAAGAGAGACGCCCATCAAGCGGTGGAGGCGATCCGTCGGGCGCTCTACACCGCACATCCCTATGTATTGGACGCGGACCTACAGAAGTACTTTGACACGATACCGCACGATAAGCTGATGAAGGTGATTGCCGGACGGGTCAGTGACCGGCATGTTTTGAACTGGATCAAACAATGGCTTAGCGCCGCGGTGGTGGAAGAGGACCAAGGGGGAAAGCACCGTACGAAGAGAACAGAGCGTGGAACGCCACAGGGCGGAG
Organism: Binatia bacterium; assembly: GCA_050735975.1. Lineage (GTDB taxonomy): Bacteria > Desulfobacterota > Binatia > UBA9968 > UBA9968 > DATMBL01. The sequence goes on along the minus strand of JBOHVS010000096.1, from coordinate 2,818 downwards.
TGATTTCTCCACTTTTAGCTAACATTTATCTCAACTTATTTGATCGGATGTTTCGTTCTTACTGTCGAGCCACAGGGCTGGCAGCGGAGCTTGTCCGCTATGCGGATGACTTTGTCATCTTGATGCGCGGGGGAGTGAGACAGACCCGGATGAGGGTTGAACAGATAATGGCTCGGCTAGGGTTAACGATAAACGAGGAGAAGACCCGGAGTGTGGATGCGCGAGAAGCGAGCTTTGAGTTTCTGGGGTTTGATTTTCGGCGTAAGAGAAATCCCAAGACTGGCAAGCTGATCGCGTTGATACAGCCCTCGCGAAAATCAGAACAGCATTTTCGCGATAACGTGCGGGAACTCACGGCGCGCTGGACTCATGGGGCATCGCAACAGAACGTGGTGGAGCGGGTCAATCGGTATGTAGAGGGGTGGGTGAATTACTTCTACGTGCACAACAGCACGAAAGTGTTCACCCGGCAGCGATTTTTCTTGGAACAACGAATGCGCAAGTACCTGCAGAAGCGACGCCAGAGGAGGGGGTTTGGTTTAAAGGAATGGCCGTCGTCCAGGCTCTATCGAGAGTTAGGACTCTACGCCATCCCGCTCCATGCCCCGTATCGGCAGAATCGTACGTCTTGAAGTGAAGATGATCGGAAAGCCGTATGCGGGAGAACTACACGTACGGTTTGATGAGGGGGAACAGGACTTTGTTTTACGGACGATTCTAAACGGGCACGAAGTTGGAAACGACGGATACTGCCAAGAATCTACCTAACGAGTGATGCGCCTGTTCTCTACTCTACCCCAAACAAAGGAATAATCTTTGTCGGAGAACCAATTCCCCATCGGCCAGCGAATCAGCCTTCCCGGTCACTTTGCCGAACCGGTAGTGCTCGAAGCTGTGCGTCCGATTGGCGATGGCTATGAATGCCGTGTTCGCCTCGCAGACGGATCTCCGGACGAAACCATCCTTTCACGCGAAGAGGCTGATAAGCTTCTTGGTCACCGCGCAGATACAGCCACATCGATCGCACCAGTTGACGCCGAGAAGTTCCGGTTGCTCGTCGAGTCCGCGCGTATCCGGCTTGACTACGCATACGACAAGCACTTTGCCGTAAGCCTTTCCGGCATCCGTACACTGCCCCACCAGATTGAGGCCGTCTACCTCAAAATGCTGCCGCAGCCTCGGCTCCGATTTCTTCTGGCCGACGATCCAGGGGCCGGGAAGACCATCATGGCCGGCCTTCTCATCAAAGAGATGAAGCTCCGCGAGGCGATCGACCGCGTTTTGATCTTGTGCCCAGCTCCATTGACTATTCAGTGGCAGGACGAGCTTTTGCGCTGGTTCAACGAGCCGTTTGATATCATTTTTTCGGCGATAGACCAGCAGCAGCTGGTGAACCCCTGGCGCCGCTCGAATCAGATTATTGCTTCGCTTGATTATGCCAAGCAGGAAGATGTACGCGAGCGCGTCTGGAACGAAAAGTGGAGCCTGGTGGTCATCGACGAAGCGCACAAATGCAGTGCCTACACCAAAAGTTACTCTAACCGTAGCGATGAAGTTGAAAAGACGAAGCGCTATCAACTCGCTGAAAAAATTGCCCGCGATGCCGATAATGTGGTTCTTTTAACCGCGACGCCGCACCATGGTGACGATGATCGTTTCTCTCATTTTGTCCGCTTGCTCGATCCCGACATCTTTCCAGAGCCCCACCGGGTCGGCGAAAGAGCTGCAGAGATCCGGCGCGACATCTTGAGCCTCGGTCCCGATTGCCCCTGGGCCTTGCGGCGCCTCAAGGAAGATTTGCGCGATCTCGACGGTCACCGCCTGTTTCCGGACCGCCATGCCCACACCGTAACTTTCAAACTCAACCGCGACGAGTACGACCTTTATAAGGCGGTTACCGCTTACATCAACGAATTTCTTCCCCAGGCAAGTGGGCGCCGGCAGGCAAGCGTCGCTCTGGCAAGAACAGTGCTGCAGCGGCGTCTCGCCAGCTCCACAATGGCGATCCATGAATCCATCCGGAGGCGTCTCGAACGCCAGCAAGAACTACTCAAGGAGCTGGAAGCGCTCTCTCCCGCTCAGCGCGGGCGGCGTCTTGCCCAGTTGCAGGGGCGACTTACCGATGTGGAACAGGACGAAGACGACCTCGACGATGCCGATCGTGATCAGATCGCCGACAATTTCACGGTTGCTCTGGAGCTGGACCAGCTTCGCGCAGAGATTGCAGCGCTTCAGGAACTCCTCGCCCATGCGCGTCGCGTTCGCGACAACGCCGCCGATTCTAAACTGACTGCATTGCGGGAATGTCTAGATGACCCTGAGCTTCGAGAACTGCGGGACGGCCGGGGCAAGCTTCTTATTTTCACGGAACACCGCGATACGCTGAATTATCTTTCCGAGCACCTCGGGAAGTGGGGTTACACGACATGCCAGATCCATGGCGGTATGAACCCGCACGAGCGCAAGCGCGCGCAGGAACTGTTTAGAACGGAGAGGCAAATTTGTGTAGCCACGGAGGCGGCGGGCGAAGGCATCAATCTCCAGTTCTGCCGTCTCATGATCAATTATGATCTACCCTGGAACCCGACACGTCTTGAGCAACGCCTAGGACGCATCCATCGTATCGGTCAGGAGCGAGACGTTCACGCCTTCAATTTCGTTGCGACTGATTCCGAGGAAGGACAACCAATTGTCGAAGGCTCGATTCTCCAGCGCCTGCTGCAGAAACTGGATCAGATGCGCGCGGTGTTAGATGATCGAGTCTTTGATGTAATCGGTGAGGTTCTCTCGCTGAACGCCATAAATCTCCCGGAAATGT
>JBOHVS010000095.1:0-8058 GCA_050735975.1 Binatia bacterium | reverse complement strand
GTATTACTAGGCCCGAAAGTTTGCGCGGGCCCCGCGAATTTTCAGGGGGCGCCAAAGCTACGATGTCGATTCTACGGACAATTCAATCTTACCACGAAGGTCACGAAGAGCACGAAGTTTCGAACTTCAAATTATTCAAACCCTTCGTGTCCTTCGTGCGCTTCGTGGTGAACAATCAGTCTACTTTGGTTGCGGCTTTGCCGCACTGGGACCTTCCTGGTAAAAATTGCTTTTGGTGCTGTGGTTGCGGCCCCGCCGCGCCGCGGCTTTTTCGATTGACAGAAGCAAACGCGCGGGACTAATCGTTAATTCAGCAGACGAAAACGAAATTCATCCGCGTGAGCATCGATTCACGGAACAATGCTGGCGGCGGAAAGGACGGCTTTATGGCGAAGAATGGTTTTAAGATTCTCGACAGTGATATGCATGTATTCGAGCCGCACGATCTCTATTTGAAATACATGAGTCGGCGCTGGGGCGAGCGAATACCACGCGGAGCGCCGCGGACGCGGCACGGACAGATCAAATTTACCTTTGCCGACGGCAAACCGATCCGTCCTTCCGGTACTCAAGCGCTGGGCGCCACGTCGCCAAAGAATAATCTGAACGAGAGCGCGCCTGGCGAGGCCGAAGTCGGACATCGCTACGCCAAACCGCTGGCGCGCGACTATGACGCGCTCTCGCAGCTCGACGCGATGGACGAAGAAGGCCTGGATGTCGCCGTCCTGTTTCGCACTTTCCCGCTTCACTGCGACGATAGTTTGGAAGCGGAGTACGCCAACGATTTGTGCCGCGCCTGGAACGATTGGATGGCGGATTTCTGCAAGGCCGATGCGCAGCGGCTGCGGTCTTCGGCGTTAATCACGCTGCACGACGTCGATCTGGCGGTCGACGAATTGCGCCGGGCGATCACGGAATTGAAGGCCACCGGTTTGTCTCTCGTGCCCGAGCCGTCCAACGGCCGCCATATTCACGACCGCTACTACGATCCGGTGTGGCGTGAAGCGGAGAGATTAGGCGCGCCGATCTGCTTTCACCCGGCGGCGAGTCCGAATCAAGATCAAGCGGTGCACCGCTTCAAGGGCCACGCTAACGAAGCCGTTCTGATCAACGCTTTCCGCAATCCGGTGGAGCTGATGCTCGCGGTCGGCAGCTTCTGCGCCGGCGGCGTGCTCGAGCGCTTTCCCAAGCTGCGGGTTGCCTTTCTCGAAGGCAACTGCGGCTGGCTGCCTTGGGCGCTTTACCGCCTCGACGAGCGCTGGGAGATGCGCAAGGGCTACTGCAACGAGCCCATGAGCTTGCGCCCGAGCGACTATTTTTTGCGGCAATGTTTTATTTCAGTCGATGTCGAAGAGGATCTGGTGACCGATGTGATCAAGCGCATCGGTGACGACAACGTGGTGATCTCGACCGACTACCCGCATGCCGACTCGCACTGGCCCAATGCGGTCAATCGTTTCATGGCCGTGGAAATTCCGACTGTGTCGAGGAAAAAGATCCTGTGGGACAACTGCGCTCGACTGTATGGGGTAAATTAGGTTCGTTAACCACGAAGATCACGAAGGTTACGAAGGATTCGGAAATTGGTGCTCTCCTTAGAAAATTGCGGCTGGTTGAGGGGATGAGACTCCCAAAACCGTCACCCCCGAATGTTTTAATCGGGGGTCCAGTCCGAATGCGCTGGATTCCCGCTAAAAGCACGCGGGAATGACGGACTCCTTGGGAGACGGTCGAGGAATACACGTCCATTTTCATCCTCTGTGAGCGAGTGTAAGATCATGAATCACTTCGTGGTTAAATGTCTGTTGCTATTTCGGTCGCGGCTCCGCCGCGCTCGGCCTTTTGTGGTTGATTGAACCTTGATTTAGGGAATATTTGGTTATGACTTCGAATCACACACCCTGCGGCATCGAGCTTCCACAAGTGTTTTTCGATGGTCCCGCCGACATGGAGCATGTTCGAAAATTCGCTGTCAAAGCGGAGAATCTTGGCTACGATAGTTTGTGGCTGCAAGAACGTATTCTCGGCGACTTCACGATACTCGAGCCGGTGACGTTGCTGAGTTACATCGCCGCGATCACGACGAGATTGAGATTGGGGACCTCGGTTATCCTATTGCCGCTGCGCAATCCGATTCAGTTGGCCAAGGCATACTCGACGCTGGACGTGATGAGCGGCGGACGCGCTGTGATAGGCGTGGGCCTCGGCGGCGGCCATCTGGGATCCCATGAGGAAGTGTTCGGCTATGCGCGCGAGAAACGGGTGGGACGCTTTACGGAAGCCGTGCAAGTCATGAAGCTCCTTTGGACTGAACCCAAGGCAACCTTCCAGGGGAACTTCTGGAACTTCAAAGATATCTCCATGGAGCCCAAGCCGGTTCAGAAGCCCCATTTACCGATCTGGTTCGGCGGCCACCATGAGAATGCGCTCAAACGGGCAGTCAAGCACGGCAATGGTTGGATGGGCGCGGGTTCGTCGTCTTCATCAGCCTTCGTTCGCGAGTCCGCCACGATTCGCCGCTACTTAGCAGAAGCGAAGCGAGACCCCGCAACGTTCGGAATCGCCAAACGCGTCTATCTCGCCGTCGATAACGACAAAGGGCGGGCCGAGCGACGCTTGCGCGAATGGTTTGGGCGGCGTTACAAAAATGCCGATCTTGCTAACCGGGTGTCCATTTGGGGAAGCCGCGACGAGTGCACCGAGAAGATTCAGGAGATCGTCCGCGCCGGCGCTCAGCACATTGTGTTCAATCCGTGCTTCGACGAGATGGAGCATCTGGAACTCTGCGCTAAGGATATCATGCCGCGCCTGTAACGGAATTGTTTAACCGCAGCGCGGAGGTCGCAGAGAAAAAATACACTTATGTGGTTCAATCCGGATTCTTTGTGGTTTAAGTAAAAATGGATATGAAAGTCCGTATCGGTATCACTGTGGGCGATTGGTCGATGATCGCAGACGGCCCTGAGGCTTTGCTGCACTTCGTTGACCAGTGCGAACGCTGGGACATCGACTCGGTATGGGTGAGTGACCGCATCGCTGCTCTCAGGCCGACCCTCGACCCCATCGTCTTCATGGCCTACATGGCCTCGCACATGCGCAACATGAAATTCGGCACGAGCGCGCTCGTGTTGCCGACGCGCAATCCCGTTGTCCTGGCGAAGCAACTCGCGACTTTGGATTTTCTCTGTCAGGGGCGACTTCTAGTGGTCGTCGGATTGGGCGGCGATGATTCCAGGGACTTTGAAGCCACCGGTGTGCGCAAAGAGGAACGCGGCAAGCGAGCGGACGAGGCGATCGTTCTCATGAAGCGGTTGTGGAGCGAAGAGAACGTCACCTTTGAGGGACAATTTTACTCGGCTAAAGAACTGACGCTGCTGCCGCGGCCTTACCAAGAAGACGGGCCGCCGCTTTGGGTTGGCGGCCGGAGCAAAGCCGCTTTTCGCCGTGCCGGCCGGCTTGCGAACGGCTGGCTCGTCTCGTCCGTCACGCCTGGGGAAGTCGCCGCGGGCATCGAGGCGATTCGCGCACATGCGGCGGAAGCCGGCCGCGAAATTCCAGAGGATCATTATGGTGTGTTGGTGCCTTTTTGCTTCGCTAAAGATAGCGCGGAGGCTTTGTGGATTGCCGGCCCGTCAATTCGCAGGCGGCAAGATATTTCCCTGAGCGATTATTCGGCCCTGGGCACGCCGCAAGAGGTGCGGAATAAACTCCAAGAGTACATACACGTGGGCGCTACCAAGTTCGTGATGCGTCCTTACGGTCCAAAAGAAACCCACGAACACCAAGTGCGGGTTCTCGCCAAAGAAGTGATTCCGGCGCTTCAGACGCCATTTACTCTGGAAGAGCGCCAGGAACGGGCGAGTTGAGCAGATAGAAGGCAGCTTCATTTGACATCGACATAAGACGTAGCAGAAGGAGGAGCTAGAGATGAACTCAGATCTCGAAGACATAAAGCGCGAGGTTGCGACTGCGAATCGCGTGCTCGCCAACCTCGGCCTGGCGGTCGGCATGACTGCTGCCCTCGGGCACGCCAGTATGCGCGTCCCATCAGAGCCCAACCACTTCTTCGTCAAGGGCCGCGAGTATGAGTTCGACGCCCTGGCGATCATGGAGCCGGACGACATGGTCATGTGCGACACCGTGGGATTCCTCATCGGGGGGCGAGCGGGACTGACGCAGTGCTCCGAAGTGAAGATCCACGCCTGCATCTACAAGACGGACCCGCGAGTCCAGGCCGTCGTGCATGTCCACCCGCGCTACACCGTCCTTATGAGCGTCCTCACGGGCTCGCTGAAGCCGATGTGTCAGGAAGGTGCGCAGCTCGTGCGCCATACGCTCCCGATTTACCCCCACGTCAAGACCATCCAGAGCGACGCGGAGGGCATGGAGGTCGCAAACCTGTTGGGCGATCACCGAGCAATGATGCTTCTTGGCCATGGCGCCGTGACGACGGGAAGCAGCCTCTCTGAGGCGGTGATGGGCATGGCGCATCTGGAAGAACAGGCGCGGATGAACTACCTCGCGTACTGCGCTGAGGGCAAGGGCTACACTTACCTAACCAATGAACTCATCGACGAGATGTCGAATCGCACGCCGCTTTACGAGCAGCCGCACTTCAAGGACGTCCTCAGCGGCCGCGCACCGCAGCGCGACGGCATCTGGAATTACCAGAAACGAGCGGCCTCGCGGAACCTGTGATACCCGTTGAATCCCGGCTAAGGCCGGGGCGACGCTTCGAACGGCGCGGAAAGAGGGCACAAGAAGAGGAGGTAGACAATGGCACGAATTCGGCACATCGCGATCGGCACGCAGGACCCAGAGGCGACGGCGCGGTTCTACATCGAGGGTCTCGGCTTGAAGGAGGTGGGTAAGGTCAACTCCCTAACCGCCGAGGGCTACTATCTGAGCGACGGCCACGTAAACCTCGCAATCCTGAAGTTCAAATACGACGATCCTGCTACCACAGAGGGCGCGCTTAGATACACCGGCGTCCACCACTTCGGTGTTGAAGTCGAGGACATGGCGGAGGCACGGACGCGGATTGAGAAGGCGGGTGCCGTGCACCGTCCTTACCCGGGAACGGAAGAGATGGCGAAGCGAGGCAACATCGAGGTCAAATTCACGGGGCCGGATGGCGTGACGATCGACCTGTCCGAGCACGGCTGGCTCGGCACGAAATAATAAGCCGCCTCCGGTGATCCTAGGAGTTGTTGTTGCAAAACCACACAACATTCGATCAAACTTCGCGGATCGCGAAAACGGAGATACGCCACGGGAGGATAGGAACGTGAAAATCGAAAGAGTAACCAGCCCGGATGTCACTGAACCGCCACCGGGTCGATGGTCGAATGCTTTGCGCGTCGGTGAGATGCTGTTTATCTCCGGCATGGTTTCCCGCGCGGCCGATGGCAGGACCATCGAGGGCCGCGATGAGTACGAACAGGCGAAGGTGATTTTCGGTAAGATCCGCCGCCTCGTAGAGGCCGCGGGCGGCGCCATGGCGGACGTCGTAAGAGTCACCATTTATGTCGTAAACATCAAGAACAATACCGAAGTATGGCGCGCCCGGCAGGAGTTTTTTAGCGGGGATTTTCCATGCTCTACGCTGGTTGAAGTCCGAAGCCTCGCGACCCCGGAGATTCTCGTCGAGATCGAAGCGATCGCCTGTATCGGCGCCGGCAAGCGGTAGAGCAGCGACAATATCAGAGATCTCGCGCGAAGACGCAAAGGGCGCCAAGGAAGAAGGATCACCAAGAGCCCTTGCGGTCTTGGCCCCTTGGGGCGATGAAAGAAACGGGTCGTATGATTAGCAATGCCAGCCCGGATGGAGCCAGATAAGTTTCACTTCATCCAGGCTACGTAGGACGCTGAGCCCGGTCGAAGCGTGAGCGGAAAGTTTATCAACGCTTCTTTTAACCGGTAGCGCCGAGAGGTTGGGTGGATCAGGGCACTCCCGGCGGCTTGTTTTTCTTGTCGTAGTATTCTTGCGTGAATTCCGGCTTGCGCCTTTGTGAGAACGCGGCGGAGCCCTCGTCGTAGTCTTTGCTCTGGCGCAGATGCTGGTAGTACTCCCTGTGGACTTCGAATCCTTTTTCCCAACCCTGAACCTCGTACAGAAGTTTGTCCTCAATATACTCTACCGTGTGCGCGGCAATGAGTCGCCCGTTGCGATTGATGGTCGCGCATAGTTCCAGACAGTCATCGATGAGCTTATCCGGTGCGCAGATTTTTTGCACGAGTCCCAGCCGGAAGGCGGTATCCGCGTCGATCATCTGGCCGGTGAGGGCGAACCAGTACGCCCAGCCGGTCGGAAGCTGGCACACATAGCTCGGCCAGGCGGCCATATGAGACCAGCGGACTTCGGAGCAGCCGAACTTCGCTGCCGGCACGCAGTACCGAATATGGCATGCGAGCGCGAGATTAAAGCCGCCGCCGACAGCGTAACCGTTGATGGCCGCAATAATCGGCTTGTGCATCTCTAGCGCGCGCAGGTTGCTGTACTGACGCGGTCCGGAGCGGGGCCCCTTCATCTCGCCGCGCGCGAACGCAAGATTTTCCTTTAGATCGCCACCGACGCAGAAGGCGTCAGCCGTGCCGGTGAAAATGATTGCCCAGACGTCGTCATCTTCTTTGGCTTTCTTCCATGCATCGTCGAGCGCCCAGTAAAGATCGCGACCCATAGCGTTCTTTTTTTCCGGGCGGTTAAGACGAATGATAGCCGTATGGGGCTCGCGTTTATCGTAGACTACAAATTGATCGGACATGGAACCTCCTTTAATCAGACAGAGATAGAGACAGGGACAGAGAGGAGAAGCAGAACCACAACATGCAGTGAGAGGGAGGTGTGGCGGTCTCTGTCTCTATCTCTGTCTGATTTGGTTAGTACAGCACTTTCTCGTCATCCAACGCTGCGATTTCCTTGTCGCTGAGACCGAGTAGCTCTCGGGCGATCGCGTAAGTGTGCTCGCCCATCAACGGCGCCGTCCCGCGCACCATTCCCGGCGTTTCAGACAGTCGGACAGGCACCCCCTCCGTTACGACGTCGCCGGCCTCCGGTTCTCTTATCTTGACGAGGAAGCCACGCGCCTCGTACTGCGGGTCGCGCTTGAATTGGTCTTCGACGTCTTGCACAACGGCGGCGCAGACGCCGACCGCTTGCAACGTCTCCATGACCTTGTACGGGTCATGCTGCATCGTCCAACTCGTAACCCAACGGTCGAGCTCTTCTCTATGGCGCACCCGGCCAAGGTGGGTGGCGAACTTCTCGTTTTTCGGCAAGCCGGATTTCTCCAATAACCCGGCAAAGCGCTCCCATTCATCCTGGGTATAAATCGCGATCACGCACCAGCGATCATTCCCGGCGCATTGATACGGCCCGTAGGGCGCCGCGATCAAACTGCGATTGCCTTCGGGTTGCGGGTCGCGGTGGTTGACGAAATATTCCAGGTATTTTGGACCGAGCAGCGATGCGCCGATTTCGACTTGGGCGCTGTCGATCCATTGGCCGCGTCCGGTTTTCTTGCGCTGGATGAGAGCTAACACGACGCCAAAGGCGCCGGTCACCCCGCCCATAAAATCGGGGTGTTGAGTGCGCGGCTCGGCGGTCGCCGTCGTCGCACCGGAGTAGTTCCATAAATACGTAGTCGCCATAGTGTTACCGACGTTGGGGCCGTAGGTCAGATCGGCGGCGTGGGGCCCGGTACAACCCATGCCCTTGACGCGGATTAGAATGCACTGTGGATTGATCTCTTTGAGTTGAGGCCAATCGAGTCCCCACTTTTCAAGAATGCCCAAGCCGAAATTTTCAACCAGGACATCGGATTTTCTCAGCAGCCCTTTGACGAGTTCGCGACCCTTGGCCGTCTGCATATTGACGGTGAAAGATTTTTTGCCGCGCTGCAGCTTCATGAAATCCGGCTTCATGTTCCACAGTTTTGGGTCCTCCCCACGATGGCCATCGCCGCGTAAACGGGTTTCACAACGAATGACTTCGGCGCCGAATTCGCAAAGCACGCGCGCGACGGTCGGCCCGGCGGCGCCCGTGGTGAGTTCCACAAC
>JBOHVS010000094.1:0-19830 GCA_050735975.1 Binatia bacterium | reverse complement strand
TGATCAACCATGGCGAGAACGGCTTTCTGGTTTCGAGTCGAGACGCAAAACAATTTGCCGATTACACGTTCGGTTTACTTGCCGATCCCGCAGGCGCAAGAGCCATGGGTCTGGCCGGGAGAAGGCTGGTGGAAGAGAAATTCTCGGTCGCAACAATGACCGAGGCTACCCAGACGCTCTACTGCTCTCTGCTCGGGGAGCGGGCCGTAAGGACCGAGTCCGCGTCCCTGGCATCGGCCTGAAATGTTTTTTCCTAGTTGGTTGCCGTGCTTATGTCTCGGACGGCACCACGAAGCATCCAGGGCGGCTGAGCTCCAACACAAAGAGAAAAGGACGATTCACCGCAGAGTGTGACATGATCTTACGGTCGCCCACAGGGAATGAGAATGTCTAGGGAAAGATTCCTCGCGTCCGCTCGGAATGACAATGGGTGTCATCTCGAACGAAGTGAGAGATCTTTGTCTTAATCCTATTTTCGAAAGAGGCACAGAGTTCGCAGAGGTCCGGGCTCAACCTCAGCCTAAACCTTAACCTGGTTTCCTCGGCGTGCTCGGCGTCTCGGCGGTGAGTTTTCTTTTGCAAAAACCATTCGGTATTCAGGAAAATGAGTATTGAAGATTCTTACCCGCTTTCGCCCGTTCAGCACGGCATGATCGTGCACAGCTTGGCAGCGCCCGATTCGGGTGTTTACATTCAGCAGCTCATCTGCTCGGTTCATGAAGACCTGAACGTTCCGGCCTTTCGAAGAGCCTGGCAAGCTATCGTAAAACGGCATGCGGTTTTCCGGACCCGTTTCAATTGGCAAGTAGCGGGCGAACCGCTTCAAGAAGTCTATTCGGATGTTCACCTGCCGTTCATGCATCAAGACTGGACAGCTCTGCCGGGCATTCGTCAAGAAGAACAGCTACAAGATTTCCTGCGAGCTGACCGAAGAAAAGGGTTCAAGCTCGATGAAGCGCCGCTCTTGCGGCTCGCGGTTTTTCGCTGCGGCCGAGCCGACTACCGGTGGGTTTGGACCTCGCATCATGGGGTGCTCGATGGCCGTTCCCGTCTTCTAGTTCTAAAGGAATTCTTTGCGCTGTACGAGCAATTCTGCCGGGGCGGAATCTTGGATCTGGAGAGTCCGCCGCCATACCGGGAATACATAGATTGGCTTTTGCGCCAGGATCTGACGGCCGGGGAAACATTCTGGCGACGCGCGCTGAGCGGTTTTACCGCCGCGACGCCTTTAGTAGTGGAACGCGCTTCGGTTCAACCGGAGGGGGAATACTTCGGCGAGCAGCGGCTTCGGTTGTCCGAGAGATCCACAAGAAATCTGCTGAGTCTAGCTGAGCTGTATCAACTGACGCCCAATACATTTTTGCAAGGAGCCTGGGCTCTGCTCTTGAGCCGCTACAGCGGCCGAGAAGACGTGGTATTCGGGGCCACAAGAGCCGGCCGGCATTCGACCGCCCCGGGAGCGCAGTCCACGGCAGGGCTTTTTATCAACACCCTCCCGGTTCGTGTTCGTATATCTCCAAAGAAGTCCTTGATCCCATGGCTGAACGAAGTTCGCTCGCAATGGATTGCAATGCGCGAGTTCGAGCACATCCCGCTGATACAAATTCAGCAATGGTCCGAGATTCCACCGGGACATCCCTTGTTTGAGACTCTTGTCACGTTCGAGAATTACGAACTGGATTCGGCTTTGGAGAAGGAGAACAAAAAGCACATCAAACAGGAATTTCGCCTTATCGGAGCCACCAATTATCCTCTCTCCGTGGCAGGATACCTTGGCCGTGAGTTGCTCTTGAATGTTACTTACGACCGGCGCCGCTTCGAGGACGCGGCCATTACTCGAATGCTGGGGCACCTGAGGAGTCTGCTCGAGGGGATGGTGTCCAGTTCAACGTCGCAGCTCTCCGATTTGCCGTTGCTGACCGCAAAAGAGAGACATCAATTGTTGATAGAGTGGAACGACACGCGGAAGAGCTATCCGAAGGATCAGTGTATCCAGCAGCTTTTCGAACAACAGGTCGAGCGGACTCCGGAGAATGTCGCGGCGGTTTTTGGGGAGCAAAAACTAACCTACCGCGAGCTCAACCAACGCGCAAATCAAATGGCGCGCTACCTTCGCAAGCACGGCGTTGGGCCGGAGGTTTTGGTCGGTGTTTGTGTGGAGCGCTCGCTGGAGATGGTCATCGCGCCGTTAGCTATTTTAAAAGCGGGCGGCGCGTACGTGCCGGTCGACGCGGCCTATCCGAGCGAGCGACTCGATTACATGTTAGAGGACACGCAAGCGCCGGTGCTGCTAACTCAGAAGAAGTTGTTGGCAGGCTTACCTGAGCTGAGTCGAAGTATCCCAAATCGAATGGTGGTTTGCTTGGATGATTGGAGCTTCCTTGACCGTGAAGAGCCGGACAATCCGGTCTCTCCAGTCACAGCCAATAATCTGGCGTATGTGATGTACACGTCGGGATCGACCGGCAAGCCCAAAGGGGTGAGCGTCAGTCATCGTGGCGTTACCCGGCTGGTCAAAGGGACCGATTATGCCCAGCTAACCGACAGAGAAGTCTTCCTGCAATTCGCTCCCTTGTCATTCGATGCCTCGACGTTCGAGATCTGGGCCGCGCTCCTTAACGGCGCAAGACTCGAAATATTGGCCGCCCACACGCCTTCGCTGAAAGAGCTGGCAGAAGCGATCGAGAGAAGGGGAATAACCACGCTCTGGCTCACTTCGGCGCTTTTTCAACTGCTGGCGGAGGATCACGTTCAAAATCTCAGCGGCGTGAAACAGCTTCTGGCGGGCGGTGACGTTTTATCCGCGGCGCACGCCAAGCAGGTTCTAAGCGAACTCCCCGGATGCCGGCTGATCAACGGCTATGGTCCGACCGAGAACACTACATTCACCTGTTGTTATCAGATGACCTCTATCGAGCAAGCCGGTGATTCAGTTCCAATTGGTCGTCCCATTGCCAACACCGAGGTTTATTTGTTGGACGATCATTTGCGCCCGGTGCCCATTGGAATTTCCGGGGAGCTCTATATCGGCGGAGACGGCCTTGCGCGCGGCTATTTCAATAATCCCGAACTGACGGCGGAGAAGTTCATTCCGCATCCCTTCGGCACCGAACCGGGACAGCGCCTGTACAAGACCGGGGATCTGGCCCGCTATCTCCCCGACGGCAATATTGAGTTTCTCGGACGGGTCGATAACCAAGTTAAGCTCCGCGGCTTTCGCATTGAGCTGGCTGAGATCGAGGCTCAACTGGCCGAGCATCCGTCCGTAGCGATGGTTGCGGTGGCCGTTCGGGAAGAAACGGGGGAGAAAAGGATCGTTGCCTATACGGTGCCGGCTGCGAACCGAATCGTCGATGCCGCGGAGCTACGAAGTTTTCTCCAGCAAAAATTACCCGAGTTCATGCTTCCCGCGCAATTCGTGGTCCTGTATCGGTTGCCCTTGACGCCGAACGGAAAGGTTGACCGAAGAGCGCTCCCGGCGCCCGATCAGAGCAGACCCGAGCTGAAAAAGAGCTATGCGGCGCCGCGCACCCAGGTGGAGGAGACGCTGGCAGCGATCTGGGCGGAGGTATTGCGGCTAGAACGTGTTGGTATCTATGACAATTTCTTTGAATCAGGAGGCCACTCCCTCAAAGTAACTCAGGTCATCTCCCGCGTATGCGACACATTCGAGGTCGAACTCCCTCCAGGTAGCCTCTTTGACGCGCCCACCGTCGCGGGGTTTGCCGGGCGTGTTGTGGCAGCCCTCTGGATCACACAAGGACCGCAGGCCTCCGCCTACGCTATGACCGATGACCGTGAAGAGATAGAATTGTGACGACTGCCGAGTTTATAACTTACCTGCACAGCCTGGATGCCAAGCTCTGGGCTGACGGTGATCATCTGCGCTGCAGCGCTCCCAAAACGGTTCTGACGCCGGCGCTTCAGGCCGAGCTCCGAGACCGTAAGGCGGAGATTCTCGGGTTTCTTCAAGCAACGGGCGCTGCCACACGCGTTGCGCCACCGCCGCTTCAGCCTGTTTCACGCGACGAAAACCCTCCGCTCTCGTTCGCCCAGCAGCGATTGTGGTTTGTGGACCAGTTGGAACCCGGCAGCGCGGTTTACAATATCCCGAGAGCTTTTCGGGTAACCGGGCCGCTCTATGTGGCGGCATTGGAACAGAGCTTTAATGAGATGATCCAACGCCATGAGGTTTTGCGGACGACTTTCTCGGTTGCGGCAGGTCAACCGGCTCAGGTCATTGCTCCGACTCTGACCTTGACGCTTCCGGTGGTAGACCTGCGTGGTCTGCCTGAGCAGAGTCATGCAGCAGAAATCAGCAGACTCGCCGCTCAGGAGGTCCAACGTCCCTTCGACCTTAGCCGGGGTCCATTGCTAAGAGCTACTTTGCTGCAAGTTAGTGGCGAAGATCACGTTCTGCTGCTGGTTCTGCACCACATTATCTCCGATGGCTGGTCGATGTCGGTGTTGTGTCGCGAGCTTACGGTCCTTTACGCGGCATTGCTCGAGGAAAAGCCCTCGCCGCTGCCGGAGCTGCCGATTCAGTATGCGGATTTTTCGGTTTGGCAGAGAGAGTGGCTGCAGGGAGAGACTCTCGAAGCGGAGCTTTCGTACTGGAGAAAACAGCTCAACGGTATTCCCCAACTGCTTGAACTGCCGACCGACCGTCCCCGGCGGTCGACGCAGACTTACAGAGGGGCCCGGCAATCAATCTTGGTATCGAAGGAAGTCTGTGCCGCCCTTAAGTCGTTATGCGAAAGGGAAGGCGTTACGTTGTTCATGACGCTGCTGGCGGCGTTCAAGGCGTTGCTTTACCGCTATACAGGGCAGCACGATATCGTCGCCGGCACCCCGATTGCGGGGCGCAATCGGATGGAGTTGGAAGGGCTGATTGGGTTTTTCGTTAACACTTTGGTACTGCGCACTGATCTATCAGGCAATCCCACATTTACGGCACTTCTTAGGCGGGTGCGAGGGGTAGCGCTCGGAGCTTACGAACACGAGAATCTGCCGTTTGAAAAGCTGGTCGAAGAGCTCCAGCCGGAGAGGGATCTTAGCCGCTCGCCGCTGTTTCAGGTGCTCTTCCAATTGAGGAACTTTCATAAGGAACCCTTGAACCTGGTCGGTCTAAGTGTCGAGGATTCTGAGTTCGACACCGGAATAGCCAGGTTCGATATCGCGCTCGACATCATCGAGAAATCGGAAGGGCTTTCCTGCTTGTTTCGTTACAACGTTGACCTTTTCGATCAATCGACCATCAGCCGGATGGGAGACCATTTCAGCACGCTCCTCGAAGGCATTGCGGCTGATCCTGAACAGCGGATTTCAGATCTGGCGATACTGACTCCGGCGGAAAAACGGCAACTGCTGGCGGAATGGAATGACACCAAGAGAGACTACCCGAGGGATAGGTGCATCCACGAACTCTTCGAGGAGCAGGTAGCGCGTTCGCCCGAAACTCTCGCCATCGTCTTTGAAAACCAACAGCTCACCTACCAGGAGCTGAACCGCCGGGCCAATCAGTTGGCACATTATCTTAGAACCCTCGGCGTGGGACCGGAAGCGCTGGTCGGTATTTGCATGGAACGCTCCCTGGAGATGATCATCGCCTTGCTTGGTATTCTCAAGACCGGCGGTGCTTATGTGCCTCTGGATCCGACCTATCCGCAGGCGCGCTTGGCATTTATACTGGAAGATACCCAAGCCCCGGTGCTGCTGACCCAAAGTAAACTCATCGAACAATTGCCCGAGAGAACGGCTGACAGAAAACTGGCGACCGGCCGAGACGGACCGGAGACAGAAGACGGACGAGCGATAAAAACACAGTCTTCGCTTGGGCCATCTGCCATCCGCAATTCGCAATCCGCCATCCGCAATCCAACTGTCGTCTGCCTGGATACAGACTGCGAGAAGATCGCTCGAGAGAGTGAGGAAAATCCAGTTAACCAGGCGAGAGCCGAGAACCTGGCCTATGTGATTTACACGTCCGGTTCGACGGGAATACCAAAGGGAGTCCTTATTGAGCATAAGCAGATCCTAAATTACGTACAGGCTTTCCGTGATCGGTGTGAATTTGAGAATGGCGCCAGCCTCGCCCTGGTTCAACCGCTTTCCGTCGATGCAAGTCAATCGGTTATTTTTCCGTCGTTAGTTTCGGGTGGCTGCTTGCACATCTTGTCGGAAGACTCGGCCTTGGACGCCCACCGTATTGGCGAATATTTCCGCCGGCGGTCGATCGACTTGCTCAAGATCGCTCCGTCTCACCTCGCTGCATTGCTCGCTTCGGGCAAACCAGAATATATCCTGCCGCGGAAGCGGCTGGTGGTGGGTGGGGAGGCGTGCAACTGGTCCTTGATTGAGACGGTTCATACGCTGGCTCCGGACTGCGTCGTCTTGAATCATTACGGTCCGACGGAAACCACGGTCGGGGTGATTGCTCATCAAGTGGAGAAGGACCAGGGTATTCGTTCCGCCACCGTTCCTCTGGGGCGTCCGATGGCCAATACCCAGATTTACATACTCGACTCGGACTTTCAGACTGTTCCGGTCGGAGTGAGCAGTGAGATTTACGTCGGCGGGGCCGGGTTGGCCCGTGGTTACCTCAACCGCGTCGAACTGACTGCCGAGAAGTTCATTCCTGATCCTTTCTCCGGCCGCCCGGGGGCCCGATTGTATCAGACGGGCGATCTCGCTCGATATTTGCCTGACGGGAACATTGAATTCCTCGGCCGCAATGACCATCAAGTAAAGATTCGCGGCTTTCGGATTGAGCTGGGGGAAATCGAGGCGGTGCTCCAACAGCACCCGTCTATCCGGCAAGCTATGGTCCTGTCCAGGGAGGACGCGTCGGGCGATAAGCGCCTGGTCGCCTATCTCGTCCCTGACCAGGACGCTCCGCCCAGCACTAGAGAGCTGGACCGTTTTCTCAAGGAAAAATTGCCCCATTATATGGCGCCGTCGACTTTCGTGTTGATGCGCGCGTTGCCGAAAACTCCGCATGGCAAGTTAGACCGCGGCGCGCTTCCCGTCCCAGACCAGAACGGGCTGAAACTGGAAGAGAACTTCGTCGCTCCGCGGACCCACGTTGAGGAAAGCCTAGCCGGAATCTGGGCCGACGTTCTCAAGCTCCGGCGGATCGGCATCCATGATAACTTCTTTCATCTGGGCGGCCATTCCCTATCTGCAATCCAGGTCATCTCGCGTGTACGTGAAACCTTCGGTGTAGAGATATTTCTTCGCGCGCTCTTCGAAAAGCCGACCTTGGCCAGATTTGCCGAAATGATTGTGGAAGCGAAGAATCGGCGCGGTCAACATTCTACGCCAGACATATCAACGATCTCCCCCCTGCCACGGCGATTGCAACGCTTGAAGTTTTCCTGACGACGACCTTTTCTAGGAAATATGATGATACAGGAAGGATTTGTTTTTCCGCTATCTTTTGCCCAGCAGCGTCTCTGGTTCATCGAGCAGCTGGAACCGGGGACAGGAGTTTACAATTTGCCGGTCGCTTACCGGTTGCGCGGACCGCTCAACGTGGTCGCGCTAGAGCGAAGCCTGAACGAGATCGTGTGCCGTCACGAGATTCTGCGTACCACCTTTTCGCTTTCCGAGGACAAACCAATCCAGGTCATTGCCAATAGCTTACAGGTAAAGGCGCGCGTCGTGGATCTGGGCGAACTCGACCCGCCTGCGCGTGAACTCGAGGCGGCGCGCCTGGTTTCACAGGAGTCGCGGCGGCCTTTCGATCTAAACAACGGTCCCCTCCTGCGGATGAGCGTGCTGCGGATCGCTGAGAAAGAGCACGTTCTGCTGCTCGTGATCCATCATATTGTCTGGGATGGCTGGTCCATGGCGGTGCTCTTTCGGGAGCTGGCGGCCCTCTACGAGGCCTTCTTGGAGGAAAAGCCGTCGCCACTCCCGGATCTCCCGATTCAGTACGCGGATTTTACCGCCTGGCAGAGAGAGTGGCTGAAAGGAGAAACGCTGCAAGCGGAGCTTTCTTATTGGAAAAGACAGCTCGAGAATGCACCCCAACTACTCGAGCTGCCAACCGACCATCCAAGGCCGCCGGTGCAAACTTTCACCGGCGCACGATACGCGATTCTTATTCCCGGCCAGATTGCGGACCTTCTCAAATCACTTTCCTATAGGGAAAACGTTACGCTGTTCATGACGCTGCTGGCGGCGTTCAAAACTTTGCTTTACCGCTATACGGGCCAAACCGATGTGGTCGTCGGCTGCCCTATTGCCGGGCGCAACAGAATAGAGCTGGAGGCTTTGATCGGATTTTTCGTCAACACGCTGGTGCTGCGTACTGACCTCTCCGGGAATCCCACGTTTACGGATCTACTCGGCCGCGTGCGCAAAGTGGCGCTGGGAGGGTACGAACACCAGAATCTTCCGTTTGAAAAGCTGGTAGAAGAGCTCCAGCCGGACCGCGACCTTAGCCGCTCGCCGCTGTTCCAGGTAATGTTCCAGTTGAGGAACTTTTCCGACGAAACCGTCAAGTTAAGGGGACTCAACATAGAGCCGTTTGAATTCGACTCCGAACTATCGAAGTTTGATCTGGCGCTTTACATCATTGAGAAACCGGACGGGTTTCGTTGCTTGTTTCGCTACAACGTCGATCTTTTCGATAGAGCGATCATTAGCCGGATGGGAGAGCATTTCCAAAACCTCCTCGAAGGCATCGTCGCAAATGCCGCGCGGCGGTTGTCGGAACTGCCGCTATTAACGGTTGCGGAAGAGACGCTAGCGTTGAAAACGGGCGCAGCACCTTTGACGGAGCGCGAAAATCGCAGCATCCAACAACTCTTCGAGGGGCAAGTGGAGCGGTCGCCCGATGCCGTCGCCGTCGTCTTCGAAAACCAACAACTCACCTATCAGGAATTAAACTATCGGGCAAATCGGTTGGCGCATTGCCTCCGAAAGTTCGGAGCAGGGCCTGAGGTGCCGGTAGGTATATGCCTGGACCGCTCGCTAGAGATGGTCGTTGGCATCCTGGCCGTACTCAAATCGGGCAGCTGCTATGTTCCGTTGGACCCTGAGTATCCGAACGAGCGACTAGCTTTCATGCTTGAAGATGCGCAGGTGAAGCTCTTGCTGACTCAAGAACGACTGCTGGAAAAGCTATTTGAAGATGGAAGATCGAAGCCTGTCGTGACAGACGATAGGGGTTCTCAAATCAAAATACTTTGCTTGGATGGAGACCACGCCCTATTCGAGCCCGAGCGGGAAAATAATCCCGCGATCATGGTCGAGCCGGATAACCTCGCTTACGTCATGTACACCTCCGGTTCCACTGGCATGCCCAAGGGTGTGCTTGGCTGTCACGGAGGAATAGTCAATTACCTGTCCTATCTGCGCGCCACGTACGATCTCAGTAGTGCTGACGCCATTCTCCAGCTGCCGTCCTTCGCGTTTGATGCTTCGGTGCGAGACCTGATCGGCTCCCTCACTGCGGGCGCCCGAGTGGTAGTTGTCAGGGACTTTGATGCCAAGGCTCCCGCTGCTCTCCTCAATAAAATTCAAGAGCATGGTGTGAGTTGCATTTTAAGTATCGTCCCTACCCTGTTGAACGGGCTCCTCGAGGCGGCATCCGGCGGCGAGCGAATTTATGAATCGGTGCGTCTCATCCTCGTGAGTGGCGAGGCTCTGCCCATGACAAGTTGCCAAAAGGCAAAGGAGGTCTTCGGGCCCAGGACGAAGCTCGTGAACCAATACGGACCGACGGAATGCACGATGACAAGTAGTTACTGTTATGTCGGGGAAGGTGAGAACGAGCGCGACCGGGATATAGCTCCTCTCGGCGGGCCGATTCCGAATGCTCGCATGCGCGTCCTGGACAGCCATCTCAATCTTACTCCAACTGGCATTCCCGGCGAGATTTATATTGGCGGGTTGGGGCTGGCACGCGGCTATATGAATTCGCCTGAGCTCACCGCGGAGCGGTTTATCCCCGATCCTTTCAACAGTCAGCCCGGCGCGCGACTTTATAAGACCGGTGACCGGGGCCGCTACCGGACGGATGGAAATCTCGAGTTTCTTGGACGCCTCGATCATCAATTCAAGATTCGCGGTTTCCGCATCGAAGCGGTTGAGGTCGAGGCTGCATTGGACCAACATCCGGCTGTCAAGGAAAGCGTAGTATTGGGGCGAGATGATGCATGGCGCAGGCAGCTGCTGGTGGCTTATGTGGTATCGAAACCTGACCGAACTCTCACATCCGAGGAACTCAGGAATTTTCTTCGACGGAAGCTGCCGGAGTACATGGTGCCTTCGCGTTTCGTATTACTCGATAAGCTGCCGCTTACAGTCAATAGAAAAATCGATCGGCGCGCGCTTCCCGATCCCGAACCAACGCGAGGGAATTCGGAACGCGCTTTTATCGCTCCAAGCGCTCCGGTAGAAAAAGCGGTTGCCGACATTTGGCGCGATCTTTTCAAGCTGGACCGAATAAGCCTTGACGACAATTTTTTCGAGTTGGGCGGACATTCTCTTCAGGCGACCCAGGTCATTTCCCGTCTGCGGGATCTCTTTCAGGTGGATTTGCCGTTGCGCCGTCTATTTGAGCGCCCCACCATAAGCGGTCTGGCGCGCTGTATCGAGGAAGAGCTCGGTTCAAACGGAAAACGGCCGACTCCGGGCCTAGGGCCGGTCTCTCGGTACAGAGAATTTCCGCTCTCGTTTGCGCAGCAACGGCTGTGGTTTTTGGCCCAGCTCGAACCTTCGACTCCTGTCTACAACATTGCGGCCGCGTTCCGCCTGGCAGGTGCGCTGAATTTGGCGGCCCTGGAGCAAAGCCTGAATGAAATCGTGCTCCGGCACGAGGCGCTGCGAACTTCCTTTTCCGTCGTGGATGGTCAACCAATGCAGATGATCGCCGCGACCCTGAGCCTAACGGTGCCGGTCGTGGACCTGAGTTGTAGAGCCGAGGCTGATCGGGAGAGCGAGGCAATGCGGCTGGCAAGCGAGGAAGCCCGGCGGCCTTTTGACCTGAGCCGATTGCCGTTACTGCGCGCACGGTTGCTGCGACTGAGTGAAGCGGAGCACATCCTGCTGATCACCATGCACCACATAGTCTCAGACGGTTGGTCTCTGCAGGTTCTCTTTCGTGAGCTGTCTGCTCTTTACCGAGCCTTCTACCAAGGAAATCCGTCGCCGCTTGCTTCCCTTCCCATCCAATATGCCGACTTTGCAGTCTGGCAAAGAGATTGGCTGCAGGGGCAGATTCTCGAGAACCAACTTTCATATTGGAAACAACAGTTGAACTACATTCTCCCGGCGCTGGAGTTACCGGCCGACCGGCCGCGAGCAGGGATGCAGAGCTACCGGGGTGCGCGGCAGTCTTGGGTACTGCCTAAAGATCTTTCCGAGAAGCTCAAGACCTTGAGCCGCAAGGAAGGGGTTACTCTGTTCATGACGTTGTTGGCGGCCTTTCAGATCCTGCTCTACCGTTACACTGGAGAGGCCGACATCTGCGTCGGCACTCCAATTGCCAATCGCAATCGGCCCGAGATCGAGGGTCTGATCGGATTTTTCGTCAATACCCTGGTGTTGCGCAGCAATCTATCGGGCAACCCCACTTTCCTGGAGCTGCTTGGACAAGTGCGCGACGTATGTTTGGGTGCGTATGAGCATCAGGATTTGCCGTTTGAGAAGCTAGTCGAAGAGTTGGAGCCGCAACGGGACTTGAGCCGTAACCCCTTGTTTCAGGTGATGTTCGTTCTGCAGAACGCTCAAATGACAGCGGCGCCGCGGTTTACAGGCCTAACTGTGACTCCTCTGACGGTGGACAGCGAGGCGGCAAAGTTTGATCTGACTCTATCGATGCTCGAGGAGGCGGATTCGCTGAGGGGATCGATACAATACAAAACGGATCTTTTTGATGGAAGCACCATCAGTCGGATGGTGGATCATTTCCAGACTCTATTGACGAGCCTGGTCGAAAAGCCAGACCAGCGGCTGTCCGACTTACCGGTACTGACCGCGGCGGAAAGAACGCAATTGTTAGTCGAATGGAATGACACCAAAAGAAATTACCCGCAGGATAAGTGCATCCATGAGATGTTCGAAGCACAGGTCGAGCGGACGCCGGATGCCGTTGCAGTGGTCTTTCCTTCGACCAGCCTTTCAACACCCTCAGGATCTGGCCGGGAGCAGAAATTGACCTACCGGGAGCTGAACCGCCGTGCCAACCAGCTAGCGCACCATTTGCGCAAGCTGGGGGTAGGTCCTGAAGTGCTGGTAGGCATCTGCATGGAGCGTTCGTTGGACATGATAGTAGGGCTTTTGGGTATTCTCAAAGCGGGCGGGGCCTATGTGCCTTTAGAGCCGACGTATCCAAAAGCGCGCTTGGCCTTCATGATCGAGGACACCCAAGCGCCTGTGCTGTTAACCCAGAGTAAACTCATCGAACAATTGCCTGAGAGAACGGCTGGCAGAAAACTGGCGACCGGCCTGGACGGACCGGAGACAGAAGACCGAGGAGCGATAAAAACACAGTCTCCGGTTATCGCTCCCCAGTCTTCGCTTCGGCTATCTGACATCCGCAATCCAACTGTGATTTGCCTAGACACAGATTGGGAGGCCATCGCCGAGGAGAGCGTGGAAAATCCAAGCAGCGGCCCGGCGCCGGAGAATCTGGCGTATGCAATCTTCACCTCAGGATCAACCGGGACGCCGAAGGGCGCCATGAATACCCATAGAGCGATCTGCAATCGCTTACTCTGGATGCAAGATGCCTATCGATTGTCCAGCACCGATCGAGTCCTGCAGAAGACGCCCTTCAGTTTCGATGTATCCGTATGGGAATTTTTCTGGCCCCTGTTGACCGGAGCCTGTTTGGTGATAGCCCGGCCCGGCGGTCATCAAGACAGCCCCTACCTGGTAAAGCTGATTGCTGAGCAAAAGATCACCACGCTTCATTTTGTTCCCTCCGTGCTCCAAGTTTTCCTCGAACAGGAGGATTTAGAGGCTTGCAGTTGTCTGAGGCGCGTCATCTGTAGCGGTGAGAAGTTGCCTTTAGAACTCGCAGAGCGTTTCTTCGCCCATCTCGACGCCGAATTGCACAACCTCTATGGACCTACGGAAGCTGCCGTCGACGTGACCTTCTGGAGATGCCTGCCGGAAAACAACTACCGGTCCGTGCCCATTGGCCGTCCAATTGCGAACATTCGGATTTACCTGCTGAACTCGCAATTGCAGGCGGTCCCGGTGGGCGTGCCGGGCGAATTGCACATCGGCGGTGTCGGCCTGGCCAGAGGCTATCTGAACGCCCCTGATCTTACCGCGGAGAAATTCATTCCCAACCATTTCAGCGATGAGCGGGGCGCCCGCCTGTACAAAACTGGAGACCTGGCAAGATATCTCCCCGACGGTAACATCGAGTTCCTGGGCCGGATCGACCATCAGGTGAAGATCCGCGGAGTCCGCATTGAACCGGGAGAGATCGAGGCGACTTTGAGACAACACTCTTCGGTTCGGCAGGCAGTCGTCCTGGTTCGAGACGACGTACCCGGAGACAAGCGGCTGGTCGCCTATGTCGTCGCGAAGCAGAAGCTCGCTGTGTCCGCTGCCGAGATGCGCATGTTCCTTAAAGAGAAGGTGCCGGAACAGATGCTACCTTCCGCCATTGTGATAATCGATGCGCTTCCACTGAGCCCCAACGGCAAGATCGACCGCCGAGCATTGCCGCCGCCGGACGGTATTGGACCCGAGCTGGAGAAAACTTTCGTTAGTCCCCGAACTCCGAGGGAGGAAGCGTTGGCCGCCATGTGGGTCGAAGTGCTACGCGTGGATCGGGTTGGCATCCATGACAACTTCTTCGATCTCGGCGGCCATTCGCTTTTGGCGACACAGCTTGCCGCTCGGATTCGTGGCGCTTTTGGGCTGGAGTCGCCGTTGCGAAGTCTATTCGAGGCGTCGACTTTAGCGGGACTGGCTGAACGCATCGAATCAGCGCGTGAGGGGAAAGTCGGGACCACGGTCGCGCCGATATCACCGCAAGTCCTTCATGAAGGATATCCTCTCTCCTTCTCTCAGGAGCGATTCTGGTTTCTTAGTCGGCTAGAGCCCGACAATTTAGCCTATCGCATCTCCTGTGGGTTTCGCCTCACCGGGCCATTGAATATCGACGCCCTGGAACGATCGCTTGCAGAGATTGTGCGAAGACATGAGGCCCTGCGTACGACGTTTCAGTTAAGCAAGGGCAAGCCGCTCCAGCTGATTGCTGACCAGGAGTCTTTCCGGGTATCCATTTTGGACCTATCACGAAAACCCGCCGTGGATTTGGAGAGGGAAGTCCAACAGGTCTTTGAAGAGGAGCGGCGGCGTCCTTTTGATCTAGCCAATGACCTTTTGCTGCGGGCTACATTATTGCGACTGAGCGCGGATCAACATGTTTTGTTTTTGAATGGACATCACATCGCCTGGGACCATTGGTGTTTCGCGCTGTTTTTTCGGGAATTTGCCGTTCTTTATCAAGCCTTTTCGGCCGGCAAATCCTCTCCGCTCCCTCCTCTATCGATTCAATACAAGCACTATGCGCTCTGGCAGCGGGAGACCTTTCAGGGCGCGGAGCTTGACAGCCGGCTGGCCTATTGGAAAGAGCGATTAAAAGGCGCTCCGGCCCGTTTGAATTTGCTCACCGACCATCCCCGAGTGCCGCTGCAGGGCCGCCGCGGAGGACGGCAAAGTGTCCGTCTCTCGAACAGTTTAACGGCCGACCTGGAGGCTCTTAGCCGCAAAGCTGGGGTGACCTTGTTCATGACTTTCCTCGGGGCTTTTCAAACGCTGTTGCATCGAATTACGAATGAAACCGACATTGTCGTCGGCACTCCGGTGGCGGGAAGAGACCGTTCCGAGACGGAGAGTCTTATCGGTTTGTTTTTGAATTCTCTCGCCTTGCGAACGGATGTCTCGGGAAACCCTACGTTCCGGGAACTTTTGAGGAGGGTTCGGGAGGTCGCGCTCGGAGCCTACGATCACCAGGATCTCCCCTTCGACAAACTGGTGGAGGAGTTGCAGCCGGAGCGGGATCTGACTCGAACACCGATCTTTCAAGTGTTCATCAATATGTACAACTTTAAAGAGGCCGGACTTGAACTCGATCGGCTGGCCGTTGAGCCGATTAAAACGTTCAGCTGGGTCCCGCAATTCGATATTGAGTTTTACATCAGGGAGCGCGATGACGGAACTCATCTAACATTCGTTTACGATTCCGATCTGTTCGATGCCGCTACCATCGCCAGGATGCTAAATCACTTTCAGGTTCTTCTCAGAGCCATCGTGTTGGATCCTGAGCGCCGCCTTTCCGACTTGGCGATGCTCACCGCTGCCGAGGTGCATCAACTCTTGGTGGAATGGAACGACACGAAAAAAGATTATCCCCGAGAGAAGTGCTTGCACCAATTGTTCGAAGAGCAGGTGGAGAGAACTCCTGATGCTGTTGCGGTGGTCTTTGAAGAAACACGACTCACCTACCGGGAACTCAATCAGCGGGCCAATCAGCTGGCTCACTATCTTCAGAGATTCGGCGTAGAAGCCGAAGTCCGGGTAGGCATCTGCATGGAGCGCTCCATCGAAATGGTTATAGGTCTGCTGGGGGTCCTCAAGGCCGGAGGGGCCTATGTACCCGTGGACCCGAGCTACCCTAAGGAACGCCTCGCTCACATGTTGCACGACGCACAAGCGGCGCTGCTGTTGACCCAGAGTAAACTCATCGAACAGTTGCCTGAGAGAACGTCTGACAGAAGACTGACGACCGGCCTAGATGGACCGGAGACGGAAGAGGGAGGGGCGATAAAAACACAGTCTTCGCTTGGGCCGTCTGCCATCCGCAATTCGCAATTCGCAATCCGCAATCCAACTGTCGTCTGCCTGGACACAGACCGAGCGGTTATCGCTCAAGAGAGCCAAGAGAACCCTCACAGCGTGGCAACAGCGGAGAACTTGGCCTATGTAATCTACACTTCCGGTTCTACGGGTTATCCCAAAGGGGTCGCGGTTGAGCATCGGCAACTCACCAACTACATCTTTGCCATTCTTGACCGGTTGGCGCTCGATGGGACCGGCAGTTTTGCCAGCGTTTCTACGCTTGCCGCTGATTTGGGAAACACAGTTGTCTTTTCCTCATTGTGCACGGGTGGCTCTCTCCACGTCATCTCTCAGGACAGAGTATCCGATGCGAATGCGATGGCAGATTATATGAGCCGCCATCCGATCGATTATCTAAAAATTGTTCCCTCCCATCTTGCGGCGTTACAGACAGTCTCCCACCACCAACGAGTCTTGCCGCGAAAAATGCTCATTCTCGGGGGCGAGTCGGCAAATATGGAATGGGTTACAGATGTTCAAAGACAAGCCCCCTATTTAACTGTCGTCAATCACTATGGACCTACCGAGACCACTATCGGTGTACTTACTTATCGGATGGAACAAGAGTCCCTCTCTCCCAACTCGGGCACTCTTCCGCTTGGTCGCCCGCTCTCAAATGTCGAGATTTACTTGCTCGACCGGTATTTGAACCCTGTTCCTATCGGCGTACCCGGCGAGCTGTACATTGCGGGTCTTAGTCTAACTCGAGGCTATCTCAATCGGCCCGACCTCACCGCGGAGAGATTTGTTCCCGATCCATTCAGTACGGAGCCGGGGCGACGGATGTACAAGAGCGGAGATTTAGGCCGCTGCTTGCGCGACGGCAACATCGAATTCTTGGGCCGCAGCGACCAACAGGTGAAGATCCGCGGATTCCGCGTCGAGCCGGGGGAGATTGAGGCGGTGTTGAAACAGCACCCGGCCGTTCGGGAAGCCGTTGTTCTCGCGCACGGGGACGGCGTCGGGCAGAAGCGACTGATCGGCTTCGTGGTTCCCAGTCAGGACCGTGCCCCCACGATCGCCGGCAAGCCACGCTACCGACTTCCCAACGGAGCCTCGGTCGCGCACCTCAACAAAAACGAGACCGATTACCTCTACGAGGAGATCTTCGTACGTCAGGCATACCTGAGGCACGGAATCACCATTAAGGACGGCGACTGCGTATTCGATGTGGGAGCGAATATCGGATTGTTTACCCTCTTTGCCAATCAAATTGCCAAGGATCTGGAGGTTTACTCCTTCGAGCCCAATTCAGCGGTGTTTGAAATTCTGCGGGCCAATGTGGCTCTATGCGCCTCCGGCGTCAAGCTATTCAACTATGGACTGTCCGATCAAGGAAAGACCGCGGAGTTTACCTTCTTCCCGGGATTTTCGTTACTTTCGGGATTTTACGCCGACGCGCAAAAGGAAAAAGAAGTCGTCAAGACTTTCATGATCAACCAGGAAAAAGCCGGCGTCTCCGGGATGGCCGAGCTCGTCGGGCATGCCGACGCCATCTTGAAGGGGCGATTTGTGCCGCAAATCTTTACCGCTGAGCTTCGCACCCTGTCGGCAATCATCGAACAAGAAAATATCGAGACGATTGATTTACTGAAGGTCAACGTGGAGAAAAGCGAGCTGGATGTTCTCAACGGCATAAAAGACGCCGATTGGCGGAAGATTGAACAAATCGTCGTGGAAGTCGACGTGAAGGAGAACCTTACCGCCATTACCTCTCTGCTTGAAAGCCACGGTTTCGAGTTGCTTATAGATCAGGAACTTCTCCTGGCGGGAACCCCGCTTTGTTATGTCTATGCGATCCGGCCGTCACAAGAAAGAAGGTTAATCGATAAGCAAGAGAACGGCGCTTCTATCCGTCCGTTGCCTGCCCTTAACGATGATGCACTCTCGATCGATGAATTGAGAAGCTTCCTGAGAGAGAGGCTCCCCGATTACATGGTGCCCTCAGCGTTGGTTGTCCTGGACGCTCTGCCGGTCACTCCCCACGGCAAAATAGACAGGCAAGCGCTGTCAGGACTTGAGGAGTCTCGTTTAACGTCTGGAGTGAGCTATGTTGCTCCTCGTACTTCGACGGAGGAATTGTTGGCAGGTATCTGGGCTGACCTTCTTAGGGTGGAGCAAGTCGGCATCCATGACAACTTCTTCGATCTCGGCGGCCATTCCCTTCAAGCTACCCAGGTGATCGCACGCCTGCAGGATCTTTTGCAGATCGATTTGCCGGTTCGGCGTCTGTTCGAGTGGCCTACCTTAGGCGGTCTGGCACGCTGTATCGAGGAAGAGCTCGGTTCAAACGGGAAAAGGCATACGCCGAGCTTGCGCCCTGTCTCTCGACCCGGAGAACTGCCGCTTTCTTTTGGCCAGCAGAGGCTGTGGTTTTTGGACCAACTGGAGCCGGGCAGTACGGTCTACAACATGCCGCGAGCGTTCCGTTTGACGGGTTGCCTCGATGTTCCTGCCCTGGAGCGGAGCCTCAACGAGATCGTTCGGCGCCATGAACCACTGCGGGCGAAGTTTAGGAGCGTAGAAGGCTTCCCGCATCAAGTGGTCGCCTCCGAATTGACCGTCGGCTTACCGATAATCGATCTAAGCAAGGGGGACAGTCCCCTTTCCGGAATGGGGACTGTCCCCTTAAGCGAGCGTGCTGAGAGTGACCGCGAGCATGAGGCGCGCCGTCTTGCGGCCGAAGAGGCCCGCCGGCCTTTCGATCTGAGCCGAGGACCGTTGATCCGAACGACTCTCCTTCGATTGCATCAAGAGGAACACATTTTATTTGTGACTTTGCATCACATTGTTTCTGACGGCTGGTCGATGGGGATTCTTTTCCGGGAGCTCTCGGTCCTTTACGACTCTTACGCCTGCGGAAAAGCCTTGTCTCTGCCGGAGTTGCCGATTCAGTACGTGGACTACGCGATTTGGCAGCGTAATTGGCTAAAAGGAGAAGTCTTAGAGACTCAGCTTTCCTACTGGACAAAGCAGCTCGAGAATCTCTCCACCTTGCAGTTGCCGACCGATCGGCCGCGCCCGCATGTGCAGAGTTTTCGGGGACGGCGCCAATCTCTGGTGCTGCCTAAAGAACTCACCGAAGCTCTCAAGGCTTTGAGCCGCAAGGAAGGGGTCAGTCTTTTTATGACCTTGCTGGCAGCCTTTCAGACTTTGCTGCATCGGCTCACGGGGCAGGACGACATTGCCGTGGGCGCCCCGATAGCGGGCCGCAATCGGGCTGAAATTGAGGGCTTGATCGGTTTCTTTGTCAATACGCTAGTGCTGCGTGCAGACCTGTCGGGTAACCCTACGTTCAGGGAAATACTTGGCCGGGTGCGGCGCGTTTGCCTGGATGCCTATGCGCATCAGGATGTGCCATTTGAAAAACTGCTGGAAGAGCTCCGACCCGAGCGCGACCTCAGCCGGACGCCCCTATTTCAGGTACTTTTTAACATGGTCAACGTTCCGGACCGCGTGTTCGAACTGGCGGGCTTGAAAATTGAGACGCTCTCACACACTGAGATTGAGTCCAAGTTCGACTTGACTCTCTATAGCGGGGACGGGCAGGGAGATCTTTGGTTCTTGTTGGTTTACAACCGCGATTTGTTCGAGCCTTCCACGATTAGCCCGATGCTGGCGTATTACCAAAATTTGCTTGAGGCCATAGCCTCCAACCCAGAGCGGCCGACCTCGTCGCTACCGCTGCTGTCTGAAGAAAAACGAAATCAACATTCGACCCGACGCAACGATGTGGTTCCAACCAACACCTTTGTCGAATTTGGAAAGCCAGAGATCGATGCTCTGCCACTCCCTCCCAACGGCAAGCTGAACCCAAGCACTCTCCAGTCGCGGGATGGGAGCAGAAGGGAACTGGAAGAGAGCTTTGCTGCTCCTCGCACTCCGGTCGAAAAAGCACTAGCAAAGATCTGGGCTGAAGTACTGAATCTGGATCGGGTCGGTTCTAACGACAAT
>JBOHVS010000093.1:0-3500 GCA_050735975.1 Binatia bacterium | reverse complement strand
GATATCTTTGCCGAAGCGCCGCCGGCGCCGAAGCATGGCGCGAAGTTCTTTGCTCTCCTCGGGTTGGTTCTGATCGTTATCGTGTGGTCTTTCCAGGGAGCGAAGTTCAGGCCGGGTGAGTTAATCGCGGGAATTCCGCAGATCGGCGTCACCTTCGGACGCATGCTGCCTCCCGATTTTTCCAAAATAACCAATGCGGAGAGTTACTTCATCCCGGAAGGCTTCTCGCTGGCCGAATTGTTACTGCCGGCCCCGCTCTCCGAACAAGCGGCGCGAGTTAAGCAGCGGTGGTGGAACAACACGTTTCCCCAGACGATCGTCGGCGCAACCCTGGAGACGGTGCAGATGGCCGTGGCGGGAACTTTTCTCGCCCTACTGGCCGCGTTTCCCATTGGGTTTCTCGCCGCGCGCAATACCACGCCGCATCCACTTGTTTACCACAGCGTGCGCACCCTGTTGAACTTGCTGCGCACGATTCCCGATTTGGCGCTCGCGCTTCTCTTCGTCGCCGCTGTCGGCCTGGGCGCCTTTGCCGGCACGCTCGCCCTTGCCATTCACACGGCGACCGTGCTCGGGAAGCTGCTGTCCGAATCGGTGGAGAACATCGACGAAGGCGTCGTCGAGGCGATCCGCGCCACCGGCGCCGGCTACAGCCAGATTCTCTCCTTCGCGGTGTTGCCGCAAATCTTGCCGGATCTGATCTCATTTTCCCTTTACCGGCTGGAGACCAACATCCGCGCCGCGTCGGTTCTCGGCATCATCGGCGCCGGCGGGATCGGCTACTTGATGAACACGAGTTTTCGCACGTTTCAGTACCAGGAAGCCGCCGCCATCGTGCTTGTTCTAATCGCGCTGGTTATGCTAGTGGACTACCTTAGCTCGCGCCTGAGGAATCTGGTGGTTTGATAATCAGCGAGGCTGAGGTTAAGGCTACGGTTGAGAGGGAGGTCTAAAAAGGTCAGGTTAAGGCCGAGAGCTAAGGCTCAGGGAGTTCGAGGTTCGAATACTCTCAACCTCAATCTGAGCCTAAACCTAATCAATCAGTACGCCGGGGAAGGTTGATCGATGATTCGCAACGTTGGGTTGGTCGCAAAATATCAAGAGCCGAAAGCTACCGAGACGGTTCGCTGGCTTATTCCATGGCTCCAACAGAGAGGAAAAAAAGTCCTGGTCGAAAACGGGGTAATTCGCGACGCGGCCACCCCCTGCACGAAAAAGGAGATGGCCCGCCAGGCGGATTTGATCGTCTCTCTCGGCGGCGACGGAACCTTGCTGAACATCGCGCCACTGGTCGAGCGGCCCGATGTGCCGATTCTCGGGGTCAACCTGGGTGGCCTGGGGTTTATCACCGAGGTTGCTGTCGGTGAACTGGAGTCGGTGCTGGCCAGGACCTTGGAAGGCGATTACGACGTTGAAAAGCGGATGACACTGGAGATTCGGGTTCAGAACGGAAAGGGGAAGCCGCATAAATTTCGCGTGCTTAATGACGCGGTCATTACCAAGGGAGCGCGCAGCCGGATCATCGACCTGGAAACGTTGGTCGGCGACGATTATCTTTGCACTTACCGGGCCGACGGCCTGATCATCTCGACGCCCACCGGTTCCACGGCTTATTCGCTGGCGGCGGGAGGACCGATCCTCGAGCCCACTCTGGGCGCCGTGATCCTCTGTCCCATCTGCCCGCACACCTTGACCAATCGCCCGATCGTGGTTCGGAGTGATGCAACAGTCCAGGTCACCTTGCGGTCTTTTGGCGATACCGTGTTCTTGAGCCCCGACGGACAACAGGGGGTGCGCCTCAATAACGGAGACAAAGTGGAAGCCCGCGACTATGGCATGCCGGTCTCGCTGATCCGGCTTCCGTCGCGAAGCTATTACGATGTCCTGCGCACCAAGTTGAAATGGGGAGAGCGGTAAGAGCGCTCCTATGCTGCGCGAGCTCCGGATCAAGAATTTCGCAGTCATCGACGAGGCGGCGCTTGAGCTTGGTCCCGGGCTGAACATCCTGACCGGAGAAACCGGCGCCGGTAAATCGATCGTCCTCGATGCGCTGGGGGCGATCTCAGGCGAGCGCGTGACATCGGACGTTATCCGGCACGGGCAAGACGAGGCGGCCGTGGAGGCGTTGTTCGACGGCGTGCCTGATTTCGTAAGTTCCAGACTCAAGGAGGCGGGATACGAATTCGATGACGAGTTGGTCATCAAACGGGTGCTCAGCCGGTCCGGGAAAAATCGCATCTATCTCGGCGGTAGTCTCGTTCCGCTCAATCTATTGGCGGAAGTGGGAAGCGCTCTCGTCCATATTTACGGCCAACACGAGCACCACACGCTGCTTCGACCTGAAACGCATCTCTCTTTGCTGGACGGTTTCGGGGCATTGGCCGGATCAGCCGAAGCGATGAGCGCGAAATTTCACGACATGGCGAGCGCCTGCAATTGTTTGAAACAGGCGCGCGAACTCCTGGAGGGGCGCAAACGGCAAAGAGGGCTGCTGGAAGCCCAATCTGAAGAGATCGCCAACGCCCGGCTACGGCCGGAAGAAGAAGAGGAGTTGCAGGCGAAAAAAAATGTCCTCATGCACGCGGAGAAGCTCTATGGAGGTTGTCTGGAAGGGCAGGAGCTTCTTTACGAAGGGCAGGATGCGCTCATCGGCCGCTTGGGAAGATATGGGACCAAGTTGCGCGACCTGACCAACGTTGACGTTGGGTTGACGAACGCAGCCGAGCTCCTCCAATCGGCGCTCGTCCAGCTGGAGGAGGCGAACGCCGAGCTGCGCCGCTACGCCGATCGGGTTCATTTCGAGCCCGGCGCCTCAGAACAGCTCGAGAATCGGCTGGCGGAGATCCAGCGATTGAAGCGGAAATACAACGGGTCGGTAGAAGATATCCTGCGCATCGAAGCCGAAGTTAGCGAAGAGCTTAACGCGCTCGACCGCGGCGAAGAGGCGTTGCCGCCGCTGGAGCGGGCCTTTGAAACCACGCGGCGGGCTGCCTGGGACGCGGCCGGCAAGCTGTCGCTTGAAAGAGAGAAAGTGGCGAGACGATTTAAAAAGGAAATGGAGCGGGAGGTCAAAAGCCTTGGAATGCCGGAGACCATCTTCGAGGTTCATTTTCTCGACCCGGCCGAAAAGGAGGATAGCCCCCCATTTGTACTTGGCGGTAAAAGAATCACCGAGCATGGGATCGATCAGGTGGAGTTCTATTTCTCGCCGAATCCCGGCGAACCGCCGAAACCGCTTGCGAAGATCGCTTCGGGAGGCGAGATCTCCCGCTTGATGCTCGCGATCAAGTCGTTGGCGCTTGCGCCGGGAGATATTCCGACGTTGCTGTTCGACGAAGTCGATGCCGGCATCGGCGGCGGGGTCGCCGAGATCGTCGGCAAGAAATTGAAGCATGTGGCGTCATCGCACCAGGTGATCTGCGTGACCCATTTGCCGCAGATTGCGGCGCTGGCCGATTCGCATCACGTCGTGCGGAAGGAAGTCGCCCAAGGCCGAACCT
>JBOHVS010000092.1:0-4005 GCA_050735975.1 Binatia bacterium | reverse complement strand
GCATTAGACGCGGCGCGGACGTGGTGAAAGCCCTGGCATTGGGGGCCAAGGCGGTCTTCATCGGTCGTCCGCTTTTCTGGGGCCTCGCCGTGGACGGCGAGCAAGGAGTAGTTCGGGTGTTGGAAATTCTTCGCGAAGAGATTGAGATCACGATGGCAAAGTGCGGCAGGCCCACCGTCGCGAGCATCGATTCCACCGTGCTGGTCAAGGCGCCGCCTTTGTGAGAGTCCGCCGCTTGACCCCCAGGTTGCGCGCACAGGTTGCAGTGAGGAAGGCCCTCCAGTGACGATTACCAAGGTGCGTGCCGTGGTTCATCAGGCACATAACCTCATCACCGGCTGAGTTGTTCCAACCAGGTATTCCAGCCCCGCGGCCCCCGGGCAGCCGCCTTGTGGACGCTGCCAATGTTCATCTCGCTGTCAGCCTCAAGGAACTCACCTTGCCCTGTGAGATCGGTGAATTCGAGCGCATGGCCGACGATCCTTGCACGGGATTGGAAATCGTTGAGGGCTTTTCGTCGCCGCCGCCGGGGCCCGGCCTGGGAGTTGAAGTCGATCTGAAAAGAATAGGGTTGGCCGATTAAATTTTTTCCTGCTCCTTTGTATTTTAAGACCAAAAACTGTATTAAAGACCACCCTTCGGATTGTAGGCAACAATGGTCATTGGGGGTAAAGGTGAGTTACTCACGAGCGCCATTTTGGCGGGCTTCGGTGGGTTTGTTATCTATGAAGCGCGCGGGCTTCCCTATGCCTCCGAATTTGGCCCAGGTCCGGGCTTTTTCCCGCTTTGGATCGGCATCGGAATCGTCGCGTGCTCCCTGTTCATGCTCTGCGCCCAGTTTTTTCGCCATACCCCTAGCGAAGAAACAACTAAGATTTCCGCGGTGGAAATCGTGCGCGCGCTCGGCGCCTGGACAGCATTCATCGTGACCATTGCCGTTCTGCCGCTACTCGGTTTCGGCCTTAGCTTTGGTTTACTGACGGCTTTTCTGATTGTTGTTTTAGATCGACGCTCATCATGGTTAGCGCTTGGTGTAGCCCTGGGTCTAACCTTGGGATTTCACCTTGTTTTCGTCATTGCGTTGGGAGTGTCTTTACCCCTCGGACCGTTGGGTTTCTGAAGGAAGATTGGCGGCCGCTTGGAAGCGATTGGCGATCTATTTTTAGGCTTTTCCATAGCGCTTACCCCGGCAAATCTTTTTTGGTGTTTTGCCGGCGTCGTTTTGGGAACGATTATTGGTGTGCTCCCGGGTTTGGGGCCTCCGGCCACAATTGCGCTTCTTCTACCGCTGACCTTCAAAATGGATCCTACCACGGCCATCATCATGATGGCCGGCATTTATTATGGCGCCAAGTACGGTGGCTCGACCACTGCGATCCTCCTGAACGTCCCAGGAGAATCCGCATCCGTAGTGACCTGCCTCGACGGTTACCAGCTCGCCCGTCAGGGTCGCGCCGGACCCGCCCTCGGTATCTCCGCCATCTCTTCATTTATCGCCGGCACTTTCGGCGTATTGGGGCTTATGTTCGTAGCTCCGCCTGTGGCGAAGTTCGCGCTGCGTTTTGGCCCTCCCGAATATTTTGGACTCATGGTCCTCGGATTAACGATGGTTGTCTTCTTAACGGGGAGATCGATCGCCAAAGGGGTCCTGGCAACGCTCTTCGGTGTGTGGCTGGCCGGCGTAGGCACGGACGTCTTCACCGCAGAATCGCGCTTTACATTCGGCAGAATGGAACTCCTCGACGGAATTGATTTCATAGTCGTAAGCGTCGGCTTGTTTGCGATCGGGGAGGTTCTGATCAACCTGGAGTCGCAAAGCGGCGCCCAGATTTTCAAAGTCCCCAAGGGGCTGCGCAATCTTTTGCCCACTCTTCAGGATCTCAAGGATTCGCGTTTCGCTTTCTTGAACGGCTCCGTGATCGGATTTTTCATTGGTGTCCTTCCCGGCGCCGGATCCACTATTGCTTCGTTCTTGTCTTACGGTTTAGAAAAGGCGGTCTCGCGTAGAGCCGACAAGTTCGGCACCGGCGTTATCGAGGGAGTCGCTGCCCCTGAGGGCGCCAACAATTCGGAGACCGGCGGTTCATTGGTTCCCTTGCTCACCCTTGGGATTCCCGGTTCCAGCACCACGGCCATTCTTCTCGCGGCGCTTTTTCTCTGGGGCTTTCGGCCCGGCCCGCTGTTGATTCAAGAAAATCCCAATTTGTTCTGGGGTCTCGTCGCCAGCATGTACGTGGGAAACGTCATGCTCCTGATTTTGAATTTGCCGCTGGTGCCCGTTTTTGCTCAGATCTTGAAGGTGCCTTATTATGTGCTCTATCCGGCCATATTTGGCATCTCGATCGTAGGCGTCTATACCATCAGCAACAGTCTATTCGATGTGTGGATGTTGGGAATATTCGGCCTGCTCGGGTACTTTATGCGCAAGCTCGATTATCCCGCAGCCCCTCTGGTGTTGGGGATGGTTTTAGGCGAACGGCTCGAGCTCGCTTTGCGCCAGTCGTTGATGATGTCGCAGGGACAATTGTCGATCCTGGTAGCTAGACCGCTCTCCGTCGGGATGTTATTGTTCGCTGGCATTCTTCTCATTATACCGATGTTGAACAGGGTTCGCTCGTGGAGAATGAAAGCCATCGAGCAGGAACTGTGATTTCTTTAGTTAAAGGAGGTCCGATATGAAATCGAGACGAATTCAGTTGATTGTAGCGCTCCTGCTGGGGTGGGTCCTGGCGATTCCGGGTAATGGCTGGGCTTTCGAACCGACCAAGCCGGTAGAAGCTGTGGTTCATACCGGTCCAGGCGGCGGCTCCGATATCTTCGCCCGGGCCATCACGGAAATCTTGCAGAAGGAAAAATTGACGTCACAGCGTCTACAGGTGGTGAATAAATCCGGCGGCGGCAGCGCCGTTGCCCTATCTTATCTTGCGGAAAAGAAAGGCGATACTCACACCATCGGCTTCTTCACCGGTGTCTGGGTGACAAATCCTCTGACCCGCAAAGAAGCCAGTGTCATGGTCAAGGACTTAACGCCGATTGTCCGGCTGGTTTTGGAGCCGGCTGTGGTTGCCGTCAAGGCGGATTCTCCGTACAAAAGCATGAAGGACTTTGTTGAAGCCGCGAAAAAAAGCCCCGGACAGTTGAGACAGTCCGGTGGTTCGGTGACGGGCCGGGATAACTTGGTGCGGCTGGTCATCGAAAAGGCTACCGGCGCAAAGTGGGTTTTCGTTTCTTTCCCGGGCGGCGGGGAACGAATCGCCAATTTGTTGGGCGGACATGTGCACATGATGGTCATGGAGCCGCAGGAGGCCGGGGAACATATCAAGGCAGGTAATCTTCGCGTGATTGCCGCGCTGACCGAAAAGCGACTGCCGTCTTTTCCGAATGTTTCCACCATTAAGGAACAAGGTATCGACGTTCCGATCATCCCTCAGGCGCGAGGAGTGTTGGCGCCTCCTGGGGTCGGTAGTGAGGTGGTGAAATATTGGGAGGGCGTGTTTAGCCGATTTGTTAAGACTCCCAGTTGGAAGAAGTATCTCAACGACAATCAGTTCGAGGACGGGTACCTGGCCGGTGATAACCTGAACAAGTTTTTTGACGACCTGACCGTTCAGATGCGCGGTATTCTCAAAGAAGCAGGGGTTAAGGTCGTGCGGTAGGGATCTTGCTATGAGCGCAGGCGCCACAAGACTTCTCGCCCGCTATGCCGTCAATCTTCGCTATCGGGACATTCCACCGGAGGTGATTTCCCGCGCGAAGGACTGTCTCTTGGATACCCTCACGGTCGCTCTTTATGGCTCCACCAAGCCGTGGAGTCAAAGGGTGACTCGCTTTGTCAAGGCTCTCGGTCTCTCGGGTCGTTCTACGGTTTTAGGAGATAACCGGCGCGCGCCGGCGCATCTGGCGGCGTTGGCCAATGGAACGATGGCCCACGCTTTCGAGCTGGACAACGTCCGCCAGCCCGGCGCTGGCGTTCACCCCGGCGCAACCGCCTTTCTGCCCGCGCTC
>JBOHVS010000091.1:0-7681 GCA_050735975.1 Binatia bacterium | reverse complement strand
CCAAGGAGACCTACGGGCGTATAAAAATCATCTCCAGGTCGCTTCAAGGGAATTGGATTCTCTCGAGGCAAAATTAAAGCATGTCGTCAGCAAGGAATCTCCAGAGATGAGAAACAGAAATTATTAGTCCTCGGTAAGCGTCGAAGCCGGAAGCAGTCGAGCTTAAGGACAGACTCACCAAACATTTTGCTGCTACTTGTGCCGCATCCTGATGCTGTGTTTGGTTTGGGTTCTGATCTTCACTCGCTCGATAGGATTGATGAAGCGATTAGTGACGCTTTTACAGCGGGCAAACTCGTATGTCACGGAATCCCACCCTTGAATTGCGATACGATTGAAGCCCGATGTATCCGGAAGCAGAATCCGCGCTGGCCGGGAGTCCACGTTCCGGATCGTAGTTGACGAAGGTAGTTGTGCGGTGGCCGTTTAAACGAACTGTATAGGTATGATCCTTCACCTCTATTGCGTATTCGTTCCAATCTCCTGCCCGGAGCGCGGGCGCTGAGCTGTACTCTTGTAACTTGGGCTCCCCTTCCTCGCCCGTCGGAATCTTGTAGATCGCCCCGGTGCGGTTCTTTTTAAGTCCGTCCCTTTCCTTTTTCTGATTGCTTCCTTTAGCCCGCTCGTCGATCTGAATCTCAAAACCGGAGTAGGCGGCGGTCCAGGCTCGATTACGCGAGATGTTGCCAAACTCGTCGCGCGCCCAGATCTCCGGTGTCGGTGGCAGCTCCGGATTCCTGAAGCGGACGAAAACCCCGGAATTGTCCTTTGCTGGGTCGGACAAACGAAATTCCAGAGACAGAAGAAAATCGCTGAACGTGGCGGCCGCGTAATAGAGCACGGCAAAGTCATCGCCGCCTTGGGTGATGATCTCATTGCCGCTCAGAACGAACTCGTTGGGTCCTGTTTTACGCCACTTTTTGCGGGTTTCGTCGCGACCGTCGAAAAGCGTCAAGAACCGCTGCTTGGACATCTTTGTCGGAACTCAATCGAAATAGCGGGGGCAAGATGAAAAATCATTTTCATGAGTTATCCCAAGCCTCCGCACAGGAACAGCCAGCTGTTCAGCGGCCGGGCACTTCCTGGGCGCGTGCCTGGGCGATCGCATCGCGCACGCGATCATCGAGTCCGGCGCGGTCCAGTATGACCTTGCCATCGTGCGCACTGCGAACGGCTTCGAGCGGCACTATGAAATTACCTCCGTTTTGGATGTAGACAACGATCTCCTCACGGCCCCCGGGAGCGACCTGGCGCACCGCGCCGAAGTCCTTTCCCCCATCCTCGAGGTATACGTGAAAACCCGTCTCAATCGCTCTTAGTCTGTCATCCATATCGTTCACCTCGAAATTTTGACTTTCCCTCGGTCACAGCCCCGTGCCTGTTTGGTCCCAAACCCCAGCTCATCAATACTCATTACTCCAATCTCCTTCGATCACTCGCGATCGACGGAAGCGCGCGGCTGCTTCTTGAGCAAATAAAGAGAGATCCCTAAAGCGAGAATTAAGATCGTCAACAGGCCCAATTCCATCATTGCGTTACGAAAAGCCTCTTGGACGAACTCCTCTGGTCTGGAGAACTCGGCTGTCAAGATGAGAATCCTCCGGATTGCGGCGATAAGGCCGACGATCAGAAAAGGTTCGGGCATCAAGGTGTGCTCGCGGAACGACACCTGCACGGTCGAGAGGATTTCTATAATCATCATGATGAGAAGGATCTGATCGAGCAGGTCGACAATTTTCCCTCTGACGTCATTTGAGACAAAGAGCTGCGCGAAATGGAGAACGACATTGGCGAGAAGGAACAGCGCGCCTCCCGCGAGCAGGAGACCGAGGCCGACGTAGACCACGTCTTCGATGCGGATGAATCCACTGGATATCCATTCTCGCAGGTCGGTTTTGGCGTTTTTCGGCATAACTCAGCAGAACAAGCCTCGCATTTGCTCGGGAGGACAACCGGGGAGGATAGGTCCGCGACGCCAGATTGAAACCAAAAAGTCCAGAACGGGCGCTCTGCTACTTCGACTTCGCTGTTTTCGCGGGCGCTTCAATCACACCGCACGCAATCCGGTCGCCGGCGTTGCCAGACGGGTCGCTTCGGTAGTCATCCGTCTGAGCGTGGATCACCAGCGCGGAACCGTCCTCATCCATGAGGCGGTTGTTCCGGTCTTTTAGCCGCACTTCCGGCACAAAGAACTCCACCATGAGCCCGCCATTCTCAGGCACATGAATGTTCACCAGGTCGCCGGCATGACCACCGCCTTTGGATAGAAAGCCGTGTTGCTTCTTCTGCGGGTTGTAGTGATCACCAGCCGATTTGAACGGAGGCTCGCACTTGCCCACGGCATGGATGTGAAAAGCATGTGATCCAGGGGATATGCCGCTCGGCTTTTCCCGGAGGCTTAAGCCGATGACCACACCGCTCGGGGTATCGGTAAGACTCGCCCGCCCAACTTCCTGGCGTTCCGTATTACTGATTTTCACAGGATCTTGCGCCATCGCCGGTTCTCTGCCGAATATCCCAAGAAAAAATAACGCGATGAGAAAAGCATTCTCCTCCACGAGCCTTCCTCCTGTTTGCCTCTTGAAGCGGAAAACCGAATCGACCGGAAGTTGAAGCAAAAATAAGCAAAACAAGTGCCGCTAGAGAAGGTAAAAAAATGAAGCCGGCCGGCCGGTGTCTGTTGCAATTCTGGGAAGGACGAGAACGACGATCACCGCAAGCGTTTCGAAACTGGGACGAAGGACCCCCCTCTGTCACTGTCTCTGTCTCTATCTGTGTTTAACCGGCTTGCCTTTAGCCCTCCTTTTCTATAATTGCTGTTTTAGAAGGGAACGCACTGTTGAAGCCGTTTTTTAAGGTCGTCACTCCGGAAGAAGCGCGACGGATTCTTCTTCAGGTCCCTCCGGTCGAAACTGAGG
Organism: Binatia bacterium; assembly: GCA_050735975.1. Taxonomy (GTDB): domain Bacteria; phylum Desulfobacterota; class Binatia; order UBA9968; family UBA9968; genus DATMBL01. The sequence continues at coordinate 4,763 of JBOHVS010000091.1, read as the reverse complement.
AAATACTCACCAAGCAGGCGCGCGCCCGCGTTCTCGCAGAAGACCTCTACTCTCAAGTTGACTTGCCGCACTTTCATCGCGCAGCTATGGATGGCTACGCCGTGAACGCCAAAGATACATTTGGCGCGAGCACGAGCCTACCGGCGTATCTGAAGCTTGCCGGCATCGTTGAGATGGGCAAGGAGGTCACTCGTCCGCTCGGGCAAGGCGAGGCGATGCGCATCTCCACGGGTGGAATGCTGCCGCCCGGCTGCGACGGTGTGGTGATGGTCGAATACACGGAGGAAATCGGCGACGACATGGTCGAGATCCAGCGGGGAATATCACCCTGGCAGAATGTGATCCAAATCGGCGACGACATCAAAAAGGGAAATCTCGTTTTCAAGCGCGGCAGGCGGCTTAGAGCTCATGACGTGGGCGCCTTAACAGGCATCGGCGTCTCATCGCTGTCGATTTACAAAAAACCCCGTGTGACTCTTATCTCCACGGGAGACGAGATCGTTGAGCCTGAGGTAGAACCGCTTCCGGGGCAAGTCCGCAATATCAATCAGCACTCGCTTGCGGGTCTGATCGAGGAGTGCGGCGCTGAATTGAGCGATTTGGGAGTCATACGCGATGATCGCGCTGCATTGATCTGGGCGCTGGGCGAGGCGCTGAAGTATGCCGACCTCATCATGTTGTCCGGCGGCAGTTCGGTCGGCGCCAGAGATATTGCTCTGGATGCGATTCTCGCCCTTCCGGACGCGAGCATCGTATTCCACGGAATCTCTGTGAGCCCGGGAAAGCCGACTATCTTTGCGATGGCAGGCGGGAAGCCGCTCCTTGGTCTTCCCGGTTATCCTGTATCTGCTCTGGTGATCTTCGATCTGTTCGCCGCTCCGTTGGTCAGAGCATTGGGCGGCGAAGATGCAGCCGCGGCCTGCCAGTTCAGAAGGACCAGTCGAGCAATCCTCAAGACGAACGTTGCGTCGCAAACGGGTCGTGAGGATTACATCCGGGTAAGTCTCGAACGATCGGACGGTAAACTCTACGCCGCACCCCTCCCCAACAAATCCGGCGCGATCTTTACACTGGTTAAAGCCGACGGCATGATCCGCATCGATCTCAACCAGGAGGGCGTTGAAGCCGGGGAAGAGGTCGAGGTGATACTATTTTAGTGTCTCCATCGGGGATGGTGAAAACCCCTCGCCTTGAGGCGAAGCACGGTGTCATTTCGAGGCGAAGCCGAGAAATCTTATATCAAGGTGACAAGACCCTTCGCTCACGCTCAGGGTGACTCACTGATCGCGGGGGGAGGGTGGTGGGTTATCGTCGGCTTTTAGCCGACCGGGGCGAACCTCCCAGCTTGAAGCCGGGAGTGAGTCAGCTTAAATTTCATTCAACCACAGCTTGACTATTTCGAAATTGACAAACTTTCCTTAGGTAACTATAGCTGTCTCGTAGGATGGAGCGCAGGCGACTCATCCACCGCCGGCATCCAACGTAAATCTTTGTAGAAGGGTAAGGTAGAATCAATGGCGAATGGACCTATGGAATTCGATTTAGTGATCAAGAATGGAAAACTCGTTATTCCTCCGGATATTATATCATCGAGTATTGGAATCAAAGGAGAAAAGATCGCCGCGATTGCAACCGATTTAAGCGATTTCCCGGCGAAAAAGACCATCGATGCCAAAGGAAACTACGTTCTTCCCGGCGTTGTTGATCCGGAAACGCACCTGGGCGTTCACCGTTCTCTGCAGGACGATTTCATCTCCGAGACGAAGGCCGCTGTGGCGGGTGGTGTCACGACATGGGGAATGATGCTGACCAGCCCCACCATTAGCCGCAGCTTCAAACCGGTTAAAGACCCCGGGGACAGCGTGCCTTTCAGTCAGGTCATGTCGATTTACGAAGATATGGGCAACGAGCACTCCATGGTGGATTATTTTTTAACCCCGCTCGTCTCTAACGACGCCCAGGTCGAAGAGATTCCACTGCTGGCGGAAAAATACGGGGCCACCTCTTACAAATACTACCTCCATCTCAAGCGCGGGCAGGATACCCTGGGACACTGGGAGCCGCAGAAAAAGATTGGCGTCTACGGCTTTGACGATGGGACCGTTTACATTGGAATGGAGCATGTCGGACGGTTGGGACCTCCCTGCATTACCTGTATTCATCCGGAAAACTGGGAGATTATCCGTGTCCTTCAGGCGCGTTTGATCAAGCAAGGACGCAAGGACAACGCAGCCTGGGATGAACGGTGCCCGCACTTTGTCGAAGCCACTCACGTGCGCCAGTACGCGTACCTCGCTAAAGTGACCAACTCCCCTCTCTACATTGTCCACACCACAACGCAGGAAAGCATCGATGAGATTAAACGCGCCCGCAGCGAGGGGGTCAAAATCATCGGCGAGACAGGCTTTGTTTACCTGACGCTTGACCATGACGCCTATAAAATAAACGTCCCGCTGCGAGATCGGCAGACCATGGAACAGCTCTGGAAGGCTGTGGCCAATGGCGATGTCGATTGCGTAGGATCCGATCATGTGAACCACGGCGTCCCCAGGGAGGAGATGGAGGTAAAGGGTGACGTGTGGAAGACCGTTAGCGGATTCTCTTCTCGCGTCGAGGCGATGCTCCCGGTCATGCTGAGCGAAGGAGTCAACAAAGGCCGTATCACTTTGCCCCGGTGCGTCGAGTTTTGTTGCGAGAATCCTGCCAAGGCATTCGGCCTTTTTCCCAAAAAAGGTGTGTTAAGAGTGGGCGCCGATGCCGACATTGTATTGGTCGATCTGAAAAAGAAGCAAACGATCAACAAAAATATGCTGTTAACCTCTGCCGGTTGGTCGATCTTCGAAGGCTGGGAGGTCACCGGCTGGCCGTATCAGGTTATCCTACGCGGCGAAGTTGCCTCGGAGTGGAATGAGAGGGAACAAAAGCACAACATGATGGGTAAGCCAAGAGGAAAATACCAGGCCAGAAAACTGGGCTACGCAACTTATCCGATAGAGGCTTAACAATCGGGCGCAAAGAAGAGAGAGGAAGTAAGATGACTGAACGGGCTGACTTGGTCGTCAAGAACGGCAAGATTGTTTCTTCTCAGGGTATTGTTGAGGGCGGGGTGGCAATAAAAGACGGCAAGTTTATTGCCGTGGGCAAAGACTCCGCTTTGCCTGACGCACAAAAGGTCATTGACGTCGGCGGAAAGCACATTCTTCCAGGTTTGATCGACCCGGAGGTCCATCTGGGAATCCACCGGCCGATTACTGACGATCTCATCAGCGAAACCAAGGCCGCCGCTTCCACGGGCGTTACCACCTGGGGCATGCAGCTTACCAGCCCCAATATGCAGATGAAACACAAGCTGGAAAATGATCCCAATGACATTGTCTCTTTCAAGAACGTGTTCCCAAACTTTAAAGATGCCGGTGAGAAACACTCACGCGTAGACTTTTTTCTAACGCCGATCCTCGCCAACGATGGGCAGGCCGACGAGATTCCGGAATACGCGGAAAAATTCGGCATCACCTCTTTCAAGTACTATCTCCATATGATGCGCCCGGAAGCTTCAGGCTGGCTTTCGCAGAAGCGAATGGGATTTTTCGGCTTCGATGACGGCACGGTGTACCGGGGCATGGAACACGTGGCCAGGCTTGGGCCTCCGTGCATCGTCAGCCTTCACTGCGAAAACTGGGGCATTGTTCGAGTCCTCGAGGAAAGACTCAAAAAACAGGGGCGCATGGATATCGGCGCCTGGGATGACCGGTCTCCGCATTTTGCGGAGGCGGCTCATGTTCGGCAATTTGCCTATTTCGCCGAATTGCTGAAATGCCCGCTTTACATCCAGCACTGCACCTGCGATGAAACCATGGACGAAGTCGAAAAGGCGCGCAAAGAAGGTTTAACGATTTTCGCTCAAACCGCTCCGTGCTACCTCTCCCTAGCCAAGGACGCCTGGAAGCTCAATGTCCCGCTCCGCAGCAAAGAGACCATCGAAAGAATCTGGACGGGACTAAGAGAGGGAAGAATTCACTGTGTCGGCACGGATCATGTCAATCATGGCGTCCCACGCGGTGAGATGGAAGTCAAAGGCGATGTCTGGAAGAGCGTCAGCGGCTTCTCATCCCGCGTGGAGGCGTACTTGCAAGTGATGCTCAGCTTAGGAGTCAATCAAGGACGCATATCCTTGGAGCGGATGGTGGAGTGTTGCTGTGAAAACAACGCCAAAGTATTCGGCCTGTTTCCCAAAAAAGGCACCATTCGGATAGCCTCCGACGGCGATATCGTGGTTGTGGACTTAAACAAGAAAGCGACTGTGAAGCCGGATATGCTCTACACCTCTTCCGGGTGGTCTATCTATGAAGGGTGGGAGTTCACCGGCTGGCCGGTGATGACGATTGTCCGTGGCAACGTCGTCGCCGAGTGGTCAGACAGAAGCAATAGCATGGAAATGGTCGGCGACCCGGTGGGTCGTTACGTTCCGAGAAAACCCGGCAGCCAATTTCTTTACGACTGATCCCAAATGGTCACAAAGCACTTCGACGCCAGCACGACGAAGTTAAAAACGAAGAGACGAGGAGTCTTGTGAGGAGAGCTATGAAACTTTTCTTCAGAATGGTCGTTACGGCGCTGCTCGTTACTGCGATCACCGGCTCAGATGTCGCCGCTCAAACTATCCGCATTGGCAGCGCAGGTTTGAGCGGCGAATTGTTGCCGCTTTGGATCGCGCAAGACCGGGGCCTATTCAAGAAACACGGCTTGGATACCGAAGTGATCAC
>JBOHVS010000090.1:0-6968 GCA_050735975.1 Binatia bacterium | reverse complement strand
TCTTTTGCCATGTTCTTGATGCCATCGAACATCGCTCCGACGCCGCTCAGCGGAATCCCGACCGGAAGCCAGGCGTCAGCCTCGGCGGCGACGCGTTTCATGGCGGAAGGCGTAAACGCCGCCATATAGATCGGCGGATGAGGTTTCTGCACGGGCTTTGGACCGATGAAGGATTTTGGAATCCGATAATGCTTACCGTGAAACTCCACCGGATCGGTCGTCCAGATTTTCTTAACTATCTCGATCGCCTCATCAGCGCGTTTGCCGCGATCTTGCCAAGTCGCGCCGGCGGCTTCGTATTCATCCGGCGACCATCCGATGCCGAATCCCACCCGCAGCCGTCCACGGGACAAAATATCAAGCGTGGTCAGGCGGCGCGCCAACAAAACAGGATTGTACCAGGGAAGGTTCAGCACGCCTGTTGCTAGAGCGATGCGGCTCGTGTGCGGAGCCGCGAACGTCAGTGTCTCCACGGGATCGAGCACGTTCTTATATTGAATCGGCAAAGAACCGTCGCCGAGCGGATAAGGGGCCCGCGGATTGACCGGCCAGAGTATGCGATCAAGAACCCAAAGGCTGTCGAAACCCAAATCTTCGGCCCGCTTGGCAACCATGGCCAATGCTTCCGGTCCGGCTGTCGAACCTACCTGTGGAAGTGCAAATCCGAAACGCATGATAGCCTCCTGAACAAGATGAATACTGGCGAGCACCACCGCTGTCGCCAGCTTATTCGATCATAACCTTAACATGCATTGACTGTGTTCGCATCGGGGCCGTTTGGATAAACGTTGCCTCGCTAGATGTAAACGCGGCACGAAACCTGTATGCCGGAAGGCACAGCCCCGAAACTCCGGAGTTTCCGTAAACATGCAAGTCCCGGCAGATGACTGCAAGGCGAGTCAGCCAGATCACAAACCAAACCCTTCAGCAAGCGAGCGAAACCTTTCCCACTGTGGTTGGGATACTGGATGCTATTCATTTGGCGGCCGCGCTCTCGAAGGCAGAAGCGGCAAAACGTAATAGAAATGCTTGAGCCGAGTACTGGATTAGGATAAGAGATTAGGTGCCAATGACGGCTCAGCCGTACCCCGTTTGATCGCGCCAGAAGCCGCTCGTGCAATGACCCGCAGCAAAAAGGAGGCGCGATGCTTGCGTCTTCCGCAGTTCAAAAACTGAAATCTTGCTTTCACGGTGAACTGATCCTCCCAGGCGATCAGCACTACGAAACAGCACGCGCGGTCTTCAACGTCACAATCGATCGACGGCCGGCGCTCATTGCCCGCTGCGTCAGCTCGGCCGACGTTATCGAGGCGGTGAATTTCGCGCGCCGTGAGAACCTGCTTCTTGCCGTCCGCGGTACCGGCCACAACGTCGCCGGTTTTGCCGTCTGTGATGATGGCATCGTGATCGATCTTTCGGCCATGAAGGGCATCCGCGTTGATGCCGCGGCACGTTCGGTGCGCGTAGAGGCCGGATGCAATTGGGGCGAAGTTAATGATGCACTTCAACCGTATGGTCTCGCCGCTACCGGAGGGTTCGTTTCGGTTACAGGAGTTTCGGGCCTCACCCTCGGTGGCGGCCTCGGCTGGCTCGTGCGCAAACATGGTCTCGCGCTCGATAACCTCCTCTCCGCCGAGATCGTGCTCGCCGACGGTCGCCTTGTCACCGCCAGCGCTCGTGAGAACGAGGACCTGTTCTGGGCAATTCGCGGCGGCGGCGGCAATTTCGGTGTGGTTACGTCTTTCGAGTTCCGCGTCTATCCCGTCGGCACGGTGCTGGCGGGGATCGTGGTTCATCCGGCGGATGCCGCAGCGGCAGCCATACGCAGGTGGCGAGACCTGGAGGCGACGGCGCGGGACGAATCCGCGCAGGGCGCGCTTCTGTTCCATTTTGCCGAGGACTCACCGGTCCCTGTGCCGCTGCGCGGGGCGGCTGTCGTCGGCCTCGGCGGCGTCTATGCGGGTGCTATAGAAGAAGGGGAAAAGGTCCTGCGCCCGCTGCGCGAATACGGTCCTCCGCTGGCCGACATGTTCCAGCCAATGCCGTACAACGCGGCGCAGCGCATGGCGGATTTTCTCTGGCCGCGCGGCCTCCATAGCTACTGGAAATCGAGCTACCTGACGGCGCTCAGCGACGCCGCGATCGATGTTTTTGTCGATTTCTTTGCGCGGGTTCCATCGACGCGGACCGTGATCGTGTTGGAGCACAACGGCGACAGCGCCTGGGACCGCGTGCCGGACTCTGCGACAGCTTTCGGCCATCGCTCTTGGCCCTACAATTTCGTCGTGACCTCCGCTTGGTCCGATCCGAAGGACGCGCAGCGGAACATCGCTTGGACACGCGAACTCTTTGATGCGATTCGCCCGTTTAGTGCAACGGGCGCCTACGTGAACTATCTCGGGGGCGACGAAGGCGCCGATGGACTCCAGGCCGCATACGGGGCGAAGCTCGCGCGCCTCGCGGCGCTTAAGCGGAAGTTCGATCCGACCAACCTTTTCCGAATGAACCACAACATCGTGCCGGCTGAGGTTGGCGTCGACGCGCGTTAAGCAAGACCTTCGTGCAGTCGTCTCTGGAAAGATCTCGCCGATCCGAGCAAACTGGGCGACATGGACGATCCCAAAGCCATGGCCCGGTGGGCCAAGGAGATGGGCAGGACCATGGCCGACGAAACCGGCGAAGAACTCTCCGGCGATTTCGATGAGATGATGGAAGCGGCGGCCCGGATGCCGAAGGAGACGACGACTAAAGCACACGTCCCCCGTTTCTTTTGCCCGGAATGTCTACGCGCTGATCTCTTTCATCAAACCCGCTGCGTGCGCCCCGGCCGTAGAAAACTAATGCTTGCGATCGACAAATACAAAAGTCAAGATTTGACCCCAAGCCCCCCTACTCTGCTCCCGCTACCTGCTAGATTCCGATGGTAGACCCCATCTCCTCTCAAGCGAGAAAAAATCAAGACTGAACCGATAGATCCGAAAGTGGTTTCAGAATCTCGTAACGCTAAGTACTTAAGTCAAGATTTGACCCTAGCCTAGCCATAAGCTGAAAGGACATTTTGGCGGGGCACTCCATCACGTCAAGTCTCGGCGTAATCAGAGGCAGTCGATCTTCAAAGAGCTGGCGAAAAAGATACACCAAGATCCAACGGTGTTGAGCAGAGGTTTAGGAAAGCTCGCAGAGGAGTTCCTGAGCCGAAATTGACCCTCCACTAAGATTCAGCGTCACACCCTCCCTCATCGTCAGGATCTTTGACGGGAGATTACCAGGCTCTCGAACAGCCTGTCGAGCGTCGCGGCGTTCTCCAAGTCCCATACTTCCGCCAGCACCCGATCGCACCCCTCCGCTCCCAGCGCCCCGGAGGCCAAGCCTCGGAACTTCTCTTCAACCTCCCCGTCCGTCAGCGGGTTTCGGTAGTGCCCCTTCGGATAGCTCGTCTCCGCCGCCACCCGCCGCCCGTCGGTCGTCGTCACCTCGATCCGCGTGCATGACTCCGCGGGGTAACGACGGGTGAACTCCGGGTCCTCCGCCACCGTCAGCTTCTTAATCAGCGGCCGCAGGGCCGGGTCTTGGATCCGAGACGGCGCGAAGGTTGCCGGCGTTACCGCGCCGTCTTGAAACGCGGCCGCCACCAAGTACGGCATGCTATGGTCCGCCGTCTCCCGAGTCTTGGGGTCCCACTTCTCCGCCTCCGTGGCCGTCCGCCGCACCGCCTCACCGTACGTCGCCATGTGCACCGAGTCGATCTCCGCGGTGGCGACCTGCTGCCTTAGCTCCAGCACCAGGCCGATGGGCCCCTGCGTGTGGAGCACCGAGGGGTACGCCTTGAAGGTGGTAGCGGTGATCCGGAACGGCTTGGCCCGCCGCCCAAAGCCTTCCCACTTCGGGGCCTCGACCCCCAGGTGCTGCCACAGTCCGTCCCGTCCTTGGAAGGGCTCGCCCGGCCCTGTCATCCCTTCCGCTGCCAGCTCTGCCGCGAACACTGCTGTTCGGACTGCAGCCGCCGTTGCGCAGCCCTTCCACATCGAAAGCTCTCCGATCCGCGTCACTCCCAGCGGCACACCGGTGGTGATCGCGATGGAGATGGCGTTTCCCATGGCGTTCCGGTCCAGTCCCAGGATCATGCCGGCGCCGCAGGTCGCCCCGATGGCGGCGAACATGCCCTGGTCCCAGCCCTTCAAGGGAATCTCGTCCGCCAGCCGGCAGAACACCTCGTAGGCGGCTGTGATCGCCGTGATCGCCGCCCGCCCGTCCATTCTGTGGGCGCCGGCTACAGCCAGGACGCCGGGGATCATGTCGCTCGGGTGGCCTGTCCCCCGTGCAGCGTAGGCGTCGTTACAGTCGAGGTAGCGGATAAGAACTGTATTCGCGAAGGCCGCCAGATCCGTAGACGTCTCCTGCGAGGTGCCGAGGATGCGTGCCGGAGGATTCCCCTGCACTCGAGACGCCATGCGCCGCGCGATGGACGCCGGCTCGCTGTCGAACGCGCCGACCGCGCACCCCAAGGAGTCGACCAGCGTCCGCTTCACCTGGTGTACCGCCTCCTGGGAAAGGTCTGCGTAGGTCAACCTGCAAGCGTAGTCGCTCAGGTATTTCGTCGTGGGGTCCATGAAACCCTCCTGCCGCAAATGATTGGGCACTGCTTGAAGGTGTCAGGCTTTCGTATTGCATTATTTGGTATCAGGGCACAAGTGGTTGGCGCTGAGCTTAGCTATAATGTCGAAACGTTCTGCTCGCTCACTACACTTTTCCGCACCGTCGGGCGCATCAGCATGCGGTCCTGCCATGCCGGTAGGCGCGGATTACACAATTCTGACCAGTTTTTATGACTAGAAATATGGCCCCCGTTATACTATAGTTTGGTTATGAAGACCGTACCCGCCGCGAAATTCAAGGAGCAATGTCTGGCTTTACTCGATAGAGTAGACCCGGACGGCATCATTATCACCAAACACGGAAAGCCGGTCGCCAAGCTCGTCCCGATTCACACCGACAGCGCAAATTTGATCGGCAGTTTCAAAGGCAAGATCAAAATCAAAGGAAATATCTTAACTACCGGCGTTAAGTGGGATGCTGAATCTTGACACTCACGTTCTGCTTTACGCCTTGACCGACGATTTGACGCGGTGCGAGCGCGCCTTGCTCTCAAACGAAACCTGGAGTATTTCCGCGATCGTTCTTTGGGAGATCGCCAAACTCTCGGAGTTAGGCCGCATCGAGATGGACTTGGAATACCCCGAATTGGCTCGAACCTTGGCGCGCATTCAAACTTGGCCGCTGACGCTTGATATCTGCCGCTCGATCAAATCTTTGGATTTTGACAGCGATCCCGCCGATGAAATCATCGCCGCCACAAGTCTGGTGCACCGAGTGCCTCTGCTGACTCGCGACCGAAAGATGCGGCGCTCCAAGCTCGTTCCGATTGCTTCCTAAGGGTCAACACCTGGCGCAGGCCTGTGTATTGTGCTTTTGCAACCTCAAGCCTGACTCAATCGGTTCTCCATGAAACTCGTGACGTTCAGCGTGGCTCCGCGCAACATAACCTCCTCGAACAGCTTAGAGATATGCTTCCTCGGGCATATTGAAGTCTGCGCCTTCTTTTGCCAATTGCTCTTGGAACATCTTGCGAATATGTGGGTCCTCGTCACGGTACTCGATGGCGTGGCCGCCCTGTTTGATGTCGAGATTCAAACCCCACCAATCTACTCCAGGGATACCCTTGACTCGCCTGGGATAGCCGCCCAGAAAGGCCAGCACGCGCAACGGTTCCCTGGCTGCGCCGAAGTGACCGTGAAACCACCCGGCATCGCCCGGGGCGGCGCTCACGATCCCGCCAGGCTTGTAGTCCTGTCGCTGGACCAATTCGCCCTTGCCGTCCGCCCATGGCGTCGTTCCCGCCTCGCGGGGCCACGTGATCGTGTAGCCCTTGCCGCCTAGACACAGCAGCACCGGGCCGGACTCATGGGCGTGACATCGGGAATAGCGACCGGGCGCGTACTGCGCAATGAACCCGTGATAACTGTTCCCGGAGAGGCTCCAAAAGAAAGTTCGGTGCCCTACGCCACGCTGGCCATCGAGCGGCAGCTCCACGCGGTCCGCGTCCGGGATAATATTGCCGTAGTTGCGCGCCCGGCCGTGAAGCGGATCTTTTCCGAGGTCGGTATGCGCTTTGAAATATTCCGCGCTCCCGTCGTACCGATCCTTGAACTGGTACGGATTGTTGAACAGCGCGTCCTGACTCCGGTACAGGTGAAAGATCGGCGGCGCGTTGGTCACGCCGAGGAGTAAGGCAGGGCTTGAAGTTGCGTTGACGATCCGATGCCAGGTATTCAGCGGCGGCGAGAAGAGGCTGCCCGGCTGCCACTCGAAGGTCTGCTTCTTGTTGGCATCGTCGCCGCTCCAGATCTCGGTGGTGCCGCGCCCCTCGAGCACGTAGAAGATCTCCTCGTACATGTGCTTTTCGGGAGTGATGGCGCCCGCGCCGGGCACCTCGACAACGTACATCCCCTGGAGCCCGCCGCAGCCGTTAAGCTCGATGAACGCGCCTTGAGCGCCCATGCGCTTCCAAGATCCCAAAGTCAGGTCGCGGATGTCGTAGAACCCCACCGCGCCGCGATGGATGGGGAGAGTTTGCTCCTCCATGTAAACCTCATAGGGAGTGGCCGGCCGTACCCAGCGCTTGGTGCCAACAAAGTCTTGCTCCATACTTCATTACCTCCTTTGATTGGGGAGAACGGGATCTTTTCTTTATACTCGGACCCGCCAAAGTCCGCAAAATAAATAACCGAGCGCGCCACCGTCATACCCAAGAATCCGCCACAGGGTTTCGGACGGATCAGCCTCAGGCTGAAGCGGATATCCAGAAGTTTTTGATTTGTCCTGGATTCCGGGTCGCCCCCCGCTTTCGCGGGGGTTGCCCGGAATGACGGCAGAACTATTCAAGGGATTTCGGGAACACGACGCTGGTA
>JBOHVS010000089.1:0-52695 GCA_050735975.1 Binatia bacterium | reverse complement strand
CTTTCCTTCTTCTGTCCCCAAGGTTTGAAGCATGGCAACTTGAGTCGCGACGGTGGTTGTGTTCACGGTATACGTATACAGCCAGATGGAGGAGCCAATAATAGCGGCGATAAGCAACCACCCATACTGGCCGACCCTTGCCTGCCTTTTCCCAGCTTGGCGTCGCTGTAAATCAAAGAATCTGCGGTAATCTTCCTTTTCCGCCGCCGCTCTCTTTGCCGGATCTTGCTCCGATGAAGTTGGAGGTTGATCGAAGGCAAGCCCGATGCTGTTCAATACCATGCCCACGATCACCAACACTAAAGGGATGGCAACTATAAAAATAGGATTCATAACTCCCTCCTTTTGGATCTACTCTGAGATCCTGAGTCGTCAGGCCGTCTGCTGCTCCTTTTCAATGTAATCTGATGATGAGGTTGCCGTCGAACTCTAGGGCGTGGTGCGACACCGTGTGATGATAGCACTCAATCGCGGTCTTTCCTTTGAACTGCAAAACCGGCATCTGTGGTTACACTCCTATGGGTTGCGAGCTAAGAATGTTGTACGCTAGATCTAGACGACTGCTAACTGGGCGTCGAGCAAAAATTAAACTCTCCAAGCTCCCCGCCGACGGGCGTTCAATTTTAAGTCCGGCGGCGGCCTCTCACAATGTCAACAAGGCAGACCTCCGTCGCTGTGCGAAAAAAGACAACTATGCTACTCAGGTGCAGCAAAGAAAAATGTGCAGGAGTCTAATCGCGGACCCCCTGACACGCCGGTGGATGGTTGAAGCTTCGTCCGGTAGTTCGGCGATGATGTGACACCGTCGGAGTTGCTCGACGATCTTTAACCTGTTTCGCCCGGACGTGACATCCTCGGCGAACGCTCGTGCAACGTGTCCCAGCCAAACCTCCGCGTCATGCGCCTGTATGCAGGCTAGCATGGCCGCTTCAGCACTTTCCGCTTCGTAACGGTCCGCCACGAAACGACCGACGCCTTCATCGCCGAGGTAGTGGGCAAGCGAATCCGAGACAGTGGCTTTATCATCATCTCGCAATCGTTTCGCCTCAAAGGTGTAATGCGGTTTGGGCCGAACGCCGCAGCGTTCAATTTGGATGTCGAGTTTCGGTCGCTCCTTCCCCAGTTCACCGGTTGGACTGATGGGACGCTCATTGTGAACCGAGTAAAGAGTGAACCGCTCAGGAGTCCGTGGGTCGTTGATGCGTCGGTCCATTGCGTCCGCAAGAAGACTGGTGATATCGCATTCATCTCTGGCCTTTTGTAGTTTGTCGCGTGTGTCGGTGTAGCCCCACGCGACAAGCAGGTGAGCGTCCTCACGAAGCCTCGCCAGATAATCATCCCAATCTGAAACTAGTCTTCCTTGGCTCATGCATTACGTCCGCGCGCTTCGGCCACCTCGGCGATGATGTCGGCGGCGTCGAGCAATGCCTGTGTCTCCGTCCATTCGAGCCGACGAGCCGGTTTGCAGAGATGGATTTTGCTGCCTGCGAAGACGCGGACGCTACGCCGAACGTAAACCCACTGCGAGAATTGCTGCTCAGCGGCCCGCAGGATATCATGCACATCATTCCGGTCGTCCCGTCCAGCGATTTTCACGGTTGGTTTCGCGGTCTGTCCGTTGTTAACGAGCTCGATAGTGGCAACGATCCCTACGGGCGCACTCAGAATAGTGACGCGATGGAGACGGTTCTTGCGTTCTAAGAACCCATCAAGTTCCGCCGTCAGTCGGCGAGCATAGGTCCCGAGTTGGCGCTCATCAGGGGGACGGGTGACTCCACGCGGAGCTTTGCCTTTCACGAGCGGCAACCGGAACTCACTGAATTCCCGCGCCATAAACATTACCTGCGCAGGAATCTTTAGAATCGAGGCTACCCCTTCATCCAGCCGCCGCTGCCAATCGGTGCGGTTGTCGAGATCGGCCTCCTCCGCTACCAGCAACCGGTGCAGTTTCGCGAGTTCGGCAACTAGATCCTCAGTAAGGTTCGGCATTGGCATCCGACGCGCATCGCCGAGGTCAATTGTGCTGCGGCTGACACCCCAGCCAGCGCTTAGATCGAGAAACAGACAGTAGGGCGTGATACTGGATGTCCAAATCACTGAAACGGCGTGGAGCCAGTCAGCGTCAGCCAAAGGTGCAGATAGCCCGAGCTTCGGATGGCGGAAGATGAAGTCCTCTTGGCTGAACGCGGCGAAGTCGTTCCAAAGGAAAATGTGAGGAGCATGAACTATGTCGAGGCCCGCATCTCTGCCTTCGCGAAGGAATGTACCCCACCGGTTCCGAACCAGCCAAGCTGCTTGCACTGTTAGCCGTGTCCTGGTCTTCCGGAGTTGCTTTGGCTCTATGACTTTCAAGCTGCTGAACCACTTTGCGAATCGCTTCGCCTCAGATTCAGTAGCTCCTTGGTTTAGTCTTATCTTAGCGACATCTTGATTCGGGTCGGACCTGGTACCGCCATCTGTCCGCAGTTGAAGGCCCAAGTTTAAATGCCAAGCTCGCTTCTGAGCGACGTCTCCCAGAGTTGTTGGCAAAACCCGCCGTAGACGCTCAAGGGCACGCCGGTCGCGCGGATTCCCCCACAACGCGCGTTTCCAAGTGGTCGCCTCACCTCGCGCCGCTTCAGCAACCGGAACGGTCTGGATCTCGGACTCGCAAATGGTCAGCACCCAAGGCGTGCGCCGACGGCGGCTTTGGCCAGGCGTTGTGGCGGGCTGATTCACGACCAACGGGCCGAAGTGAACTATGTCCAACCACGCTGTGTCGGCTTTATCGACGGAATAAACTATGTTGGCCGCCGGTTCCTCCGCTGATTCGAACAGGATATAGGCCAGATTGGAGAAGTTGGTGATACGGTGGACAATGTTTCGTTCAAAGAATGCCTTCCGATAAGCAGCGGACTGGTCATTCGTGAGGCTCGTTGCTTGCGTAATGAGGCCCACGACGCCCCGGTCTGCTAGCCGCTCGCGCACGCGCCACGTAAAAGCTTCGCTGCTTCGGTAGCGGGCCACGGGTGTCGTTCCTGATTCCTGCGCGCGTTTAATCCAGGTGACCGCAGGTTCCTTCGCTTCCTGTCGCGGGTCGAGTTCGACCCACGGCGCATTACCGACAATCCAGTCAAAGTGTTGGTCCGCTTTCCAGAATTGCGAGTGGTCATCGAAAAAGTCGCACTCAAAGACCTGCTCGTTGTGCAGCGTAGGAAATCTGAACCTCGTGTGCCGGTGCAGTTCCGGAGGATCGATGTAACTGAGCAGTGTGAGAACGAGGCTGAACTCGGTGACAAGGCAGGCTTCCGGATTGCGCTCCACACCAAAGATGTTGCTCGTGAGAATGTCGCGGAGTTCCGCTGGGGGTAGTTTGTCAGTTTTACGGCGGCGCATCTCCTGCTCAATAAGCCGCCTGTAAGAGAGCACGAGAAAAATGCCTGAGCCGCAGCACGGGTCGAGCACCTTCATGCCGCGTTCCAACTGTTTTACGCTCTCGACTTCGGCGATGAGGTGATCCGCGACTGGCTCGGAGGTGTAAAACGCGCCTTCCTCAGCGCCCCGGCCTTCGTCATGTAGGAATTGCTCGTAAATCGCAGACAGGAGTTCGATCGGGATAAACGAGAAATCGAATGGACAAAACAGCGCCATTTGTCCCGAAGCCGGTTCTTCCCCCGCAAAGGCCCGCCCCACAGCTCGCACGGCGGCAGCGTCTGGTGCTGATGAGGACGACCAATCAATCGGGAAGATACGTCCGTTGAATCGCTCATCCACTTTATCCGTCACACGGCGAAAGGCGCTCAGCTTGGCATTCACTGAAAACACAGCATTCGGATCAACGTCCGCTTCGGCCAACCATTGGTCGGAGAGAATGTCGCGCTCGTGGAGGTAGTGGAGATACACGAACCTACCAATCAAGGCGTGCGCGACTTGACGGTCGAGGTGGTGCCTTCGAACGAGTTGTTGGCTAAGCGAGTGGAGCGTGCGGAGCAGCGAGCGGTCAACACGCTTGTCCTTCGTGAGGTGCTCGCCTTTCGTGCGCCAGATGTCACCCGAGTCAATTGAGTCAGCGCGTAGAAACCCCAGCCGGCTGACAATTTCGTGAAGACCAAGGCTGGCCGTATCGAGCGGCCTCTCAACCTGCCCCACTTTCTCGTTGGCTTTGTCGTAGGCGAAGCCGGTGTAAACGCGCACCTGGCCTGGCAGAGATACGAGTAGGAACGGCGTGCTTCCTTGATTCCAGAGTTGCCTGTGGATCTGGCGAGCTTCGTCAGGCGTCTTCGCCTCGGCAACGTGAACCGCTGGGCGCTCGCGAGCCGCACCGGTATCGCCTCCAACTGTGCGGATGAAGTAGCTGCCGCGGACGTGTGCGCGTCGAGCGTCCCGCAGCAAGTGCGCGACCGAAACATCGGCAGCCTGAACGTCTTCTCGATAAAAAGGAGATTTCCGGTAACCGAGTTCAATTAGCAAATCGTCGAGCATTACGGCAATGTTCCTGACCTAACTTGGAAACCACTATTTATCTTAAGTTTGAGTAGTAGCTCCGTTACGTACATTTCGCCTAAAGCGTCGTTAGAAAATAAACCTGCGAAGTCACCCTGCTCCTCGATTAAAACTCAAGTTCTCGCAAAGGAACTACGATGCTGTGACCTTTTAGCTTTTTAACCATAACCTCATCGGCGGTAACAAGGGGATATCCCAGTTGCTCGGCCAGAGCAACATAGAGGGCGTCGTAAATCGCAATCTTGTAGGCCCAGGCGATGGCGTTGGCTTTACGCAAGACATCAAACTCGGACGGTTTTGTTTCGAGATGCAAATCCTGAAGCGCTTCAAGTGCCATCTCGCCGTCTTCTTCTTTTGCTTTTGGACTAAACCGGACCGCGTTGAGAACTTCCAGGAGTGCAAACTGCGGGATGATGATCGTTGATCGACCCGAGATGTGAAGATCCCGCAAAGCTAAGGCGCGGTCGCGGTCGGCTTCCTGATGATGAAGAAACCATTTAACCAAAACGGATGCGTCGACCACGTAGCCGGCGTGATGCGCAGTGATCACTTGTCGCCTTTCAAATTGGCATCGCGGAATTTTCGGATCGTCGCCTGAGGATCCCACTCACCAAGTTTTTCCGCCAACTTGTCCATCTTGCGTGAGGCTTCCTTCATTTTTTTGCGCTTTTCTTCCTCCGCACGCTTTTTCCTTTTTGATTGCAAGTATTCTTCTAATACGCCTTGAATGAGAGAGCTGCGATTGGTTCCCTCCTCTTTCACTTCCTCATTAATCTCTTCGAGCAATTCATCTTTTAAGAAAACGTTCACGCGAGCCATAGCACACCTCCAGGCGACACCAATTAAGCACACTACTAGTGTGTTTGCAAGTACGCCGCAATAGAGTGAAGCTAGCACACTACAATTTCTATTGATTTCAGGAAATTATGTGAGTTTTCTAACCCGAAAGGTGGATTTGGCGTGGTCCCTATTGGCTAAGGAAGAATGAAGCTTAAGTAAGCGGCGGGAGATTGAGTCTTAAACGGAGGGATGCGACGATCTTCGCAGACAGGCGAGCGGAGCGTATTTCGGTTCACTCGTTGTGGCTGAATCAACCTAACTGTAGTGCCGCTGATGGGTCGCGTTATTCTTAACTGAATGCCAGAACGCAACCAGTGGCGCAAAGAAACCTGCTGGGGTCTCTTTGAATGCCGCCCAAAATACTCTCGCGACTCTATTGAGGATCTGCATAAACTGTTTCACGGGTTTCATGACATCCACCTCTTTATCATGGTCTGTATGGCCTTTATAGCCGATCCGCCAACGTACACCACAAATAATACTACATCTGTCGCGAATACAAAATACTCAAGCCCCTTGAAGGTGTACACAAATACAGGGTCGACCTTCCAGCTTTTGAGCCATTCTATGTAAAAATGGAGACCGGCAGTGAACGCGCCGAGCATGAGGAAAATCACACTCGCTGCAATGAAGTGGGCAGCGAATTCGACGATGGGATCGTACCACTCCTTTTTTTGCTCGCTCGTGTTCTGCACCTAGAACCTCTCTGCTCCCCGGCAGCCCTGCCCTTCTTGCCGGGGATTAGTCCTCCAACGATCAAGGTTTAGACCGGCAAAGTCCGACGGGGGCTTGAACGAGTGCGGGTCATAAGAATCAAAGATGTGACCGGAACAACAGACCCCAGCCGAACTTAGTTTAACGCAAAATAGGGCAACTTGGGGACGGTCGTCAAGTGACAACAGTCGCTCGGTGAAGTCCGTCGCGCTGGATATCTCGGATGCAAGGCGCGGCAGAAATCGACGAGCACAGGCCTTCCTGAAGGAGACTTCCCGATGACCGAAACTTTCCTGGGTGCGCCTCGATCGCCGTGTATTCCAGACCAACCCGTCAACCTCTATATTCAAAGTCGTTGTTTGCTGGATTATCTGTCTATTTAGCTTGTCTTTCTGTACGAGCGCATATATAGCGAGAAAGAAATCGTTCCACAGAGGTGAATATGCAACTTCCGCCGATCGCCACAACCACAATCGGCAGCTTTCCTCGTCCAGGTTGGCTCGCCGTGCCAGAGCGCACGCGAGTAAGCTTCCGGCTCGAGGGCGTCGAGCTTAAAGAAGCTCAGGACGATGCCACAACGCTCATCATGCGAACTCAAGAACAAATCGGTCTCAATCTTCTCACCGACGGCGAGCAGCGCCGGACCGGCTTCATCGATCACATTCTTGCGGCGTTCGACGGCATCGACCTTAAAGAAACAGCCGTAAAAGAAATCTATCGCCGCCGCGCGCAACCACGTCCCGTTCCCCGGGTCGTGGGGAAAATCACGCGGCGTTCAGCCGCCGCTGTGGATGATTTACGTTTCGCCAAAGCCCAGACGGGGAAACCCATAAAGATGGCCGTTCCCGGTCCCATGACGGTCATCGACAGCACGCTCGACGAGACCTACCACGACGAGACAGCCATGGCGATGGATGTTGCAACAGCGATCAACGCGGAGCTCCGCGAGCTTCAGGCGGCGGGTTGCGACGTGGTGCAGATCGACGAGCCCGCTATGACCCGCTATCATGAAAAAGTCTTTGAATACGGCGCGCGCGCCCTCGACCGTTGTCTCGAGGGCATCCAGATTCCTTCGATCGTTCACCTTTGTTACGGCTATCCCGGCGGTGGCGGACGCCAGCATGAATACGAGTATCCCGAGTTGCTACAGGAACTGATGAAAACGAAAATCGGCGGCTTCGGCGTGGAGTTCGCAAGAAGCAATTACGATCCCGCCGTGTTGGGCATCTGCAAAGGACGGCTGATTATGTTCGGGTGCGTCGATCCGAGCGATGCGCCGGTCCCACCCGTGGCATCGGTCGTGGAACGGGTAGGTACGGCCCTCAGATATGTCGAGCCGTCCAATCTTCTGCTCGCTCCCGACTGCGGCCTGATGACGATCAGCCGTGAGCTGGCACATGCGAAATCTCGGCTGCTGGTTGAGGTGGCTCGTGAACTCCGCCGGTCGATATGACTGTGCAGGCTGATGGCTGATAGCTTACGGCATATAGATAAAACGATACGCTATGAGTCATAGGTTATAGGCCATAAGAAGCATGACCAAAACACGATACAACGCCAAGATACAGCGAGCGAAAGGTTTGTTGGAACTGGCGGCCGCTATGTTTGAGACCTCGCTTTCGTTCCAAACCACACGCGCGGCTGAGCAGGTCCTGCAGACCGAATCACGGGTCGGCCATGAACTTAGCCTCTCGTTGATAGCGGCGTCTCGCGAAGGATCCAATAGTGTTCGCCTTTCCTTCGCCGCTGACAGCTTTGCTGAGTTGAAAGGAGTCGCTGACGGCAAGTACACGCTTGCATGGGTGAACCCTTCGGCAGCCGCAACGCTCGCTCACCGCGGCACGGGTCCATTTCGAAAAAAATTGCCTTTACGAGTGATAGCGACCTTTCCCTCCTATGACGTTATGGGCTTCGCGGTCCATGAGTCGACCGGCATCACATCATTGGCCCAAATTAAGAAGGATCGCTTCCCTCTTCGCCTCTCCACTAACGTAACAACGAAACATGCGTTGACAGCCAGCCCGACCATGTTCACCGTTACCGCGGTCATGAAAGCGGCGGGCTTCAATCTCCCCGACCTGCGCAAATGGGGCGGCAGAATACAGTCGGTATCGCGTCCCAGCCATCCGGATCGCCGCGCGGCCATCGAAAATAAGAGCGTCGATGCAGTCTTCGACGAAGGCATTAAAAGCTGGGGACAAACGGCCGTAGACAACGGCTTTGTTTACTTACCGATCGAAGGACAGGTTCTGAAACGGTTGGCGGCGCTGGGATATCGCACATCCGTCGTGCCCAAGTCTCGCTTCCACGGCATGCCGGGCGACGTATCGACGGTTGATTTCAGCGGCTGGCCGATGATCGTTCATGCCGGCATGCCGGACGACGTCGCTTACGCGCTTTGTGAAGCCATCGAAAAACGTAAGGAACTAATCCCGACGGATAACTTCAAGCCTATAGACATCGCCCAGCTCTGCGCGAACGACGAAGAGGCGCCTTGTGACGTGCCACTCCATCCCGGCGCCCAGCGGTTCTATCGCGAACGCGGGTATTTGAAATGAATTCCGGTGCCTCTCCCGACGAGTAGCGACAGGATGGCGAAGACTCAAACCAAAACAAAACGAGCAAGGAAGACACCCGCCTGTCCCGAGTGCGGCTCCGCTGACATCGTTCCGATCATCCACGGCGTTCCCACGCCCGCACAAAACAAAGCATTGAAAAAAGGCAAAGCGGTTCTCGCTAATCGCGAGGAATGGGAAGGCATGGCCGAGTGGTATTGCAAAGCATGCGGCTGCGACTGGAGCGGCGAATGGCGCAGGTTCAAGCGGTCGGACGGACTCCCTTGACGTTTAAGGCGTGAATATTCCGGGCCAGGGACTTGAAAGCGAACTAACTATTTCCCGCTCGGCGGCTCGCAACGGATCCCCGCGCCTTCATCTTGAACCAGAATCAGCGCGCATCGGTACGTTTGCCCTTCCGGCGTTCTGACAGTTGTTACATTGCCGTGATCTGTTACGAGATACTGGCCCACTTTTACGGCCCGGACAGATGGGTATGCGAAACTGTTGCTGCCTGAAAAGCCGTCCAAGCCAAGATGAAGCAGCCCAATGGCCGCAACGGTTTCAATCACTTGCGGCTGTTCGTGGGCGCGCAGCTCGGCGGCCGAAAGCTGCCTTTTGATCACTCCCTTGAGATCGTCCATGTTTCGCTGCATCGCCGGCAGTTCCGCTCTAATCTCTTTAGCGCGGTCCGGCCGAAGCGACGGATCGCGCAGCGCAATGACGAATTCTCTCCTCCGGACGTCCAGATCGATCAGCCGATTAAACTCTCTCGATCCACCCATTGTCACGAGGTGGGTTTGCTTCAGCGATTCGCCCAGCCTTTGCCTGTCGAACCAGCGATCTGGCCTGCTTTCAAGCCGAGCCATCTCTACTTGGTAGTGGTTTAGGCCGGCCAGAAAGGTCATGCCCGGGCTGACATTTGCCGGTGCACAGCCGAGAAGCATTAGCAGAATCAAGGACCCCACGCGATGCGAGATCATGGCCCGCAAAGATACCATATTTCGGTTCTCGCCAGAAGGGTAATTCTTCCGGTTCGCCCAGCTCTGACAAGGCTTGTCATCTATTGAACGATGATTTAGTCTACTAAACGTGTGTTCAGCAGGGCTGGGCTTGACCGGTATTTTTCTAAGGGCTATTAGGACCCATGACTTACTCGCAACTCTGGAACTTATCACGATGACTTTCAGAGCCATCCGACTCGCGTCCTTGCTTGTCATCATAGCCGCCGCTACCGCTCTTGCTGGTTGCGGCCGGGAACCCTCGGCCACTCCGCTCCCCGAAAACGACAGCCTGCCCCGTCAGGTACGCGTCGTGCCGGCTGCGGAGGCGCGCGTTGCGCGCACCGTCAGCGCCACAGGGACACTTGCCGCTGAAGACCAAGTGCTACTCGGCGCGAAGGTCGTCGGGCGCCTAAGCGAAATCAACGTCGATCTCGGCAGCCGTGTGCGGAAAGGCCAGACCGTCGCGCGCATCGATCCCAATGACTACAGGTTGCGTGTGCAGCAAGCGGAAGCCGCCTTGCAGCAAGCGCGCGTCCTCCTCGGGCTCACTCCCGAAGGCACGAACGACCGGGTCGATCCGGAGCAAACAGGAGTCGTCCGCGGAGCGGCGGCCGTGCTAAAACAGGCCAGATTAACCCACGATCGGATGCTCGAGCTTTCGGAGCGTGACTTGATCGCCCGCGCCGAACTCGATGCTGCCGTTTCTCAGCTCACGGTCGCGGAGTCGCGCTATCAAGATGCCCTCGAAGAAGTCCGAAACCGCCAGGGGATGCTGGCCCAACGTCGCTCCGAACTCGAAATTGCGCGCCAGCAACTCGCCGATACGTCAATTGTCTCACCCATAGATGGCGCCGTAAGACAACGCCAGGCGTCGGTGGGCGAGTATCTGGCGGCAGGTTCGCCCGTTGTAACCTTGGTGCGGATGGATCCTCTGCGGCTGCGCCTCGCCGTGCCTGAGCGAGAGGCTGCGTTCGTGCGCATCGGGCAGCAGGTGCGCCTCACAGTCGAGGGCGATCCCGACGAATACCAGGGCCGCGTCGCGCGCCTGTCTCCCGCCATCAGCGAGGATAACCGAACCTTGCTCGTAGAAGCCGAGGTGCCCAACGAGCAGCTTCTGCTTCGGCCCGGCTCCTTCGCGAAGGCGGAAATCGTCGTGGAGGCCGGCCAGGATGTGGTTACGGTGCCCGGCGAAGCGGTCATTATATTCGCTGGTATTGAAAAGGTGCTTACAGTAGCTGACGGTAAGGCCGTTGAAAAGCGCGTGCGCACCGGCCGCCGCATTGGAAAAGCCGTAGAGATTACGGAAGGCGTGTCGCCGGGAGATCGGGTCATTGTAAAGCCGGGGAATCTCGTCAGCGGCCAGCCCGTGACGGTGGTGAACTGATGCAGAAGCTAGCGGAAATTTGCGTTCGGCGGCCCGTTTTCGCCTCGATGATTATTCTCGCCCTGGTGGTCGTCGGCGCGGCGAGTTACTTCCGTCTGGGCGTGGACCGCTTCCCGTCCGTGGATCTGCCCAACGTAACCGTCCGCACCTCGCTTCCCGGCGCCTCGCCGGAAGAAATCGAAACCGTCATTTCTCAGCCCATCGAAGAGGTCGTCAATACCGTTGAAGGAATCGATGAGCTGCGCTCGATTTCGGGCCAGGGCGCCTCGTACGTCATCGCCACTTTTAACCTGGATCGCGACATCGACAGCGCCGCCCAGGACGTGCGCGACCGCGTGGCTACGGTTTTACGCCGGTTGCCACGCGACACCGACCCGCCCGTCATCTCGAAATTCAACAACGAGGACTCGCCAATCCTCACGATTACCGTTTCGGGCGATCGATCCCCGCGGGAGCTAACGGAAATCGCCGACAAGATCGTCAAGGTGCAACTCGAGCGGGCCGCCGGGGTCGGCGAGGTGCGCCTTGTCGGGGAATTGGAGCGGGCGATCAACGTTTGGGTGGACGCCGACCGCCTCGCTGCGTATCAAATTCCCATCACCGCCGTTCGCGACGCCATCCAGCGGCAGAACGCCGATACGCCCGGCGGCAACGTCACTGGCGGCGCGCATGAGGAGGTGCTGCGCACGATGGGGCGCATCCTCGATCCCCGGGCTTTTAACGATCTCGTGATAACAACCGTGAAGGGCGCGCCCATTCGCATCCGGGACATCGGCTGGGCCGAAGACGGAACGAAGGAACAACGCTCCATCGCACGCCTCAACGGCGTTCCTACAGTCCAAGTCCAAATCCGTCGCCAGTCCGGCGCCAACACCGTCGCCGTCATCGAGGCTGTAAAAGAGAACCTCGCGCGGGTCGCGAAACAGTTGCCGGCAGACGTGAAGATCGAGGTTATCCGTGACCAGTCGCGCTACATCTACGCCGCGCTGCACGAGATCAACGTTCACCTGATCCTGGGCAGCATCCTCGCCTCATTGGTCGTGCTGGCGTTTATGCGGAGCTGGCGCTCCACCGTGATTGCCGCTGTGGCTATCCCGGCCTCCGTAATCTCGACCTTTGGAATGATGTGGGCGCTCGACTTCACGCTCAACAGCGTGACGATGCTCGCGCTGGTTTTGATGGTGGGCATCGTCATCGACGACGCCATCGTCGTACTGGAAAACATCTTCCGTTTCGTCGAAGAAAAATCCATGAAGCCCTTTGAGGCGGCGCGCGCGGCAACGGCGGAAATCGGGACCGCCGTTATGGCCACGACTTTCAGCCTGGTCGTGATCTTTGTCCCTGTCTCTTTCATGTCGAGCATCTCCGGGCGTTTTCTCTACCAGTTCGGGCTCACCGCCGCGGTAGCGGTGATGGTCAGCTTGCTGGTTTCCTTCACGCTCACGCCCATGATGAGCGCGCGCCTCCTGCGGGCGGAACACGCGGGCTCGGGCGGCAATCATGCGCGCTCTCGCCGCGGCTTCTATGGATGGATCGACCGGCGCTACGAACGGATGCTCACGCTGGCCATGAATCACCGGGTCGCCATGATGCTGGTCGCCGCTGCGATCGTGTTGTCCTCGGTGCCGCTCTATAACCTCGTCCGCCAGGAGTACATTCCCAGCAACGTGGACGAGGCCGAGTTCGACCTCAACATCAGGGCGCCCGAGGGCACCAGCCTCGCCGCCATGGATCAAATTATGCGCGCGGTGGAGAGCGAGATACGCGCCGTGCCTTTGGTTCGCCTGATGCTTTGCGATGCGGGCGGGAGCTTTCTGTCAGGCGTGGTCACAGGCGGCTGCTACGTGCGCATCGCGCCCCACGGAGAACGGATCTTCTCCATCGGCCGGCTTTGGCGCGAGACCTGGAACGGCCAGCCCTGGATGGCCTTCAGGAACACGTCGCAGCGCGACGTGATGCAGCAAGTTCGCCGCCAGCTGGCAAAATTCAGGGATTTGCGCATTTCGGTCCGTAACCTGAGGTCCTTCAACATCGGCAGCGCTAATTACGACATCGACTTCGTCTTCCGAGGTCCGGATCTGGAGACGCTGGCGGCTTATGCCGAGGAACTGCGAATCCGCTCGAAAGCTCTGGGCATCATCGATGCCGACACGACGCTCAAGCTCGACAGGCCGGAGCTCCGAGTCATCATTGACCGCAAGCGCGCCGCCGATCTCAACGTGGATACCGAACATATCGCCACGGCTTTGCGCCTTATGGTCGGCGGCGACGAGGAAGTATCGCGCTTTCACGACCCTACGGTGAACGAAGAATATGACGTCCAACTGCGTCTCGCGCAACAAGACCGCGACACCACCGCCACGATTTCGCGGCTCTATGTGCCGCGCGGCGGGGCCGGTCTGGTGCGGCTCGACAACCTGGTGAAAGTTGAACCCGCTAAAAGCGCCTCGCGTATCGACCGGCTGGATCGGCAGCGTCAGGTTAGCATGCGAGCTCAGATCGCGCCTGGCTTCGCCCTTGCCGACCGTCTCGAGGCCCTGCATCAAGCGGTCGGCGAGATGAACCTGCCGATCGGCTACACGACCAGCGTCTCGGGCCGCGGGCGCGAGTTGGAGCGCACGTTCACCGAGTTTCTGTGGGCTTTTCTTCTCTCCATCATCTTCATGTACATGATTCTTGCCGCGCAGTACGAAAGCACGATCCATCCGCTGACGATTCTACTCTCATTGCCGCTCTCAGTGCCCTTTGCGCTACTCTCGCTCTGGGCCACAGGCAACACGTTGAACCTCTACTCCGCTCTCGGCATCCTCGTGCTCTTCGGAGTAGTCAAGAAAAATTCCATCCTGCAGATCGACCATATGAACAAGCTGCGTGAGGCGGGCATGGAGCGAATGCCGGCGATTATTCAAGCCAACCGCGACCGGTTGCGTCCTATATTGATGACCACCATGACGCTGGTCGCTGGAATGCTGCCGTTGGCGATCGGCTCGGGGCCGGGAGCTGAAGAACGGCGCGCCGTCGCTGTGGTTGTCATCGGCGGGCAGACACTGTGCCTGCTATTGACTTTGCTGGTAACTCCGGTGGCGTACTCGATGTTCGAGGATGCCGCGCGATCACTGCGCTGGCCCAGCGCAGCCCGCTTCAAGCGCCTCTTTGTGCGGCGGGTTCGCGTGCCGAGTCGATGACGAAAGAGACAATGGCTACTTATCCTTCACGAAACCCCGGCGCAGTCAACGGCAGCGTGACGCGTCTTACCAAAAAGGACATCCTGCAGAAATTTCGCCGCCAGGCTCTCCTGGACGCGACCCGCCAGGTCATCGCGGTCTCCGGATTCGACTCCGTAACCATGGAACGCGTCGCCGAGCTGGCGGGAATCACCAAAGGCGCTATTTATCTCTATTTTCGCAACAAGGACGAAATGATCCTGGAAACGTTGGAAAAAACAACTGCCGAGATGCTGCAAGAGATTCAAGACAGCGTCGATCAGGGGGCGGCTCCTTGGGACCGCCTCTGCCAGATTGTCACCGCCCAGTTGGCGACTTTGGAACACCATAAGGATATGCTACGGACCAGTCTGCTATTTCGATGGTTGCTTGAAAATCCGCGCGAAAGAAAGAAATGGCGCCGTCTTCTGCGCAACAGAGGAATCCAACAAGGCAGGATCAAGTCTATCTTGGAGGATGGCATTGCGCAGAAAATCTTTCTCCAAATGGATACGGATACGGCCGCCTTCTGCGTCAACGAAATGGCCATCGGCGCTGCTCATCGGCGAATGATGGGTTTCAGTGAAGCGTCGCTCGAGGATGATACCGCCCGATTGATTGGATTTTTGTCTCTCCTTTGCGTTGACGACAAGCACGAGACCGCATCCTAACCCGCATTATTCATACTGTTTCCGCAAGCTGTTGAGCATTTCAGGCGGCAGCACGCGCGATACACCAACCGATGCCCGGGGCTGATTCAGACCTGACAAACTGGACCTTTTTCCACTTAAGGTATAAAGAAGTCATTGAACCTTTCCTGGGGGAGAAAGCATGAACACAGCGAATCAGCACAAGATCATTGATGGTGATGGCCACGTAGTTGAAGACATCGCAACGATCTGGAAGTACATGCCCGAAGATTATGCCGGCAGAAGCTTTTCCGACGCGCGCGGTCGGAGCCCGTTTCCGCCCATCGATCATTTGCACTCGGCCAACCGCCACTTTACGCCGCGCGGCGCCTTCGCCAACGTTGGACGCGAGGGTTGGGAAACTTTCCTCGAGGAGGTCGGTATCGGCACGACAGTGCTCTACACCAGCGCCGGTCTCGCATTTGGTAAGATCGTAAGCCGGGACTGGGCCATAGAGTTGGCCCGCGCATACAACAACTGGATTTGTGACACGTACGTGTCGAAGAGCAGCCGGTTCAAAGCGATGGGACTGATCCCGCTGCAAGAGCCCGCGGAAGCGGTAATCGAGCTGCGGCGAATCGTGCGCGACCTTGGCTTTTGCGGCGCCATGCTGCCTTCTATGGGCGCGAACATGCCGCACCTGGGCTCCGAGAAGTACTGGTCAATCTATGGCGAAGCAGAGCGGCTGGGTTGTGCCATTGCCGTCCACGGCGGCGCGCACGAAGGATTGCTGATGGATGATCTCACGCCGTACGCTCCGATCAACGCGCTCGGCCACCCCATGAGCCAGATGATCTGTTTTGCCGGTATTATCTTCAACGGTATTCTCGATAAATTTCCCGGATTGAGAATCGGCTTCATGGAAGCCGGCTCTGCCTGGCTGCTGACCTGCATGGAACGCTTCACCGGCTCCTGGGAAAGCCACGTACAGCACGATCCGCGCAGCCGTTTCCTCCAGCTGCGCAAGGGGGAGAAGATCATCGATTACATTCTCCGTCACATCGACGACGGCCGGGTCTTTGTCGGCTGTGAAGGCGAAGAGTTAACGATCGCGGAGGCGGTGCGGATTGCCGGCAATAAGCCATTCGTCTTCTCTACCGACTACCCCCATGAAGTTGACGCGGAGACCTGCAAACATGAGCTGGAAGAACTGCGCGAAAATCCGCAACTGACAGCCGGCGACAAAGAGGCGATTCTTTTCCGCAATTCGCAGCGCTTCTACCAACTTGCGGGTGAGTGACATAGGAGTCAAGGCATGGCAAGCCAAAAATACAAAATCATCGATGGCGACGGGCACGTTGTAGAGGATCATTCGGCGATCGCGGCGCGGATGCCGGAGCAATATCGCGGCCGCTTCGGGGCCGCGCGGGGACCCTACCCACCTAACGACCATCTCCATGCAGCCAATGCCCATTTTCTCCCGCCCGGCGCCTTTGCCAAAGTCGGCCGCGAAGGTTGGTTGGACTTTATGGAAGACGTCGGCCTTGCAAGCGCAGTCCTCTATCCGACAAACGGGTTATCGTTTGGCCGAGTGGTTAGCCGCGATTGGGCGATTGAGTTGGCGCGCGCGTACAATGACTGGATGTACGACGAATATCTCACAAAGAGCTCGAGGTTTCAGGCTCTCGGCTTAATTCCGCTGCAGGAGCCTGCCGAAGCCGTCAAGGAATTGCGCCGTATCGTTCGAGAGCTCGGCTTCTGCGGCGCGATGTTGCCGAGCACCGGGGCCATGCAGCAGCAGAATCAGCTCGGAGACGACCGTTACTGGCCGATCTATGAAGAAGCCGATCGTCTCCAGTGCGCTATCGGCATCCACGGCGGAGTCCATGACCATATGGGGCTGGATGATATGAGTCCCTACGCGCCGGTCAACGCTTTGGGTCATCCATTCGGTCAGATGGTCAACTTTGCCGGAATTCTCTTCAACGGGGTATTCGATAAATATCCAAAAGTGCGCTTCGGATTTATGGAAGCCGGGTCGGGCTGGTTTGTGAACTGCATCGAACGTTTTGAGCGTTCCTGGAACAGCCACGTGCAGCACGATCCACGCGGCCGATTTTTAAAGCTGGGCGACCAAGAATCGATTACCGATCACATCAAGCGTCATGTGGACGAAGGACGTATCTTCGTCGGGGTAGAAGGCGATGAATTGACCCTCCCCTTCGCCGTAAACATCGTCGGCAACAAGCCGTTCATCTTCTCGTCCGACTTTCCACACGAAGTCAACAACGATACCTGCAAGGCGGAACTGGAAGAGCTTGAGGAGAATCAGAGGCTCGCCGAAGAAGATAAGGATGCCATTCGATGCCGCAATGCTGAGCGGTTTTACGGATTAACTGAAAAGCTGTGATGGAGCGTCCGCGTCAACAATTTTTGCGCCCTCATCCTCTCCTTCTCCCGTCGAGGGAGAAGGAATCTCATTCGCTCCGCTGCTTGATATTGCTCGGTTCTCGCGCGCTTAGTCAGGCGCGGTTGTAGGATGGGTTGAGCGCGGCGATCCCATCTTGCTACTTCGCGGCGCAGACCATAATCTCAACCAGCGTGCCCGGAGTAAGCGCGACTCCGATGGCGGCGCGCGCCGGCAGGTTCTTTCTATCGACCCATTCCATCCAGGCCTCATTCATCTCGTCCTTCCGGTCGATGTCGGCCAAGTACACCGTCGCGCTCAGGATTCGCGACTTGTCCGTGCCCGCTGTAGAGAGGAGAGCGTCGATCTTAGCCAGCACCTGTTCGGTCTGCCCTTTCATCGACAGGGACTTGTCGTCAGCGACTATACCGGACAGAAAAACCATGTTGCCGTGCGCGACCGCCCGGCTGTTCCATTCCCCGGGCTGAATTCTGTTGATCTCCATGATGCTCCGTTACCTCCATTATATATAACGGTCGATTCAAATCGGCGGCCGCTTTTCGTACCACCTCGCATGTTGCTGGTATGTGTACGCGGCGCGAAAAACCGTTCTTTCATCAAACGGCCTACCCACCAGCTGCAGCGCAACCGGAAGATTCGAGCTCGAAAAGCCGCACGGCACAGACATCGCCGGGAGTCCGGCCAAATTGAAGGGCGATTGATACTCGGGGGCGAGGTGTTTCCGGAGCGTGTCCAACGCGTCCACTTCCTCAAACGCCGGCGCCGTACTCAACTGGCATGGCAGTGCCAGCAGATCCACCTTCTGGAAGACCTCCAAGCATTCTCGTTTGACTTTACTCCGGATTCGCTGCGCCTGAAGATAGTCGGCAGAGCCGGTCAAGACACCAAAATAGATTCGTGCCCGCCGCGCCGTTGCCCCCGTTTTGATCGCCGTTTTGGCCTCCTCTCTGTGCCCGGCATAGTGTTCGTTGTAGTAAATTACCGCATTGGCCTGAGTAGCGTATTTGATAGTTGGAATCGTAACGTCCTGAAAGCGGGCACCCAACGATTCCAGCTCGCGAATGCTCTTGTCCACCAGCATCATCACCTCAGCATCCGTTTTGCCGCGAAGCTCTTCGATGAAGTGGCGTGGTACGCCAATCACCATCCCTTTCACGTCTTCTTTAAGAGCATCGGTATATTTGGGAACGGGAACATTGATCGAAGTTGGATCTTCGGCATCGTACCCCGCAACCGCCTCCAGCATGTGGGCGTTATCTTCAACCGTCCATGTCATGGGACCGCAGTGATCCAGTGACCATCCTAACGGCGCGAGACCGCGGCGGCTCACCCGACCGTAAGTTGCTTTGAACCCGACGATGCCGCAGAGCGAAGCGGGGTTGCGAATCGAACCGGCCGTGTCTTCACCCAAAGCCCCCATGCAAAGTCCCGCTGCCACCGCCGCGCCCGCGCCCGTGCTGGAGCCGCCGGTAATGCGTTTCAAATTCCAGGGATTACAAGGTTGTGGCGGTTCACCCGGCATGCTGCTCATAGTGAGTTTGCCGAGCATGATCGCCCCGGCTTCTCGTAACTTCATCACCGCTGTCGCATCGGCAACTCGTTCTGCCGCGCTCGCGTTCAGTTTGCGAATCTCAGCCGGAGCGCTCCGAACGTCGAGCTGATCTTTAACCGCGACTGGAATCCCATGCAGCGCTCCCCGATAATGGCCTTTGAGAATCTCGGCTTCCGCCATCCGCGCCTCTGCCAATGCGCTGTCGGCCATCAGATTGGTATAAGCATGGAGCCGGCCGCCGACGGCTTCGATCCGCTCGAGTATCGCGCGGGTTAATTCGACCGGCGAAAGCGAACGGGTCTCAATCAGCTTATGCGCTTCATCAATAGTCAGATAATGGAGGGGTACGTTTGGCGCGCTCATGGCTAATTCTCCTTACTTTCACTCGGGGTGAAACGTCCCCGCAATCTCCTCTTGGCCGACGTCAACGGAGCGAAGAGTCTCGAGGGTTGTCACATACTGTTCGAGCAGCGGTCGGAAACGCTCCAAATCACCTTCTTTGGGTTCGAGTCCTTCCTTTTGGAGCAACACCGCAAGATTCTGCGCGAGCTTCTGGTCCATTTTTTAATCCTCCCGGAATTATTCTTCAGGCAGGCAACTCTATCTCCCGCCGGACGCTTCCGTCAAGCTGCGTTCCTCCGTCGTTCGGTTCGTAAGCAGATCACGCTTTCGGCACCGGTAGCCACGAGCTGCCCCTGAAAAAAAACGGCAATGCAAAAAATTGTCACCCTCTGTCACTTTCGTACCGATTTTTGCCATTTAGTCAAAAGCAAAATCGCCGAACTCGTTGATCTGGCGACGAAATCCAAACAGGACTCCTGGCATAATGGTTGCTCTACTTCCACGCCATACCTATGGTCATCGCTGAGTTTTTCTCAAGTCTGCGGTTTCGAGTGATTCTCCTGCTGCTTTTGGCTGTCGTGCCGGCCTTTGGCGTGATTTTATACAGCGCGAGGAAGCATCGGGATCTGACAGCCAGTGAAGTTCAGAGAAATGCGCTTGGAGCGGCTCGAGTGATTGCCGCCGAGCACGAAAGGCTGCTCGAGAACGCTCACCAACTTCTCATTACGCTAGCTCGCGTTCCACAGATTCGTGAACAGACCGGCGCTGCGTGCAGCAAAATCCTCGCGGGCTTACTCGAGCCTCTGTACGCGGATCTCGGTGTCGCGGATTTAAAGGGGAACATTCTTTGCAGCGCGTTGCCGCCCACGAGTTCTCCGGCTAAGCGCGGCGGTTTGTATCTTACTCGTGTGATCGAGACTCATGACTTCTCCGTCGGCGACTTTCGCGTTATTCCGTCGAGCGGTAAGACCCTCGCCAACCTCGGCTACCCGCTACTTTCATCGCCTGGTCTTTTGCGGGCGGTTGTTTTTGCCGTTTTGGACCTCTCATGGATGACTCGCATCACAGCAAAAAGTCATCTCTATCCCGGAGCCTCGTTCGCGCTCGTGGACGGCGACGGCACCGTCTTGCTCCGCTACCCGGAAGGAGAAGATTGGCTTGGAAAGCCCATATTCGCCGGACCCGGAACCGCCTTTCGAGATCCCGACGGAACGGTTGAGGCTGAAGGCGCGGATGGAGTCGGGCGATTGTTTGCGTTCAGCCAGTTGAAAAAAAAGATTGGCGGCCAAACCGTTTATGCTGCCATCGATATCCCCACCGCGCTGGCTTTCGCAGAGCCCAAACGCATTTTGGTGCATAACCTGACGATTCTCGGATTGTTATCGGCTTTAACCCTGGCCGCGGCATGGTTTGGCGCGGACCTCTTTGTTCTCCGCCGCATTCACAACCTGGTAGCTACAACGAAGCAGCTCGCATCGGGAAATCTGCGTGCCCGGACTCAACTTCCTTATGGAAAAAGCGAGCTCGGGCATATGGCGCGGACGTTTGACGATCTGGCCGATACTTTGGAAAAAAGGGAAACCGAAGCTAAAGCGTCATCCGAACAGATCGAGAGGCAACGCCAGCGCCAGGCTGCTCTTCATGACATCAATTTGGCCATCACGTCTACCCTCGACCTTGCGGGCGTGTTAAGCGGGCTTTTGGAAGAAATCGCGGCGTTATTCCCGTCCTGCGGCGCCACGGTGAGCTGGATCGTTAAGCAAACCGGAGCTTCGGAAGTCATTGCGCACCGATCCTTCGACGGCAGTCGATGGGCGCAGAATGAAATTGAAGCCGAACAAGGTCTCCCGAACTTCGTTCTCAAGACCAAACGTCCGTTGGCTATCCCGAACGCGCAAATAGATCCTCGAACCACGAACCCTGAGTTTTTCCGGAGACATCATCTTTTTTCTTACCTTGGACTGCCAATGATCGCCAAGGGAGAGGCTTTGGGAGTTCTTTCTCTCTACATAAAGAACGAACATGGTTTCAGTCCCGAGGAGACGGATTTTCTCGCGTCTCTTGCCAACCAGGCGGCCATGGCCATCGACAACTCCCGGCTGTATGAACAAACCCGAAATCAGGCTGCCGAGTTGGATAAATCAAACAAAATAAAGGATGAATTTCTGGGGGTGATGTCGCACGAGCTCAGGACGCCTCTGAACATTATTATGAATTACGCCGAAGGTCTAAGGACGGGGATGTTCGGGGAAATGAACCGCGACCAAGAGAAGGGCACGGACAAAATAGAATCCCAAGCAAGGCATCTGCTGTATTTGATCAACGAAATCTTAGAGATCACGAAAATTGAGACCGGGACAGTCGCCGTGCAGAAAGAATCCGTAGACCTGAACAATTTCGTGAACGAATTGCGATCAGACTATGTGATGCCTTTGAAACGCGACCTTATTTTGAAATGGGAGCATTCTTCCGATCTTCCCATCATTGCCAGCGACCCAATAAAAATGAAGCAGATTCTAAACAATCTCATCAATAACGCGATCAAGTTTACCGAGCGTGGTTCCATCACAGTATCCGTTCAGACCTTGGATGGAGGACAGACGCTAGAGTTTAAAGTTGCGGATACGGGACCGGGCATCCCGAATGAATCGCTGCCCGTTATCTTCGACAAATTCCGGCAGATCGACAGCACGACGACCAGAAGCCACTCGGGGGCCGGCTTGGGACTCTATATAGTCAAAACATTTGTCGAGCTTCTTAATGGCACGGTCAGCGCTCAGAGCAAAGTCGGGGAAGGGTCCACTTTTACGGTGCGCCTACCAACCGGGCCCGCGCATCGAACCGCACCGGCCGGCAACTATTCCGGCGTAGACTCTCCTCAAACCCCTTCGGGCTAACGGAGGATTTCCACTATGGCTATGCCCATTTTTTGGCGGCTCATATACGGTTATTCGGTGATCTTGTTGATGTCGGTTGCGCTATCTTCTTATTCCATCCTCCAACTGGGACAGCTCAGCAGCTCAGCACGCACGGCGCTCAACGGAGATAGTCGCATGATCGATTATCAAGAGAAGTTGACTGATGTTTTCCTTTCCGAGGTCCGGTATGCCGGAAAGTTTCTTATCACACACGCGCGCCCGCTGCATGATCAGTTGCGGCAGTTCAAAGGAGATTTCGTTCGTTATATGGACGAACTCAAAGCACTTACCGAATCGCCCGAAATCAAAGCGCGGTTGGCCCGCGTGGAAGAATTTCACCTTCGCTACCACGAGCTATTCGATCAGGAGGTCCAGTACGTCAGAGCCGGCCAGCCATACGCCCAGACCCGTTATCGCGAGGAGAAAGAAAAGGTCTTGGAAAGCGTGCTCGGAGAGCTTGTTAGTTTGAAAGCGCACCTGCAAAACCATCTGCGGGACAAGCTCGAAACCATTGTAAGTGCCGCCCGCACTACGCGAAACATTGCCGTTGCGACGACGATTGCTTTGCTTGGTCTCGGCATTGCTCTTTCATTTGCCATCAGCAAAAGCATCGTCAAGCCCTTATCGGAATTGAGGCGAGCGACCGAGAACGCCGAAGACGATTTCCACTACCGATCCGATCTGTCTCGGATACCGGAGATACACGATCTTGCAGTCGTGTTGCGCAATGAGAAACAGAGGCTTCAAGACGCAGCCCGGACAAATGCAAGCTTTGTCGGTTCGATAACCGATCAGTTCGCAATGCCGCTCATCTCAATCAATAAGAGACTGAGCTATTTGAAGCAGGAACTGATCCCGAACGTCACTCCGGAACAAACCAAGCACATTGATATTTTGGCTGCCGAAGTCGAGCGCTTGATTGGCCGCTTCTCCCGCTTGCGCCAACCATCGAAAGTTCCTGGCTATGTGGGGAGGCATGAACCGCGGAACGCTGTTGAGACACGCGAGCCAAGAGCTTCGACGCGCCGGACCTTCCATGATTCCGACAGCTTTGTCGCTCGAGCCGAGCAAGACCTAAGAGCCGTCATCGCTCGCGCTAGGGATTTGTACGCAGGATCCTGGAATGCAATTAGAGGCTCCATCGTCGCCGGGATATGGAAAGGAGAAAAGCGATGAATGATGCAAAGCAAAATCGCATGCGTACTCATTTGTGCGCGGCTGCGCTGCTCGCCTTCTTGTTCCTGAGTGGTTGTGCAACGATTCTGGAATCGTTGAAGAATCTGGAAAGCGAAATAGAGACGGATCAGTTCGGCCGCAGCAAAGCACTCGTAGCAGAAGGAAACTACGCCGGCGCATATCAGGAAAACCAGAAAATACTTTCCGAAGGGAAAGCCGCTCCCGACATCGCGCTTTTCAATATGGGTACGGTATCCGCCTATTCTTTGAATCCCAAGAAAAATTATCCGAGGGCGCTCGCTTCTTTTAGAACGCTGGTCAAAGACTATCCCCAAAGCCCTTTAACCGAGCAGGCTAAGGTTTGGATCCTCATACTTGAAGAGCACCAAAAGGTCGTTGATGAGAGACAGAAAGTGGTCGAGGAGAAGCAGAAGTTGTTAGAGGACAAACGCGCTTTGATTAAGGAGAGGGAGATCTTGTCTCAGGAGAAGGAGAGGCTCAAATATACGGCCGAGAAGTCACGGCAAGTGGATATAGAGATCGAGAAACGGAGGAGACAAGCACTCCGAAAATAAGTTACTTTCCTACCTTTAGCTTCCCGCTGGCCTGCAACGTACGAACTCGCAAAGCGCCCTCCTCCATCATCTCGGCTGGGTAATCACGTCTACCACCGCCGGCTTTCCAGCATCGATTATCGCAATGGCTTTGTCGAGCGTTACGCCAAGCTGATCAGGTTCTGTAATAGGGCCGAAGCCCTCAACGCTCAATGCGCGGGCTATCGCCGGAATATCGGGCGCGGGATCTTCGATTCGAATACCGATGCCTTTGTTCTCGACCGGGCGCTGGCGCCATCTAGCCATCCGTTCCTGATGTTCTTCGTCATTGTAGTAAGACCGGTTGTTGAGCACGACGACGAGTAGCGGAATCTCATACTTGGCGGCTGTCCACAGAGCATTGGAAGTCATCATGAAGTCGCCGTCGCCAATAATACTGACGCAGAGCCGGCCGCTGCCTTTGTGGCCGAGCGCGGCGCCTATAGATGAAGGCAGTCCGTAACCAACGCCTCCTCCCCTTCCGCCGCCGATCCCGTGCGCCGGTTCAGTAACTTCGAGCGCCTCACGCCACCGCCTACCGTGCGCCGATACCAGAGCCCATGATCTCCGTTGCACTCTTTTGTTGATCTCGCTAAAGAAGCGCGCCTGGGAAATAGGCTTTTCGCCCCAGGTCTTCTCAATCCAGGCCTGACTCTTCTTGCGCGCCTCGCCGTAAATCGCTTCGACCTTCGTTTTGCGGTCTTTGATTTTTTGGTTTCCCGCACTCAGGCGCCCGCGAACCAGATCGAGCAACTGCGGGAGAGCCACCGAAGTGTCAGCAGCGATAGGGACGGCCACGGGCATGAGCCACATGGCATCGCTCACCCAACTCTGCCTTTCCAGATCCAACAACGTGATGTGTATGATCTTCGTCGACGGGCTAACGGCGGGAACGAAATTGCCGCGCTCCCGCACCGTAGGTCCCAATGGGACGCCGAGGCTCGGGACGTCGAGCGCCAACACGACGTCCGCATCGGGGAGAGCTTCGTCCCGCGCGGTGGTCAGATTCAATGGATGGGTGCTGGGGAACGCGTAACGGCCATCCGAATCGATGACCGGAGCGCCCGCCAACTCAGCAAGATCGAGCAATACCGGCAAAGCCTTGGGGTTTCGCCCGAGTTCTCCCGCTATAATAACCGGCCATTTCGCCTCGACTAGTAACTCTGCCGCCCTTTGCAGTGCGTCCGGGTTGGGCGCGGGGGCCGCCGGCGCGCGAAACAGCCGAGCGTCCGGTACGATCATTGGCGTAGTGATCTTCGCCTCCTGCACGTCGGTGTCGAGGCAAATGTAGACCGGGCCTTTTGGTTCGGTCATCGCGATGCGATAGGCCTTGAGAAAAGATTCCGGCACGGCTTCGACGGAGTTTGGTTGATCATCATACTTGACGAACTCGCGCACCATGTTGCCCTGGACCAAGGCCGTATGGACCCAATCCGTCGACCGACGGTTCGTGGTATTCATCGGGCCGCCGCCACCGAGATTCAAAATTGGCGTGCGGTCACACCAAGCATTAAAAAGGTTCATGCTCGCATGCTGCAAACCTACGATATCGTGGAGCCCCGTTGCCATGATCTCGCCAGTAGCGCGCGCATAGCCGTTGGCGATGCCGACGGCGATCTCTTCGTGGGTACATAAAATCATTTGCGGGCCTTTTTCTCCCTCGAAGTTGACTATGGAATCGTGCAGGCCGCGGTAACTGGCTCCAGGATTCAACGCGATATATTTGATTCCCAATTCTCGCAGCATCTCAGCCATCAGATCGGAGCCATATTCAGCTCTGCTCTTGCGGCCGATGCCCGCCGCCCAGATCTCCGGATTGCCTGATGGTTTCGTTTGTTCTGCCATGCTTCCTCCATAATCTGATAGTTTTGTTTCTTGGGCAGGCTGCGTGCCAACCGTGTCATCCTTGAGCCTCCAGGCGAAGGATCTAGACTTGTCCTGAGCGCAGTCGAAGGATTCTTCGGCCTCGCCTCAGATTGACAATTCAAAGGCAAATGATTTCGTCATGCCGGGAAAGGCGCCTCGCTCACCTTACCGCCCAATGCGTTCGAGGGTTTCCACGTAATCGCGTACGCCTCTCTCGACATCATAAGCTGGCTCATACCCCAGGCATCGCTTCGCCGCGAATATATCGAAAACGCAGAAGCTCTGTTTGCTCCTGCCGAGCTGGCTGGGCCCGGGACCAAGCTCGATCTGATGATTGGGAAAGAGCTTGGTTAACGCGTTGAGAAACTCGCGTGGCGTCGAAGGCCTGCCGCATCCGATGTTGAAGATCCATTCATCCGGCGGCTTCGCTTTAAGCGCGAGATAAATCGATCGCGCCACATCGCCGACATAGACCGTATCGTTCTGCTGATCTCCGCCTCGTGGGATAACCCACTGCTCACCCGACCGCGCCTTTTCAATGAGTTGGCCGTAGAAGGACAGCGCCCCATGGCGGACTTCTTTTCCCGGAGCGTAGATCGTGCAGTAGCGGAGCGCGAAAAATTCTATGCCGTAAACCTTTCGATAATAATTGCCGATCTCCTCGCAGCAGACCTTGATGACTCCGTAAACGTCCGCGGGATTTCTGACATGGTCCTCTCGCACCGGTAAATACTTCGGTGGGCCATGTTCACCAATCATCTCACCGTATGCCGCCTTCGAACTGGTAAAAACCACGCGCTTGATGTTTTTCGATCGCGCGACTTCCAGGACGTTAACTGTGCCATCGACGCCGACCTTGATCGCGAGACGGGGATCGGCCTCCGCAGGCTCAGGCATCAGAGCAGCCAGGTGGGCGATATGAGTGATTCGGTAATCGTCAATGACTTTTTCCAAAGCTGCTTGGTCGCACACATCTCCGGTCGCCAAATCGACCTGCTCCTTGATGTCTCCGACCAAAGTCAAATCCATACGGTTGTCCATCAAAACCGGGCGCAATCCTTCTTTGACGAGAAGTCGCGCCGTAACCGTCCCATTAACCCCCGTTCCGCCTGTGATGAGCACGTTCATGTAGAATCCCCCGCGTCGCCCGGGTAGCCAAAGACGCTCACGTACTCTGCCTTTCTATCCGGTTTGTAACCTGGTTGTCCAGGGCGGCCGCGGGTGAACGAAATGGAGTGTCGGAGCGATCGCGCGCGTTGTTTTCACCAGCCTCGTAAGGTTGACTTATTGTGGCACCGACTTATAAAGTCCGGACTAACTCAAGAGGAAAGCGAAGGGAGTAACCACGATGCCAAAGCCTAAGGTTTTCGTCTTCGCCCCCGCTGATCCCACAGGAGACGCTCACAAGATGCTTGAGGATGCCGGCTGCGAGCTCATCATGGGCAAGGCCAACTGGGACACGCCACAGGGTAACAACGAAGATGAGATGGCCAGGATGGCGGAAGGCTGCGATGCTCTCATGGGGACCTCGATCAGAAGTTCGCCTATTACCCAAAAAATCATGCAAGCGTCAAAGAATCTCCGGATTGTCGCAAAGTTCACGATCGGCGTGGATGATGTTGATGTAGACGCGGCAACGGAGACGGGAATTCTGGTTACCCACGGACCTACCGAGTCGAATTGGGGCGGCGTTGCGGAAGGCACCATCACCAACATGCTCACCTTGCTCAAAAAGACCCGCGAACGCGATCGCTACCTTAAAACAACCGATGGATGGAGAGATATGAAACTGCAGGGCACCTTCGTGGGTCACCGTGAAGAGGACGGCTATTTTGGAATCATTCTCGGCATTGTCGGCCTGGGCAGAATTGGCAGCCGCGTCGCCAAGCTCATGCGGCCTTGGGGAATGAAAGTGATCGCTTATGATCCTTTCGTCGACGATGCTAAGTTTCAGCAGTTCGGCGTGGAGCGCATAAAGGATCTTGCGACACTGTTTAAACAGGCCGACGTCGTGACACTGCACGTGGTGCTCACGAAAGAGACCCGCCATATGATCAATGCCGAAACCTTGGCGCTGATGAAACCGAGCGCCATTCTCGTGAACACCTCGCGAGGCTACTGCGTCGACGAAACAGCCCTGGCTGAGGCCCTGCATAACAAAAAGATTGCCGGCGCGGCGCTGGACGTTTTTGAGAACGAGCCGTTGGCGGCCGACAGCCCCTTTAGAAAAATGGATGATCGAGTACTGATCTCGCCGCACATGATTTCATCCAATTACGGCAGCGGCCTTAAAACAGGTCTCCTCTGGGGGACGCAATCCGTGATTGCCGCCCTGAAAGGCGAGGTCTCCCCCTACGTGTACAACACCGAGGTCATCGATCATTGGAAAAGCCGATTCGCCGCGAAGAGTCTCATTTAGTCGAGGGAAATGAGTATGAAAGCTGAAGCTAAGAAGAATTGGCAACCACCGCAATTCGTTTCTCGGGAGCAGTGCATCAAAGATACCGCGGAAGTCTTGGGGAAGCCCGACATCCCGATCCGCCAGACCGAGGACATTTTCCGCATCACTGTTCTCGGCATGGACTGGGATCTCGGAATGGTGGTGTACGAGCCTGAAGATCCCACGCATTCCCACCGGTGCCGACGGAAAAAAAGCCGGCTTCTTCTTGCTTCATGGGGGCTCCGGAGACTTCAAGGGAATCGAGCGGCATTCGAAGCTCCTGGCGAGCAAATTCGGTTTCAAAGTACTCGCCGGCACTTTCCCGGGCAGATTCTATTTTCCTGACGCTAGGCGCGACTGGCCTCGAGATACGATCGATCCGGACGGCACTGTTCGCACGCCGATCTGGAAACGAGGCGAAGTGATTACCTCGGACCAATATGACGTAGTCAAAGACACATCAATGCGCAATCGCTACGGCACCCGCACCCTTGCGCAGGCAAAGCCGGATACGAGCTTCTACTATCGGATGGCTGCTTGGCCGGCGGCATTTGAAGAAGGCATGATCGAAGCCAATCGGCGCCATTTCCCGGAAAGCGAATTTTCAGTGTACGGACAAGGCCACTCCACCGGCGGACCGTTTATCTGCATGCTGTCCCAGCGCATTCTGAACATGGCCGGCGTCTGCGCCACGGAGCACTCGCCTTTCGGTTATCTCTGCAGCGGCCGCGATCAGTGGGGCGGCGACATGGGAAAAATCACCGGCTATGAAAAACCGGAAGAGCACGGCAAGGCCCGCACCGATCCGTTCTTTGAGCTGTATATTCGCACCTGGCGCGACCTGGCAAGATATCAAGGCCGGAAGCGCTCGGCCAGGAAGGTCCAACGGCACTGATGCGGCTACCCGCGATTATGGAAGATATCCTCGATGCCTGGGAGAATGCGAAAAGGCGTCCGCAGTTCAAAGCGGAATACATCGTCACTCACGCCATAATAGGTTCGCTGGCGGAAGCGGGCAAGGTCAGCGCGGCGCGGCTCAAAATGAACCGCGAGGAAACCGAGGCGCTGGTGCAAAGGTTCGTCGGTTACACGCGCGAGATCTCTGGTCCGAACGTAAACCCGTGCCGCCGCTCCTATTCGAAATCTCCAAGGACAGCCGCGATCACAGTCCCGAAGTATACACCGAAGTCATTATGCCGGGTTTCCGCGCCATGAACCCGGCGCCCAAAATCGCTCTCACCCGCTTCGGCGCCGGCGTCCATAGCTTTTGGAAAGCGGAGAAGGATTTGCCGGTGGGCATTGTTCCGTCAGTCTTGCGAACATGGAACGAAGCGGTGCTAGGCGGATATTTCGTTTAGCGCTGCGATCCAGGCTACCAGCTTCCAGATCGTGTCAAGCGGCTCAGGTACTCGAGCTGTCCGGCATGACGCAAAACTCCGCTCCGGGATTCTGTGACTGAGAACAAAGAACAAGACCACCCAAACGACAATCACACGTCTATCCGTCCCTGGTCTTCCCTCTTCATAAGCGACTATCGGCTGATTTTTGTCGCTATCCTGTGCGCAAATACTTCAATGCACATGCGCAGCGTC
This sequence comes from Binatia bacterium, assembly GCA_050735975.1. GTDB lineage: Bacteria > Desulfobacterota > Binatia > UBA9968 > UBA9968 > DATMBL01. The sequence continues at coordinate 22,977 of JBOHVS010000089.1, read as the reverse complement.
GCCAGCCGTATGCTGGGCGATTCCCCAAGTGTGGACCTATCGGGCGGAATAGACGTTCGACGTTTCGAAGTTCGAGGTTCGAGGTGTCGAAATCAACTCCAGACGCGCTCTCCAAAACTCGGTCGAATTTCCAAATTCGAATTTCGCAATTGGATCGGCTCCCTGCCCTATGCTCCTTGCGCCTTGCAAGCTAGTACGTTGGAGCGAGGCAATTGAGTGCAACGCCTGCCTGTGCGTCGCACGCAGACAGGAAGCATAGAAGTCTTTTTCAACGGCCTGCTAGACTAGCACCTTTCCAGTAGCACGACGTTCTCCACTTGTTCAGTTTGCGGGAACATATCCAAAGGCTGTAATCGGACTATCCGGTAGCCTTGAGTAACGAGTCTATCGAGATCGCGGGCAAGACTTTTGGGCTCGCAGGAAACATAGATAATCTTAGGAGCCTTCACGGCGAGTATCGCCTCCATAGCTGCGGGTTGAACGCCCTTGCGCGGCGGATTTAGAACGACTCTATCAATCTTAGCAAGTGTCTTTTGCGCTTCGGCGATTTTTTCTCCAACATCGCCTTCACAGAAACGGCAATTGGAAATGCCGTTTCTGCGCGCGTTTTGCTTGGCCGTATCGATTGAAAGCGAACTTTCATCGATTCCCCATACAAGGTGCGCAGCCTTAGCCAGAGATGCAGAAATCGACCCGACACCACAATATAGATCAACGACGTTTTCACGCCCGCCCAGTGCAGCCATTTCCGCAACCATGTCATAAAGTTTTTTTGCTGTAGACGGATTCGCCTGCGAAAATACGCCGGCTGGAAAGCCAAATTTTAGCGAACCGACCTGTTCCAAAAGGCTATCGCGGCCGGAAAGAAGCTGGTATCGGTCGCCCCAAATCACGTTGCCCCGCTGTTCGTTGATGTTTTGGATGACTCCGGTAATAAAAGGGAACTTGCGGCTGAGGGACCGCGCCAGCGCGATCCCTTGCGGGAATTCGCGATGGCGCGTCACCAAGGTAACGCTCAGCTCGCGGCGCGCGAAACCGTAGCGGAAATCCAAATAACGTAACTGACCGCTGTCGTTTCTCTCATCGTAGGGCGCGATTCTCAGCTCGACTAATTTCCCTTTTAGATATCGCGTTACCTGATTCACCGGCCTGGGATGAACCGGACAGGATGAAATGTCGATGACCCGATGGGTTCCCGGCACATAGAGTCCCGTAGCAACCTCTCCTCTTGTACTGCGCACCACCAACTTCACCCGCGTCCGATAGCCCAGCCGATGCGGTGAAGCGATAACAGAAGGCGCTTCAACATGAGCAAGAGACGGATACGCCGCCAAAGCTCGGGCAACAATCTCTCGTTTTTTTTGCAACTGCTCGGGATAGGGAACGTTAATCAAAGGACAGCCGATGCAGTGGGGATAGTGCGGGCAAGGTGGTTCATACGAGCCACGCTTGTGCAACGAGTAGGCTCCGCGCTTCGCTGGCTGAAAACGCGGATAAGACATTTTGTGGGCTTTTCCCTCCACTAACGAAACATATCGGTCCTCAGCACCCGGGTCAATGGCGCCTCTTCCTTCTCAACCGATATTCAAGATGCTACCTTAATTTCTCACCGATCTAACTGACACCGGGAGAAATTCGTTCTCAGGAGCAATCTATGCCAGAGTCATCTCAAAATCTCTTTCGGGTTACTCTTTTAGGGACCGGCGCTCCGCCTCCGATGCTGGACCGTTTCGGTCCGAGCACTCTCGTTGAAGTCGGAACCGAAAAGTTCATCTTCGATGCCGGCCGCGGGGCGATGCAGCGGCTCCATCAATTGCAAATTCCTTTCGCCGCGGTAACCGGGATTTTTCTTACACACCACCACTCGGATCATATTGTGGGATTCACGGACCTTTGGCTTACCGGCTGGATCGGCCGGCCGTGGGGTAAACGCGGCGTCCCACTCAAGGTCTGGGGACCCGAAGGCACCAAACAAATGATGGAGCATCTGCCGAAGGCGTTCTTTGTCGATATCCGGGTGCGAAGCAAGAACTACCCAACTGATGGTGTGAAGCTGGAAGCGGAGGAGATCAAAGAAGGACTGGTCTACAATAAAAACGGAGTCAAAGTGTCAACGTTCGAAGTCGATCACGGTGGCGAGGAGCTGCCCGCGTTCGGCTATCGTGTGGACTATCGCGGTCGCTCCGCCGTTCTCTCCGGCGACACTACCTTTAACGAGAACCTGATCCGCCACGCACAGGGAGCGGACCTCCTCGTCCACGAAGTGACGGCTGTAGCAGGAAGCGCGGCCGAAAGCCCGGAGCAGCTCAAAAGAATCGCCAGCAACCATACGACCCCGGAACAGGCCGGCGACGTTTTCGCCCGCGTCAACCCTAAACTCGCCGTCTACAATCATCTCTTGCTCTTCGGCGGTGCCCGCGCCGAAGAGCTGATCCCCGCGACGCGGAAAAGCTACTCAGGTCCGCTGCTGGTGGGTGAGGATCTGCTCCGGATTGAAATCGGAGAAAGCGTTGGAGCACAGTACTACGGCGAACGAAAATGAAATGCGGGCCTATTGTCCGTACTCCGCTCGTCCATTGAACTAATATTCGAGAGTTTATACACATAATAGACGGAATCAATTGAACGGCCTGAACTATTCGAACGACTTTCCGGAGGCTAAATGAGCGAGGTCCGTTTTATCGATACGACCCTGCGAGACGGCAATCAGAGCCTATGGGCGCTCAATATGAGAGTCGGCGCGATGCTGCCCGCCGCGGAACATATGGATCAGGCCGGTTTCGAGTCCATGGAGTTCTTTCTCAGCGTCATGTTCAAGAAATATGTCCGCGAGCATAAGGAAAACCCATGGGAATGGTTGAGGGAGGGCACCAAGCGCATAAAAAAAACTCGGCTTCGCTATCACGGCGGCATGCATAGCGCATTCGAGAAGACGCCGCACTGCATCCTGAAACTTCTGGTTGAAAGACTCGTCGCCTACGGTCTGACCCTCACGAGGACTTCGAACTGCTGGAACGATTTCGCGGCCTTCAAGGAGGAAATCGTGGACCTAAAGAAAACCGGCATGGACACGGTTGCGAATCTAATCTATTCCGTGTCTCCCCGCCATACCGATGAGTACTATCAGCGCAAGGCGCGGGAAGCAGCCGCCGCCGGGCCCTATCGTATCTGTTTTAAAGACGTCGGCGGGCTCTTAACAACGGAGCGCGCCCGGACGCTGATCCCGGTGGTTTTACAGAACGCAGGCGATATCCCTGTCGAATTCCACGCTCACTGCAACAGCGGTCAGGCCCCCCTCTGCTATCTCGAAGGCGTTAAGCTGGGCATGAGAATACTGCATACGGCCGCGCCACCGTTGGCCAACGGATCGTCACAACCATCAATTTTTAATATCGCGCAAAACCTCCGAGCTCTCGGCTACATTCCGGCGATAGATCTGAAGCCCCTCGAGCAAGTCGAAAAGCATTTTACCTATGTGGCGAAAAAGGATGGACTGCCCATCGGCAAACCCGTGGAGTACGATTACTCGCAGTATCTGCACCAGGTGCCCGGAGGCATGATTTCCAATATGCGCCACCAACTAAAAATAGTGGGCATGGAGCACAAGATGGAGGCGGCACTGGAAGAAGCCGCCCATGTCCGCGCCGATTTCGGCTACCCGATTATGGTAACTCCCCTTTCCCAATATGTCGGCACACAAGCCGCTATCAACGTCATTCTTGGCGAGCGCTATAAGGAAGTTCCGGACCAAGTGATTCAATATGCCTTGGGCATTTGGGGCAAAGAAGCGCTTGAAGTCATGGAGCCGCAAGTCAAAGACAAGATCTTGAGCCGGCCGCGCGCTAAGGAATGGAGTCAATGGGAGCAGCCGGAGCCTACGCTCAATGAAGTCCGCCAGAAGCTTGGCGCTAGCATCTCTGACGAAGAGTTGATCCTTCGCTTTTTTGCCGGAGACGACTCTGTCAACGCCCTCGCGAACGGCGCCAAGCCTCGCGAGTACTTGGACGGGAATCAACCATTGATAAAGCTGATTGAACAGCTGAGCAAGCGGGAAGACTCTAACCGGATCTACATCAAACGCCCCGGCTTCTCCGTCAAACTTGAGAAGCGAGCGAAATCCAACGGAAGATTTTCTCATTCTGAATTCTGACTTCTGCCCCCGAATTCTGCACTCACGGGTCATCGCCATCGCAAGTCCCGCCCGCCCCTAGATGGCTGATATCCCCCCAAGTCTGCAATAACCAATCACCAGCATACGTAAACACGTTTAAGCCGGCATTCACGAATTCGAAACGGCGCGGCGCTCCGAGTGGTATTGAAAGCGTATGTCTAAAGAACCCGCTCAACACCCCGCCATGGGTCACAACCACGATTGTTTCTCCTGAATGTTTTTTCGCCGTCTCGGTCAGACAATCGACATTGCGTTTCACCTGCTGGCGAACGCTTTCTCCGCTCGGAATCACGTAGTCAGGCCCGATGCTCCGGTGCAGTCGGTATTCTTCGGGATGTTTTTCCTTAATCTCTTCACCGCTGAGGCCCTGGAACACCCCGAGATGTCTTTCTCGCAGCCGAGCATCAGTGACGATCTCATGACCGGTCGTTGCTGAAATCATTTTCGCGGTGCCGACCGCGCGCCCGAGGTCGCTGCTATAGAGCGCGCTGAAGCTCTCATGAGCCAGTCTTCGTGCCAGCGCTTTAGCTTGCGCAACCCCCCTGTCGGTGAGAGGACTATCGAGATGCCCCTGCCGTATTCCTGCGATATTCCATTGCGTTTGACCATGGCGAATTATGATAAGTTGAGTTCGTTCCATGAACAGTTACCCCTCGTCCTGCTTAGTGTCATGCAGGAGTCCCGTTTGTCAATCCCTGCATGTTACAGTCAACGAGTGCATGCTATGCACGTAGTTACTTTCGAAAAACACACCGTCGTTATTTCCGATTCCTGGAGTCGTCTCGTATTTCACTCGCCCGCCTCTGCTCTAAGCGTTGACTGTCATAGCGCTCCCGTACTAATTCGCGGTCCGTGCAGAACCGGTTGTGACGATTTACCAACATTGAAACAGCTCGTCCCAGACTTGCGACAACTTGAAAGCATCTTAACCTAACCACGACGACAATTTCATCCAAATTATGTGAATAACCCCCGATAGAAGGAATTAAGCCGTCCAAGGGGAGTAGCAACACGTCTGCAAATGCATGGTTTGAGCGGCAAGGTCCTATGTGACGAGTTGGCATTTCTCTTGCGTTCATGCCCCGCGCAGGGTAGCGCAGTCTGCGCCGCGTATCCGTAAGGATTTGATGAAACCCGGACGGTCGAATGACCATCGAAACAATTGCAGGAACGCGCTCTGGGTGATTGGTGCCTGCAGTCGTCGGAAGAAACGCCCTTGGGCGCTCACTATTTTTAAATTAAAGGAGACGAAAGATGAGAACGACTCGTAGTCGAAAGGTCGTGAATAGTACCCTGGGAGAACTCATTGCCGCCGTAACGGATAAAGTCGCGCCGGTGGTTTGTGATCAGCAAAGCACATACATCGCGGTGTCGTATATACTCCGGGACCTTTTTGCTCACAATCGGGTACGCCTGATCAAGCGGCCACGCCGACAAGCTGCCGCGCGTTAAATTTCGATTGGAACAAATGGAGGATGTAAATGACCAGTAGATCGAAGAAAGCGTCATTAACCGGCGTAGTAGTCATGTTTTTGGTTTGCCATCCGATGGTGGGGTCCGCGGGAGAACCGACGGAGCAGTTACAACAAACGATCGATAGTCTGCTGGCCGTGCTGAAAAGTCCCGACCTCATGGGCGAAGGTAAAGCGAAAGAGCGACGGCAAAAGCTCAGAAAGATTATCTATCCAAGATTTGATTTCCCCGAAATGGCCAAGCGCGCGCTCGGTTCGCACTGGCAACGCCGTAGTCCGGAAGAGCAAAAGGAATTCATCAAGCTCTTTACCGGCCTTCTTGAAGACGCCTATCTCGATACGATCGAATCCTACAAAGGCGAAAAGGTCCGGTATCTAAACGAGAGACAGGATAAAAATTTTGCTCAGGTCGACACCAAAATTCTTGATCCCCAAGGACAAGAGTACTCCGTCAATTACCGCCTGCATAAATCGGGCAGCGACTGGAAAGTATACGATGTCGTTGTAGAGAACATCAGCTTGGTTAACAACTACCGCTCACAATTCAACCGAATTCTCGCGAAGTCGTCTTACGAAGAGCTGATAGCGGCAATGAAGGACAGAAAGCTAAGCGCTCCAAGTAAGAAGAGTTAAAGCGCTGGCTGGTTAAATCGTTCAAAGGGTTCAAGGCGTTCAAATGTTCTAAACTTATCGAACCTTTGAACATATTGAAGTCTTGAACTTATTTTTGAGCGAAGCGAGGATCAGTTGACGGTGCGCGGTGGGACGTCGGACCCCGGATCCGGAGGACCGGCGCCGAGTCGAAGGAGATTGATCAGTACGGTTTCACGGCTTTTGAGGGTCGGCGCTTCCAGGAGGGCTTGCTTTTCCGCGGCATCAAACGGCAGCGAAACTCCCAAGAGATTTACGAGTTCAAGATCCGAAAACCGCTGGGCATGCTCCGGCTGCACTTGCATGCCATGCACTCTGCCGTATTCCGCGAGTGCTTCAAGCACGGCAAGACGTTTGCAACGCCAACCGTCATGCAATGTTGCATCAGGAAACTCTTGATAGTCGGCTTTGACAAGACGATAACCGCGTCTCTTCGGCAACTCCTCCGTAAGGCGGAATCGATTCACTCCCTGAAGCTGGATAAAAAACCGGCCGTCGGGAAGTTTCTCCCATTTATCGATGTAACCGGCGCACCCGATCTTGTACAGTGCCGGTGTCTCGTTTTCAGCGCCGGGCAGCGGCCGATTGTCTCGCTGTGGCGCGAACGGCTGAATCATCCCGAATATCCTGTCGGCGCCCAGCGCGTCTTCGACCATAGCGCGATAGCGCGGCTCGAAAATATGCAGGGGCAGCATTGTTCCCGGTAAGAGCAACACTCCCGTTAATGGGAACACGGGCAAAACTTCCGGCAGCAACAGTTGCGGAATCGCCATAGTCACCCGATTGCCTTCGCTAACAAGTCCACTTATAGGGTAAGGACTCTGACGGGTCAAGATCCGGGCTCCGCCGAGCCGGTTATGCTCTTGCAATAGAGTCGTCGGGTATTCTAGTTTGTCGTAAGTCTTAAACGTATCTCGCGGGTTGCCGCACATCTTCATTACCGTGCCGTTGGCGGACTGATCACACCCTCGAAAAGGAGACACCATGTTTCGTATCGCAGTTCCGGATCTCGTATCGAACTCCTACTTTCCGGTCATTGCCGCGGTGGAATTAGGCTTTTTTGAATCTGAAGGGTTCGACGCTCGCGTGGATCTTCTTTTTCCCGTGCCCAAAACGTTTGAAGCTCTTCGTGACGGCCAGTTGGACTTCGTTGTCGGCTCCGCGCACGCGACGTTGCTGGCTTTTCCAGACTGGCGCGGGGCGAAACTTCTCTGCGCCATCGCGAAGCATACCTATTGGTTTCTCGTCATCCGCAGCGATCTCAATCCAAAACACGGCGATTTGAGCATCTTAAAGGGACTGCGAATCGGCGCGGCGCCGGGTGTAAATCTGAGCTTACAGCGAATGCTGGTGGAGGCCGGGATCGATCCAGACAAAAACAATGTCCAGATCATGCCCATTCCCGGCGCAACGGGGGCGAACGTCTCATTCGGCCTCTCGGCCGCAAAAGCTCTGGAAGAACGCAAACTGGATGGATTCTGGGCCAACGGCGTGGGCTGCGAGGTTGCTGTGCGCCGAGGAGTAGGAACGATGGTGTTGGATGTGCGCCGCGGCGATGGACCCGCATCGGCTCGGCACTATACTTTTCCGGCCCTGGTAACCACCGATAAGAAAATTGAAGAAGAACCCGAATCGGTTAGAGCGGCGATACGAGCGATCATGAAAGCGCATAAGGCTTTGCGCGAAAATGTCAGCCAGGCAACCGAAGTCGGGAAAAAAAGATTTCCTCCTTCTGAAGCGGAAATCATCGCCGAACTGATCCGGCGAGATCTGCCCTATTACGACCCGACGATATCTGAAAGAGTCGTAGCAAATATGAATCGATTCGCGCACGATATCGGTCTCTTGTCCGCGCCGGTCCCATATGAGAAGGTAGTGGCGACAAAGTTTTCATACCTCTGGCAAGAAACAGTTTAAACGCGGTTCGCCATATGTGACCCGGCTCGTCATATGAGGCTTTTTCAGCAGCCTTACAGGCAAAATCCATTTATTTGATGAGTACTTAGAATTAGGGAACCTTTTCTTGAAAATGCCGTCTAACCAGTCTGAAACAATGTTGTCTGCAGCGATCAGCGACCGGGAGTGTATCCAAAGGCTCCAGCAAGGAGAAACCGGGGCTTTCGAAATCTTGGTCCGCCGTCATCAAAAAACGATTTTTAACCTCGTCTATCGACTTCTCGGCGATTACGATGAGGCCGCCGAAATCGCCCAGGAAGCATTTCTTTCCGCTTACAAATCCGTTGGACAATTTCGCGGTGACGCGAACTTCTCCACGTGGCTTTACCGAATCGCGCTCAACCACGCCAGCACGCGCCGTAAGAGCTTGGCCAACTCCCAGCAACGCAACGTCCCGCTGGAAACGACCGACCCGGTTGACGACCGACGAGTTGATCCGGCAGACAACGTGGAGCAAAAGGAAGTTCAGGAGCGCGTTCAAAAGGCTTTGAATAGTCTTGAGCCGAACGATGCCGCGATTATCTTGCTGCGAGACATGCAAGACATGCCTTATGATGAGGTCGCCCGAATGCTGGATCTGCCGGTCGGAACGGTCAAATCCAGGCTTTACCGTGCCCGCCAGGCGCTGAAATCGCGTCTCGCACCATATTTCTACGCGGCCAGGAATGGGACATGAACTGCGAACAAGTCGAACGACGGCTATCGGAGTATCTGGACAAATCGTTGGATCCTGCGCATAGCCAGGCGGTCGAGAGCCACCTCTCGAGCTGCGATCGTTGTCGCACTGAAGCCAACCTTCTCGCCGAATGCATTCGGCGGGTCGCTGCCCTTTCCGAAGTCGAGCCCCCAATCGGCTTTGCACAGCGTGTGATCGCGCACGTTAAGGAGATCGAGACAAAACCGAGTTTTTGGGAGAGTCTGTTTTTGCCCTTCAAACTCAACGTACCCATTCAGGCCACAGTTTTAGTCTTGATCGGAATCATCACCATATATATCGTCGAACAAGAGCCGCACAGAAAACTGATAACGCCGCCCCAGCACAGATTCGCCGTCGTAGTCCAAGACGAGCAGAGTCCTAGGGATTCGGCAATTAACGATGACTCTGATGCATTCAAAGAAAAAACGCACCCCGATCAGGAAGGGGCTGCCAAAACCATGGAAACGCCGGCAGTGGAATCAGGCCAGGAACGCGGGACAGCCGTCAGCCCACGTGGCGAGGTTGAACTCTCCCAATCGGGGCGCGCGGAAGAAGACGTTTTTGCCTCCAACCCTACGCCTGCCCCAGAGTTCAGCGCATCTCCCGAACTGGCTCCTCGCGTCGCCACCGAACCAAACATGATACAACCCGAAGCTTCACGAATACCGGCCGGAATAGCTAAGTCACCGCAGAATCCAAAGGTCACTCCCACGATACCTGTCGTATCGGACTCTAAAGGCCGCGCAATGCCCCAGGCGCACACTGCGCCCGTGCCCCGGGACCTGCTGGAGATGATGGGCGCCGGGGCCCCAGGACCGCCGCCGCTTGCTTCGGAGCTTCAGAGACTTTCTGCCGCTCCGGATATTGAGCTTATCGTTCGGCGGCGTCCGCACTCGTCCAAGCCGAGTGTTAGAGAGAGCGGCCCACTGCAAAAATCGGCCGCAGGCGGAAGCGTGGTAGGCGAGCAGACAGGAGCGGGGAGCATCGATCACCTGCTATCTACGCTGCCGGAAAGCGCGACTCGACAAACTATCTGGTTGAGCATCCCACAAAATCAGTATGAGCGGGTTAAAAAAGATTTGTCCGCTTTAGGCACCATAGAGTCGGAATCCCGCAATGTCTCTGCTTCGGCGCCGGCCGCGGACGGCCAGCTACGCATCATGGTCATCATTCTGACGGCGGACGAGCCCGGAGCTGACCGACCAGCCCGGGTTCCAAGCCGCGGAGGACCTAACCGATAAAAAGAGTAAACTTCGCGCCGTTTAGGTTGGTCAGCGGTTTGGGCTCGAGCAACCGCCGGTCACCCTCAAGAGCGCGCTGGGCAATCTCCCAATTGACGGGCGGAAGCGGACTCAACTCGTGAATCTGATCGAGGGTAAAGTATCCGGCGTGATCTACCTCGCGCCCGTCGGCCGTTGGCTCGCCACTAATGGGCGTTAGCAGCAGAACCACATAAACACCGTTCCCCGCGTCCGGATCGTAGCGATTCCGCAACCCGAGCACGCCGGCAACCTCGGTGATAACACCCGCTTCTTCCTCCACTTCACGCACAACAGCCTGTTCAATGGTTTCATCCGGTTCAATGAAGCCGCCGGGAAGTTGCCAGTTTCCGCGGCCGTGACGCGAGGCGCGGCGCACCAGCAATAGGCGCCGCCCATCTTTCACGACGGCGCCGCCTACGCCGATGTTGTATCCGTTGTTGTAGCGCTCCGGGATCGCCATGACTTCTCGCAATCTATGATCAAAGCAGTTATCGTCCTCAGAGAGATCGGCTTTAGTCGTTTTATAAGACCGCCACGATTTCTATGTCAAGTTGAAGTGAGAGCGTGTGTTGCCGAATAAGGAGAGGCAAGCTTTAGGCCCGCCTCCATGAGAAGTGACCTGAGAAAGGAAAGAGCTATTTCACCAGCTAGTCGTCACCTACGCCTAGTTCCACCAGTTGTTCCAGTGCCACGAGCCATATCGGTCACGATCTAATCAATCGTTGCGATTCCACCGCCCATAGGGATTATATGAGTTGTCGTATGTACCGTAGCCGTAGGTTGGATGTCTGTACCAGCGTCCGTCTGCACGGCGATACCAGCGGTATTTTTCCAGGTCTTGGTTAAGTTCGTGATAGTCCCGCCTAAGGTCTCGTCGACCTTCAGCAATGTCCTTCAGATCCCGCCGCACTTCCGCTCTCCGTTGCGCAACCACGTGGGGAGGCGCGCCGCGCCGGATCGCCCGCTGCAAAGCGGTTCTGTTCTCGTGATACTCCTCGATGTCCTTGCCTAAATCGGCTCGACCCCTGCGGATTTCAGCCCAATCGTTACGAATTTCCGCGCGAGCCCTGGGAGAATTTCTCGGCGTGTAATGGCTCGCCAAAGCCGCCTCGTTCAACAACAGCGCTGAGAAAACGCCCATGCCTGCCCATGTCAAAAATGTCTTTGTTGTCATATCCACCCTCCTGGCCCTTTAGACGAGGCTGGAATCGGAAGGTTAACCGGGATTAGCGATAACCGTACGTGAGCTTAGGAAGCTATAAGAGCCGGCGCCGCTAACCGTACGATTAGGCTAGATTTCGGCCTAAGCCGCCGTCCATTGGTGGCCTTCCTCATTACGAAAAAGCCCGCAAATCGCCGCAACTTCATCGCGGTAAAGGAGCCACCGTTCCAGTGCCTCTTTCATGGCCCTCACGACCGGCCCGCGTCTCGTCGGACTGACATGGTCGAGGATCGCGGCCCAAGCCGATGCGCGATGGTTTCCCTCGACCTGTCGATGCGCTTTGGTTAGCGCTAGGTGCTTGATAGGCAATCCGTAATATTTTACTAGAGGATGCTCCTCGAACGGCAACGGCGGCGTTATCGGCGCCGATGGATCGATTGTCGTGCGCTCGTCTTTCGTTCCTTCGACAAAGATCGTGACTATCGCCGCGGCGATCTCCCATCCGTAGCGTTGAGTGGCATCGTCTAAAAAGTCTCGATAGCTCTTCGCGGCAGGCAACAGCTCCACGTTCTCAAACCGGCGCAAATCCATGCCCAAACCACTTGGGTATTCCAGAAATAGCTGCGGATGGGGACTGCCGGCGACTAATCCACCAGTCTCTTCCTCGTAGAGATTTTCGGCTAAACTTCGCCGCACTTGCGGGATCGGGCAGCGCACATAGGCCCACCCTACCATGACGGGAAAGTCGCGGACGTACGTTGAATACTCCTGTTCGAAATGAAGGTGGAGGCGATCCTTCGGTACTCGCCCCGAAGTAAAATACGGCCAGGCCCAATGGTCCTTGCCCTCCATTATCTCCAGCAGCGCTTCGCGGAAGCTTTCCCGATCCATCGCCGACCTCCCGATTCTAGACTAGGCGTTCTTCCATGGAAATCCAGGAGCAACCGCGATGCCAACCATAATAACTTAAAAATCCTGGAATTTCGCGTTGGGCCGATCGGGCGGTTGGGACGGATTTTAAACAAACCGCTTGAAAGACAGCCAAAGCAGGCACCCTTGACCTAAATACCGCGCTCGAAAGTTACGCTACGCTGCACGCGGCGCCACCTTCGTTCGCATGGTCACGAATTCCTCGGCCGCAGTCGGATGGATGCCGATGGTTGCGTCGAACTGGGCTTTGGTTGCGCCGCAGTTCATGGCAATGGCCAGTCCTTGGATAATCTCACCCGCGTCCGGGCCGACCATATGACATCCCACTACCTTGTCCGTCGCCTGATCTACGATAATCTTCATCATCGTCCTTTCGTCCCGCCCGCTTAACGTATGCTTGAGCGGGCGGAAGTTGGTTTTGTAGACTTCAATGTTCGTGTGCAACGCCCTCGCCTCCAACTCGGTTAGACCCACGGCGCCCAGGTTAGGCGTGCTGAACACAACGGAAGGCACGTTGATGTAGTTAGGTCTCATAGGATTGTTGTTGAAAAGAGTTTCTGCCAGCGCCTGTCCTTCCGCGATGGCAACCGGAGTCAGCATGATACGGTAGGTGCAGTCGCCAATGGCGCAAATAGCATCAACGTTCGTCTTCGAGTAGTCGTCGACCCAGACCGCGCCGTTTTTTTCGAGCCTTACTCCGGCATTCTCCAGCCCCAAGGAGTGGGTATTTGGCAGTCGCCCGATAGCGTAGAGAATCTGATCGGCATCCAGTCTTGCGCCGTCTGCCAAGGTCGCGCGCAAGCCGGCGCCGGTCTTCTCGATCCTTTGGATATCCGCATTGAACCTCAGGTCGATGCCGCGCTTCCTCATCTCCGCGGCTAAGGCTTCGCGGCAATCATCGTCAAAGCCGCGGAGGAATAATGAGCCACGATAAATCTGAGTTACCTCCGCACCGAGTCCATGGAATATCCCGGCGAACTCGACCCCAATGTAACCGCCGCCGACGATAATGACCCGTCGCGGCAGAGCCGGCAGATAAAATGCTTCATTGGAAGTGATTGCATGCTCCCATCCGGGGATCTCCGGTACGATCGGCCAACTGCCGACGGCAACGAGTATGTACTTGGCGGTGTAGGTTCCCCCGTTGACCACGACCGTGTGTGGATCAACGATCTGAGCCCGTCCGTCTATGATCGTAACCCCTGAGTCTTGCAATAACTTACGATAAACGCCATTCAGTCGCGCAATCTCTTGGTCTTTGTTGGCGATCAATCTGGCCCAGTCGACCTTGCGCTCGCCCACGGTCCAGCCGAAGCCGGCGGCATCCTCGAACTCTTCACTGAAATGGGAGGCATAAACAAGCAGCTTCTTCGGAATACAACCGACATTGACGCAGGTGCCGCCGAGATAACGATCCTCCGCGAGGGCCACTCTTGCGCCGTAAGCAGCCGAAAGACGGCTGGCGCGCACCCCTCCTGAACCACCACCGATGGTAAAGAGATCAAAGTCGTACTGAGCCATATTGAATCGCCTTTCCTATTTGGACATCCCCTCATCATAAAAGTTGCCCTTCGTTTCCTCAACAGCTTGCGCGGTGCCTTTGACACGCGCTTTCGATTGGTCAAGAATGGCGAGACTTTTCTTCATTTTCACTCCGGGATCACGATGTCAGAAGCAACGGCACAGTCCATACCGAGGCGCAACAGATTCACTCAAACGCTGAGCGCGCTGCGCCACCGAAATTATCGCCTGTATTGGTTTGGCCAGTTATTTTCGGTTCTCGCACAGAATATGGAACATGTCGCGCAAAGTTGGCTTGTGCTCGAGCTTACGAATTCCCCTTTGGCGCTTGGCCTCACCGGTCTGGCACATGCCCTTCCCACCATTACCCTCACGCTCTTGGGTGGGGTCATCGCCGACCGCACAGACCGCCGGCGCATCATGATCGCGAGCCAGAGCGGCACAGCTATAATTTTCCTTATACTGACCGTGCTCGTAGCCACCGACAGCGCAACTTTGTGGCTAGTGATGGCGCTCGCGTTTTGTTCGGGCGCTATTCGGGCATTCGACCGGCCGAGCCGCATGGCGCTGCTGCCGCAAATGGTGCCCAAAGAGGATATGGCGAATGCTGTGGCGATCGGCGGCACCATCTGGCAGTTAAACCGCCTTGTCGGGCCGGCGTTCGCCGGAATGATGATCTACCTCTCGGGAGTTGCTCCGACTTACGGCTTCTGTTTTTTCGCTTCCGCGACGGCCCTATGCCTCTGGCTGGGTATTCGGATCGAGCATCACTCAGTTGCCGCCTCCGCGGGCGGTTTACTGAAGCACATGCTCGACGGCTTAAATTTCATTCGAAAGAACGATCTCTACTATACCTTTATCGGTATAACGTTTTTCAACAGCGTCTTTGGGATGTCCTATTTGATACTGATGCCGGTGTTTGCTCGGGATATTCTTGACGTCGGCTCTCAGGGATTCGGCTTTCTCCAGAGCGCCGGAGGCGGCGGTGCGCTCGCCGCCACGCTAGCGGTTGCTTACCTCGCTGCGCGCCGGGGAAGAATCCTCCAAGCTTTGTCGGGCGCGGTCATATTCGGCATCCTGCTAATTATTTTCGCATTCTCTCGATCCTATCCGCTTTCCCTCGCTCTTGCTTTTGTACTGGGATTCGCGAGCCTATACTACATGACAATCATCAACACGACCCTCCAGTTGAATCTACCCGAGCAACTGCGCGGCAGGGTCATGGGTATATACGGCCTCACGTGGGATCTGATGCCCGTCGGAGGCATGATCGCGGGAAGCATTGCGGAAATTGCGGGAGCGCCCGCAGCGGTCGCTTTTGGGGGCATCATGGTGGCTGGCCTGGCAATTGGCGTCGTGTTGTTGAAGCCGGGAGTAAGAAAGTTGGAATAGTAGCCGATCTTGTGTTAAGGGATCTCGGTGGTTTCAGTCATCCATGCCGGAGAAAAAAACCAAGAAAGCGCGCAAGAGAAGAAAGGTCGCCGGCCAATCAACCGGGCTGACCCCGGCAGAGTTAATAACGGCTTCACCACCTGATGCCATAATCGAGCTACAACGCGCTATTGAACGCGACGGCGGCAAGGTACTGGCCCAGTATCGAGAGCCTTTTGGCGGTCAATGGCTGATCATGGCGGCGCTGCCCATCGAGCAAGTAGAACCGACGCCCTACCAACGAAACCTTTCCGACACTCACGTACGCAAGCTCGAGACCTGCATCGCCAAGCTCGGACGCTTTCTCGATTCGATTATTGTGGTCCGCGGGAAAGACAATAAAGATGGGCCTCGCTACTGGACACCCAACGGCAACCATCGGTTATCCGCCATGCGTACCCTCGGCGCCAAGAGTATTATCGCGATCGTTGTACCAGAGCAATCCGTTGCCTATCAGATTCTTGCGTTGAATACCGAGAAGGCTCACAATCTTCGCGAACGCGCGCTCGAAGTCATCAAGATGTACCGGGAGCTTTCGACTCTGGACGACGCGCCCGAGGAAAGATACGCGCTCGAGTTCGAGGAAGCCGCATTAATTACGCTCGGGCTCTGTTATCTGGAGCGCCCGCGCTTCAGCGGCGGCGCCTATCACCCCATCCTTAGACGGTCTGAAGCATTCTTCAAGAAACCTCTGCGAGAAGCGTTACCGATGCGCGAAGCGAGAGCCAATGCGCTTTTGGAATTGGACGATCTCGTGGTCGAGAAAGTGGAAGCGCTGAAATCGAGGGGGCTCACGAGCCCTTATCTAAAGAGCTTTGTGGTTGCCCGAATCAACCCGACCCGTTTTCGGCCTAAGGACGCGGCTCCGCTCAGTTTCGATGAAGTGCTCGGTCACATGTCGAGAGCAGTTGCGAAGCTCAATACGGAGAAGATAAAAATCGAGGATCTCGCCCGATCAGGCGGAACGGCGGAGGAGTGAGAAAGAAAATCCTTGCAGATAAGGCTGCCAGGATCTCTGTTCTTAACTTGACAAGATCACTGCCTGAGCTATTTTCGGTCCTAAAGCGGAAAGTTCTGAAAGAACGGCTCTTTCGTCTAATGATGTAAAAGCTCGGTTCAGAATGACTGGTTCTCCATTCACAAACACGCTTTCGACCGACTCACCGCTTTCGGACAACGCCAGCTGAGTCACCAACTTATTTTGCGGGAGCAGCGTCGTTGATGGGTTCAAAATAACGAGATCGGCTTTCTTGCCTTCCTCGATCGAGCCCGTGACCGCTTCCAGAAGCAGCGCCTTTGCGCCGCCGAGAGTTGCCATTTCAAAAGCTTGATCCGGCGTCACCCATTCTTCTGGTTCCCAGACGCTTCTCGGCAGCAGGACGGACAACTTCATCTGTTCAAAAATGGAGTAGACAGTGCCTGCATTAACGCTATCGGCGCCGAGACCCACTGTCAGGCCCTTCTTAAGCATTTGTTTCACCCGAGCAACCCCGCTGCTCAGCTTCATGTTGCTTGACGGATTGTGCACCACTTTGACGTTGTATTGCCTGAGAAGGTCCATTTCGAGATCATCTAGCCAGATGGAATGGGCTACCGACAGCTGCGGGCTGAGAAACCCAATCCTTTGCAGATGGCGCACGATCGGCTCTCCGTAGAGTCTTCGGCCTACTTCCGCATGACGTTTCGTCTCCGACAGGTGTGTATGGACGCCGATCTTTAACTCCGCCGCAAGTGCCGCACACTCCTCTAGCAGCCGGTCGCTGCACCGTTGCGGGGCTGACGGGGCAAGCATGAACGACATGCGTGCGCCCTCGCGGCCAACCCGTTTGGAGGCTTCTCGCGCGCGTTCAAGCCAAGCATCCAGCTTCATGGAATGAGGAACCAACGCTTCGTTATCCGGGGACTTCTCCTTGAGCGAAAGCGCCAAAACGCCTCTGATCCCGGTATCTCGAAGGGCGCGGAGAGCCTGATCCACATGTTCCATCGGAATCCCTTCCGGAGCCGTGAACATATTGAGCGCGGTCGTCACCCCGTGGCGTAGCAATTCGATGCAAGCGGCGCAATGCGCGACATAGATCTCCTCGGGTAAAGGATCGAATTTCCTTTCCGCGGCTGTGGATTTGCTGGACCACGACTCGAAAGTGGTTTCATCCCAAAGCCCTCTTTGAAGTATTCCGGTCAAATGCGAGTGCGCGCTCACAAGCCCGGGAATAACGACCTTCCCCTGGCATTCTAAGACTTCATCCGCATCTGTCCCATCCAGCGACCCTCCGGGCATGATGCTTGCGATGCGATCATCTTCAATGAGTAGATCACCTTCGTGAATCTCCCTCCTCGGATTCATGGTCACGAGAGTACCGTGTTTAAGCAGCGTCTTCACGGATATCTACAGAAGAAAATGAAACCGAGAGAAACCCCGTCTCCCGCGCCATAGCAACTATCTGAACTTCCTCGCAACTTAATCTCGAAACCTAATCTACGAACCTCTCCTTCACCAGTTCTTAACCCGATTGCTCATCGGTTGATAATAGCTAGCTGAGGGGCCGCCATAGGTAACGACCGAACGGCTTGGAAATAATCTCGGGTCTCTTTCCCCCATCGGGCCACTCGGTAATCACCTTCCCGCGGAGCATCGTCATGACGGGCCAACCCTTCATCTCTCTCCCTTCCCAGAGCGTCCACCCTGCTGAGCTGTGAACCATATCGCTTGTAACCTTAACCTTCCGATCCAGGTCCACCACTACAAGATCCGCGTCCGAGCCCGGCGCAATAACCCCCTTCTTGGGATACAAGCCGAAGATCCGAGCGGGATTCTCTGAGCAGACCTGCGCCATCCGGACAAGCGAAATCCGTCCCTGGTTAACACCGTTGAGCATGACAGGCAAGGCAGCTTCGCCTCGTGATGGAAAACCGGTTCGTGTAGCCCAGATATCACCCGGAACCTCCATCTCTTTGCGCGACCTGCCGGTGTTGGTGTGGTCACTCCCCACGGCGTCAATGCGCCCGTCCGCCAAGGCCTGCCAAAGGATTTCAATGGCCTCTGCGCTTCGAAGGGGCACATTGATCCGCCACATGTCCTCGGTGAGGCTCAGATAGTGAGGACCAGTTTGTGCATATATTGTTGCCCCATCGGCTTTGGCCCGCGTAATTTCTTCGATCGTTTCAGGAGTCGTCGTGTGCTGGATGTAAAGCGGGCATTTCAAAATACGCGCATAATACGTATAGGCATGGACATGCCCTGCTTCGCAAAAATTTGGCGAGCGCTCGTTCCAAATGCGGTACTCCTTACGTCCCGCTTTGAGCAAACGCTCCTCGAATATACGCGCGATCTCCCAGTTCTCGCAGTGCATGCAGACGATCCCTGGCGGCCCCAACCGGGCCACAGCTTCCATCCCTAGGTAGATGGTTCCGTCGTCAAAGCCGAAATAACCCTGGCTCTTTCGTTGGGGCCAGTACGTCGCCGTGCGCTCCGGGCTCATGAGGTGAAGCTGGTACTTGAAGGAGGTCATGCCGAAGTCTCGCGCCAGCCGTGGAATCTCCAGCGCGTGTTCATCTTTCAGGACCTTTGGGGTGAGGAAAAAATCGACCATCGACCGCGCCTCACCCAACTCTTTAAACAGGCCAAACACATCTGCATAGAGCGGCACTTCCTCCTCGCTCTTTTCCGCCTTGTACGGCTGCCCCATGTTGGGGCTCGGCTGCATGAATCCCCAGGTAGTGATGCCGTACGCGGCCGCACCTTTGGTTTCAGAATCAAATTCATCTCCCACCCAGCGGTGGCTCCCGAAGTGGACCTCGGGGTCAACGACCCCTGGAATGAGAACACGTCCTTTGAGATCGATGACCTTTGTGGCCTCAGGGGCTATCTCGCCCTGACCGACGGCCACGATCTTTTCGCCATCTACCGCAACAAAACCCTCGATGACCTTTCCTTGCGCCACAATCTTGCCGTTCTTGAAAAGAACTTCGACCTGCTTCATGATTTCCCCCTAGGCTACCTGGCCTTTTTCTTCAGGCTCTCCACAAATCCTTCGTTCACGAGCTCCTGGATTATGGAATTGTCATAGAACTCCTCTGGCTTACGACCAGCGCCCTTATCTTCAGGAATGGCATTTTTTATCGCCTCCGGATCATTCAGCGGCACCAAGAGAGTATTTTTGCCGTAGTAATCCTGAGTTTTGGATGCGATCTCCGGATCGCCCAACTTCGTATACTTCCGCATGACGCGCATGGAGAAATCTTTGTCGTTTACGTAAATATGGAGACCTTCGATTAAAGCCATAAGGAACTTCTTGACGGAAGTACGATTCTGTACCAGATAAGGACGCATGACGAAGAAGGAGGACGTGGGATATTTGGCTCCCAGATCGCCGAGGTCAGCCAGAATCCTCAACCCTTGCGCGGCGGCTGCGAAAAGTCCGGGAGGAGCCAGAACGGAAGCCGCCACCGCGCCAGTGGCGACGGCCGGAATTCTCTGTGCGTCCGGCCCCGCTTGGATCATGGTCACGTCCTTTTGACTCAAACCGAATTTCTCGATAGCCAGTTTGACAGCCAGCTCGGTGATACCTCCAAAACGGGAGATCGCAATCCTTTTGCCCTTTAGATCGGCTGGCGTCCGGATGTCCTTGTGAACCACGAACCCGTAGGGTATCAGGTCATAGGAAGTGGCTATAATGACGGCGTCCGCACCCTGTATCTTTGCATGAATGGGAGCTGATCCCGACGTGTTGGCGACTTGGGTTTCATTGGCGAGCATCGCCTGCATGCTCTGCGCGGCTCCGCTGATCATGATCAGTTCGCCGTTTAACCCATGTTTCTTAAAAAGACCCGCCTCCTGCGTCACCCAGATTGGGACGTTATAGCCGGAGGTGCCGCCGTAACTGATCCTGAATGACTGGGAATAGCCGACCCGCGGCATGATAAGGACCATGAGAAACAGAAGCATGAGTCTATATTGTCGAAACATGAGTTTCCTCCTTTCGTTCGTGGCGTGATAGTCGTTCTTGCCTTCCGCCTCTCCCTTAATTCAATCGCTCAAAATTCAGCAGATTTGCTTCAGCTTGTTCATACAATTTTGTAAACTTTAACCTTAGTCGAAAAGCACCTTTGCAAACTAGATGGGGTAGAGCTGATGACCCGGTTTGCGGGGGATGTAGCGGCCTAGAGGCTTGTCTAGCATGATCTTCGCCCGGGGCGTTCCCTCAGGCCATTCCATGATGACCCGGCCTCGAAGGATCGTCATCACGGGCCAGCCTTTAAACTCCTGGCCTTCCCATATCGACCATCCCGCAGAGCTATAGATCATCTCGCGGTTGACTTTCATAGCCCGCTGGAGATCTACAATGACGAAATCCGCGTCCGAGCCGATGGTAATCGCTCCCTTCTTGGGGTAAATGCCAAAGATCCTGGCGGGATTTTCGCAGCAGAGTTGGACCAGCTTCTCCAGAGAAATCCTCCCCTTATGAACCCCTTCGGTCAGCATGACGGGCAAATAAGATTCCACGCGGGACGGAAAGCCGCTGCTGGTTTCCCAGACGTTCCCTTTGTCCATCTGTTCACGCGACATACCCCAATCCACGTGATCCGTGCCAAGGCAATCCAGGTTTCCTGCCCGGAGAGCTTCCCAGAGGTAAGCCATGGTTTCTTCATCACGCAGCGGAACATTAAGCTTCCACACATCATGAGAGAGAGTTAGATAGTGATGGCCGGTTTGGGCATATATCTTGATCCCTTCCGCCTTGGCCTTTAGAATTTCCTGGATCGATTCCATGGTAGTGGTGTGGACGATGTAGAGCGGGCAGCCCGTGACGCCCGCGTAATAGGCGTAGTTCCTAACGTGCCCAGCCTCGCAGAAGTGGGGAGAGCGCTCGTCCCAGGCGGCCGTATCGGTGCGCCCAGCCTTCTTCAAACGTTCCTCGAAGACGCGCACGATCTCGTAATTTTCCGGGTGGATACAGATCAAGCCGGGAGGCCCGATCTCGGCTGCCTTCTCCATCCCAAGATAGATGGTTCCGTCATCAAAGCCGAGCCACCCTCCTTTCTGCCTGCCGGACCAGACAGTGTGAGTCCTCGGTCCCTGCATCATATGGAGATAGTATTTGAAAGAGGTCACACCAAATTCCGTGGCCACCCGAGGAATGTCGAGAGCCTGCTCATCCGTGGTAATAAAGCCCGTGAGGAAAATGTCGACACAAGAATTGGTTTCCACGAGCTGGATGAACTCCGGCATCACCTGTGAAAAGGGAACCACGTCCTCAGGCCGGGGCTCGTCGATGTGGTTCTTGCGCAATTTCGGGCTCGCCTGCATCATCCCCCAAGTGGTGATGCCGCCGGCCGCCGCCGCCTTTGTTTCACTACTGAGGCTATCTTTTAAGGGCCGGTGTGTGCCGAGATGGTTTTCTGGATCTACTAGTCCGGGCAAGACATATTTACCGCTCGCCTCAATTACCTGCGGGGCTGAATTGAAACCTTCATCCGGACCTAAAGCAGCAATCTTTCCATCCTTCACGCCGATCGCGATTGTCTTTATCCCGTCTTTGGTAACTACCTGTCCTCCCTTAATGACCAAATCCAAGCTCGTACTAACCATGAGTTTGTCCTCCTTTGGCTCGCGACAGAATAAAAAATCGCCAATTTGGAGACTTCCAGGTGCGCCCGATGAACTCAAAGGAACATCCTCAACGCGCACTTACTTAAGACGGCACGATAGGCGATGCGAAGTTTATCCAGCTTATCTTGTGATTGGGCTGCGAAGGCCGAACGACGGCAAAACCTGCTGTGAAGTGAATCAAGTGTCTATTGGAAAACCCGGTCAAGAAAACCGCTTTTGTCCAATTCTTTTAGATAACTCATGTCGTAGAAATCTTGCGGTTTCGACTTCTTCGCGGCAGGGTTCCGCACAGCAAGTGCATCGATAACGGCCTGGATTCCTTTATCGCTGGCATAGGGTTTCTTAGGTAGAATCTTTAAAAGATAGCCATAGGTTTCCTCGAGAGCTTCCCGGTCGTCCAGCCGCATCCAATGGCTTAGAGTTGCGAGGCTTTCCTTCTTATTCTTGTGAATGTACGCAATCGATTCCACGAATCCTCTGAGGAAATTAGAGACCACGCCGCGGTTCTTCTGCGCAAACTCTTGTGTTGTATCGATCGAATTATAAGCCCATACGATCCCGGCGTCTTGGAAGCTCGAAACCAAATTGAAGCCGAGCTTTCGCGCAGTGACCGTCAGAGGAGGTGAGATTACCGTCGCGTCCACGGCGCCGGATTTCAGGGCAGTGAAACGAGAAGTTTGATCGCCGATACCGAGGATAACGGCCTCCGTTTCGGGGTTAATGCCTATGTTTCTCAGCGCAATTCTTAACGACAAGTCAGAGATGGATCCGAGCCGGCTCACGGCAAAACGTTTTCCTTTGAGTTGACTGGCAGACTTGATTCCTGCGGAGGACACGAGGGTGTAGGGCAAGGAGTCGATGAAGACAGCTACTGTAATCGTGTTGGCTCCCCGAATCTTAGCCTCGAGGATCGAACTCGTCCCCCCCGCATGAAACTGGACGGAGCCTCCTAGCAGCGCCTGCACGGTCAAAGGGCCTCCTTGGATTGTGATCACTTCGGTATCCAAGCCGTGTTTCTTGAATAGGCCCCGGTCTTGCGCGATCCAAAGCGGCAACAATTCGCCGCTCAAACCTGCGCTGCCAATGCGGATAGTTTGAGCGGCGACATCTGAGC
>JBOHVS010000088.1:0-23437 GCA_050735975.1 Binatia bacterium | reverse complement strand
TCATCGCTGCATTAATTCTGCAAGAATTCGTGGATGATGTCTCATGGGTCCATCTCGATATCGCCGGTCCGGCATTTGCGGAAAGAGATACCCCGATGTGTCCCAGAGGCGGCACGGGTTTCGGCGTGAGGACCCTGCTTCGTTTTTTGTCAACGCTATAGCCTTGAGGGCAAACCGGTTCGGGCATGGAGCAGGGGCAAGGGGCAAAGAGCAAAGCGGTAACGGCAGAGAGCGGGAAACCAGAGATCAGAGGTCGGAAGTCAGAGGTCGGACAGCAGGGGGAGCACGGATCAACATTGCGGATTGTGTATTTCGAATTGGTTCTTTCTGACCTCTGATCTCTGACTTCTGACCTCTATTCTCCGGCATCCGACTTATGCTTATTATTTACGAGGAGGCACGATTATGGGAAAGATCACAGAGGTAGGCGACAACAATTTTGACACCGAGGTGCTTCAGTCAAACGTACCGGTTCTGGTTGATTTTTGGGCGCCTTGGTGCGGCCCCTGCAAATCCATCGCGCCGATCATCGAAGAACTCGCCGGCGAGTACGAGGGCAAACTAAAGATTGCGAAATTGAACGTGGACGATCATCCGGCGACGGCGTCTCGCTACGGGGTCCGCGGCATTCCAAATCTGCTTATTCTCAAGGGCGGCGCCGTCAAGGAGCAGATCGTCGGCGTAGTAGCGAAGGCCCGGCTGGTGACCGCGATCGAAAAAGCATTGCAGTAGTTAGATTACAATACAACACGAGTCGAATTGGGATGACTTCGCGGTATAGCCGTCGCTTCACGTGCGTCGAATCCCTTTTCTACATCGTAGGTGTAGTTAGCAATGTAGATTTTCAGGGCGCTCAAGAAGGCCTCAGATGCGAGGCGTGCGATGGCCGACGAGCGGAGGCGTACTCTGATAGTACGTTGGAGCGAGTCGGACAAGCACAACGAAGCAGATGAGCCCTTTTTGAGCGCCCAGCTAGAACGTGTAGCGGCGCATGCTAACGTTCATCATAACCCCCATCGCGAACATTACGGACGCCAGCGAAGAACCTCCATAGCTAACCAGAGGCAAGGGGACTCCAACGACCGGCATGACGCCGGTGACCATGGCGACGTTGATCACGAGGTGCCAAAAGACTATGGCAACCATGCCCAATACAAGAAGACCACCGAAGCGGTCTTTGGAACGCTCGACGAGCCGAAGCGCGCAGGCAATCAACGCCAAGTAAAGGATAAGCAGCGCAAAACAACCCACAAATCCCCACTCCTCCGAAAACACGGCAAAGATAAAATCCGTGTGTTGCGCCGGTAGGAAATCGAGCCGGTTCTGGGTTCCGTTCAAATAGCCTTTGCCGAAAAGCCGGCCGGAGCCAACGGCGATCTGTGATTGAATCACATGATAGCCCGCGCCCAACGGATCGTGGGCGGGATCGAGAAATGTCCAGATGCGTTGACGTTGGTAGGGTTTTAAGAACTGCCAGCCGATCGGTAGAAATGCCAACCCCGCGCCGACCAGATAGAGAAAAGAGCGCATCCGCAGTCCACCCATGATGATCATGCTGATAAAGACGAGTCCGAGAATGATAGCGGTGCCAAGATCCGGCTGTACCAGCGTCAATAAAATCAGCGGCGCTACCAGCAGGAAGGGCGCCCAGAGATCGCGCAAATAATACCCTCGAGCCGGCTCATTATGCTGAAAGTACTTAGCCATAATTAAAACGATGGCTAATTTCGCGGGCTCCGACGGCTGCAACCTGAAGAACCCGAGATTGATCCATCGCTGCGAGCCGCCGCCCGAATGGCCGAAAAACATGACCAAGATCAGAAGCAAGAGCATGGCGCCGTAAAAAGGATACGCCAGCTTATCTATGTAGTGGTAATCGAAGGCCAGGGCGGCGATCATCGCGCCCATGCCAATCGCAAACCAGAGAAGTTGACGGTACGGCAAAGCTCCGGCATGCTTCTCAGCAATGTCATAATTCGCGCTATAAATCGTCACCACGCCGATGATGACAAACGCCGACATCAGGAGAAACAAGGTCCAGTCGAAGTGCGAGATGAGCCGGCGGTCAATCTGCACGGGTCCCTCCTTCGAAACGGGCCTGTTGTTGATCGGTCTCCGGCTTGCGCGGTTCGAAATACTTCTCGATGACTTTTTTTGCCAGGGGCGCTGCGGCGGAACCGCCGTGACCGCCATGTTCAACTAACGTAACCACGGCGATTTGGGGATCTTGAGCCGGCGCATACGCGACGAACCAAGCGTGATCCCGAATCAAGTAGGCAAGCTGTTCGCTTTTCACATACGCGCCGCGCATTTCCGCGACTTGAGCCGTGCCGGTCTTCCCGGCAATATCGACGATCTTCGTCCGAGCCGCGCCTCCCGTTCCGCCCGCGCCTTTGACGACGTCCCAGAGGGCGTTGCGTACTATTTCCAGGGTTTCCGGTTTAAGCGGGACGGTGCGGATTTTCTCCGGCCCATACTCCTCAACCAAAACGCCTTCCACCGATTCAACCCTTTTGACGATGTAGGGACGATAGAGCGTGCCACCGTTGGCTACCGCCGCCATCATATTCGCCAGTTGCAAGGGCGTGACGGTTAAATAACCTTGGCCAATGGCGACCGATGGCGTCTCGCCGGGATACCAAGGTTGCCGGAATCTTTTACGCTTCCATTCGGTATCCGGGACCAACCCGCTTTTTTCATCATCCAGCGCAATGCCGGTTTTCTCGCCAAGACCCAAGGCGCGGGACCATTTCGCGATGCGATTGATGCCGATCCGCTGTCCCGCCTGGTAGAAGTAAACGTCGCAAGACTCAACGAGAGCCTTGTGCAGGTCCACCGAGCCGTGCCCCTCTTTTTTCCAATCTCTAAAGGCGCGGTTACCGACCTGGTAAAACCCGGGATCGAAAATCCGGGCTTCGGGATCGATCAAGCCTTCCTCCAAGCCGGCGATGGCCATGATAATCTTGAAGATCGAACCCGGCGGGAATTGTCCTTGAATGGCCCGGTTGCTCAGGGGCCGGAACTGGTCTTTGATCAGGGCGCGCCACTCATCAGTTCTAATTCCGCGCGCGAAAACGTTCGGATCGAAGGCCGGCGTGCTCACCATCGCAAGAACGGCGCCGCTGTGAACGTCGATAGCGACAATTGTTCCTTCCTTGCCATTCAGCCCCTCGAAAGCAGCCTGTTGCAGTTGGCGGTTCAACGTCAAATGAACCGTGTAGCCGGGCACATCCGCGACTTCGTGGAGAACGCGAACTCGCCGGCCCAAAGCATCGACCTCCACGTGCTGGCCGCCGCTTTGGCCCCGAAGAACCGCCTCCCACTGCTTTTCCAGGCCAAAGTGGCCGATTTCGTCGCCCATCGTATAGCCGCGTTCCTTAAACATTTTTAGCTGGTCGGGACCGATTTCACCCAAATAGCCGAGCACGTGCGCTCCCGTCGGCCCGTCGGCGTAGTTGCGCCGCGGTCTGACCCGAAGGTTAACTCCCGGTAGATCGAGCTGATGCGTCTCCACCGCGACAACGGCACTCCAGTCAACATCCCTGCCCAAAACGATCTCATCAAAGGCGGCCCGGCTCCGGCTCTGCTCATAAACCCCCAGCAGCTCTTTTTCGTCGCGTTTTAGATACCGGGCTAGTTGGCGCAACGTAGTTTCGGGATTGTCCGCGTCTTCCGGCACAAATAACAAATCGAAGGAAGGCCGGCTATCCACTAACAACTGTCCCTGGCTGTCAAGGACCATACCGCGAGTGCCCGGAATCCTTTTCAGTCGAACGCGATTATTCTCCGAGAGAAAAGTGTAGCGTTCTCCATCGATGATCTGAAGAAAGAAGAGGCGGCTAAAGAGGGCCAGAAAGACGAGAATGACAATCGAGTACAAGACTCGCGCCCGCCGCCGGATCTCCGGCGCGCCATCTTGCTTTGAAAGACCGGTCAGTACTGGCATTGCAACTCACTGCGCGGGCACGCCGACGCTTTCCAGATAGATCTGGCCCCGCCGTAGGAACGCGAACAACAGCGGCGCGAGGGCCGCGGCCACCAAAGCTTCCAGTAAAAGATACCTCAACGCCCCCAACCAAAGGCTATCGGTATTCAAGAAAACAAGCCAAACTAAGATCAGGGCCATGCCTTTCACCAGGGAAGCTAAAAATACCACCACGGCACTCACCATTGGACTGTGGATCCAGATGTTGCGGGAACTCACGTAAACGGCGAGGAACACCAATGACATTGCGAAGGCGTTCAGACCCAGGATTGGGCTTGAAACAACGTCCACCGAATAACCCAACGCGAAAGATCCCAGAACCGCGCCGACGGTTGGATGATACAAGCCCCAATAAACGCAAAGCACCAGGATCAGATCCGGCACCACAGGCCCCAGCGGCAAAAGATGCAGGAAAGTCGTTTGCAAGAGCACCAGCAGAAGCCCGGTAAGAAAAAACAACAAGGACAATCTCATGATCAACTTATCTCGGCTCCTGCGCCGGGCTTAACCGGGCTGATGAAAAAACCTCATCTGCTTCTTGGCGCTTTTCGATAGCAAAGCGCTAAGAGCTAAGCGCAAAGCGTTGTGCCCTTGCCCATGGGCCTTGCCCTTTGCTCCCTTGCCGCTCGTCGATGCGTCGCGCGCCAGGACATGAAACCTTTTTTGCAGCCAATCTCCTATCTATAGACTCTATAAGCACGGTCACGGGCCGCCGTCGGAGCTCACAACCAAGACTTCCTCGGCCTTCGAGAAGTTCACCGCCGGTGTCACCTCAATAAACTGAAAGAGTCCCAGATGCTGCTTGCTCACCTTCGTGACGATGCCTACCATGAGTCCTTTGGGAAAGGCGCCGTCCAACCCCGACGTGACGAGTCTGTCCCCTTCTTGAACATCTTCGCTCTGCTTTACGTACTTCATGACGGTGCCGTTCCCCAATGACCCGGAGACGATGCCGCGGGCACGGGTGCGTTGTACCAGCACATCCACGCCGCTATTCGGGTCCGTAACCAACAAGACTTTGGAGCTGCGGCCGGTCACCGCTATCACCCGCCCGACGACACCTAACGGCGTAACCACCGCCATTCCTTTGCGAATGCCGTCGGCCGTGCCTTTGTCCAGGAGACAACTCTGGAACCATGTGCTCGCGCTGTTGGCCACAATTGAAGCGGTGATCGAGCGAGCAGGCAAATTGGAACGGAACTCCAGTAGCTGTCGCAGGCGCCGGTTCGTCGCTTCCGCCTCGAGGAGCCGGTTTTTTTCCGCCTCGATTTCCAGAATTCTTTTTTTTAGTTTTTCGTTATCCAATTTATAACTTGCGACCGTCGCAAAGCCTTCTTGTACCTCTTGGATCGACGCGATGGTGACCTGGGCAGCGATCTGCAGCGGTCGCAGGAACCATAACAGTAGCGGCCCGACCGGATCGCTCCTCAAGCGTCCGCGTGCGGCTGCCGTCAGAATATAGAGAGATAGAAGAACACAGAGAAAGGAGGCCAGCAGGATTTGATTCTTACGAACGAAAGCGAGCATGAAAGGCTCGGCAGCCTCCGATAGGCAGGGGATACAACAACCTTAAAATGGCTAGTGAACCGCCACCTCTCTGAGGAGTGAAATTTCATCCAGCGCCTTTCCAGCCCCCATAACGACGGCAGTTAGGGGATCGTCGGCCATCATGACGGGCAGACCGGTTTCTTCGCGGATCAAAATATCCAGATTCCGCAGCAATGCGCCGCCCCCGGCCAGGACGATCCCACGGTCGACGATGTCCGACGCCAACTCCGGCGGGGTCCTTTCCAATGAAAGCCGAACGGCCTCGACAATTTGGTTGATCGGCTCGAGGAGGGAGTCTCGGATTTCTTCATCAGTGATAACTACGGTTTTTGGCACGCCTGCGACCAGATCGCGCCCTTTGATCTCCATGGTTTGAATCTCGTCTCCTGGATAGGCTGAGCCTATAGTGATCTTAATCAGCTCCGCCGTCCTCTCTCCAACCAACAGATTATACTTCCGTTTGATGAATTGGGCGATGGCTTCGTCCATTTTATCGCCGCCGACGCGGACCGACCGGGAGAACACAATTCCCGAAAGAGATATGACCGCCACTTCCGTCGTGCCGCCGCCGATATCGACGATCATATTGCCGGTTGGCTCCGTGATCGGCAGACCCGCTCCTATAGCCGCCGCCATAGGCTCTTCAATAAGATAGACCTCCCTGGCCCCGGCGGATTCCGCTGACTCCCTGACCGCTCGCTTCTCCACTTCGGTGATTCCGAAAGGCACGCCGACGATGATACGCGGCCGCACGAGCGTTCGGCGATTGTGAACTTTCTGAATAAAGTAACGGAGCATCGCCTCGGTGATCTCGAAATCGGCGATGACGCCGTCTTTAAGCGGCCGGATAGCGACTATACTGCCCGGCGTTCTTCCCAGCATTCGCTTCGCCTCCGCGCCGACGGCGAGGACCTTTTTGCCACCGCGTTCATTTCTCTGCTGCACCGCAACAACCGAAGGCTCGTTGCACACGATCCCCTGATTCTTCACATAAATCAAGGTGTTGGCGGTGCCAAGATCAATGGCAAGATCGTTGGAAAAAATGCCGAAAAGGGCATCCAACATTAAAAACTCCTTCTTTGTTAAGCAACCAAAGAAACTATCAGATTTGCCATTTTCAAACAAGATAACGAAAAAGTAAAGGAAAAACGGTTTTAGGACAGCAGCGCCCGGTTGCAATGGCGGGTTCCGTTCCATATCCTATTAGGACTGTCGCAATTCCCGATTACTGAAAGGCTTTTCCATGTTGGATTTTCTGCGCAAGCGAAAAAGATCCTGGATCATTGTCTTCTTTCTCTTCGTGATCATTATTGTTTTCATCGCTTTTTACGGTGGAAACCAAATGCAGGATGCCGGCTTCCGGGATGTCGCCACGATCAACGGTGAGGTGATCACTCAACGAGAGTTTGCCGTACATTATGGACGGCTTGTGGAACGCTACCGGGACATCTTCAAAGGCTCCATGACTCCCGAGTTGATGAAGAACCTCAACCTAAAAAATAATCTTCTGGAAGAACTCATCCTGCAAAAGCTCATGGTTCAGGAAGCCCGCGCCATGGGAGTGACGGTGACCGATGACGAATTGGTCGAGCAGATTGCCAAGGTTCCCGAGTTTCAAGTCAATGGCCGCTTCAACAAAGAGCGTTATCTACAACTCCTTCGCGCCAACAGACTCGCCCCCGCTCAGTTCGAAGAGGAACAAAGAGACCAGCTTACGATCCAACGGCTCTTGGGCATCGTTTTAGACTCGGTGCATGTCATGGAAGCCGAGGTCCGCGAGCGCTACCGCTTCGAGCAGGAGAAAATCAATCTTCAATTCCTTCGCCTCTCTGCCAACGGTTTTCTTTCGCAGGTGAAAATAACTGAAGATGAAATCCATAAGTTCTATGAGCGCAACAAGGAATCGCTCAAAGAGCCCTTGAAAGTTCAAGTGGAATATCTGTCCTACCCGTTTGAACAATTCGCTTCGTCGGTTCAAATCAGCGACAAGGAAGTCGAAGAATACTACGGAGCGAATCGGGACACGAAATTTCACACACCCAAACAAGCTCGGGTGCGCTACATTTTGCTGCGCTTGGCCCCGGGCGCCGATGCGAAATCGAAAGAAGCCGCGCGGAACCGCGCCAATCGCATCGTGACTGAGGCTCGCGCCGGAAAGGATTTTGGTCGGCTCGCGAAGCAGGAATCCCAAGACCCCAGCGGGGCCGAAGGAGGCGATCTCGGCTGGATCACCCAAGGGCAGACACCGGCCAATATCGATAAGGCCATCTTTTCTCTGGCGAAAGGAGAGATTAGTAGTCCGGTAGAAACCCCTGAAGGCTTCCACGTCGTCAAAGTCGAGGAGGTGAAAGATCAAGAGACGCAGAGCCTCAAGGAGGCAACAGCGGAAATCACCCGTCTCCTGCGGGCGGAAAAAGCCAAACAAGCAGCGGCAACGACGGCAAATCGAAACAGAGAGAAAGCATTGTCCGGGACGGATTTCACCAAGCTTGCGAAAGAGAGCGGCGCCACTGTCAACGTGACCCCGGCGTTCACGAGCGGCGAAGTGCTGCCCAAAATCGGCCCAGCGCCGGAATTCTATAAAAGCGCGCTATCTCTCGGCGTCAAAGATGTGAGTCCCGTCGTCGAGGGCGCCAATGCCTATTACATTTTGAAAATCAAAGACCGGCAGGAGCCGGTTTTGCCGCCTCTCGAGGCGGTCCGGTCCAGGATCGAAAAGGGACTCAAAGAGTCCAAAGCATACGAGATGCTCGTGCAGAAGGCCAATAGCCTGCGCGAACAGTTGAAAAAAGAAAAGGACATTCGCAAAGTCGCCGAGCAGAGCGGTCTCAGGGTTGAAGAGACCGGCTGGTTTCTCCGCGCCGCTCCGCAGATTCCGAAGATCGGAGAACTACAAGAGTTAAGCCCCGGCGGACTTGCAATCTCCGCTCATCAGCCGATACCTGAAAC
Organism: Binatia bacterium; assembly: GCA_050735975.1. Classification (GTDB taxonomy): domain Bacteria; phylum Desulfobacterota; class Binatia; order UBA9968; family UBA9968; genus DATMBL01. The sequence continues at coordinate 14,955 of JBOHVS010000088.1, read as the reverse complement.
GATATTTACGCAGAAAGATTCAGCGTTCGTCTTTGCGTTCAAAGGCAGCCAGGGAGCCGATATGGACCGTTTCGAGAAAGAAAAGGACACTCTTGTGAAGCAGGCCATCGCCGACAGCCAACAGAGAATTCTCCAGAAGTTAAAAGAGGGACTGAAGGCCAAAGCGAATATCCAAGTTTACGCCGGAGCCTTGGAAGAGATCTAGTCGCTCGCATTTGACAACGTGCCTAAGAAGTTTCCTTTTCAGGCCGATCAAAAAGGCGCAGATACGAGGCGCGCGAAGTTCGACGAGCGGAGGCGTACTCTGGTAGTACGTCGGAGCGAGTCGGGCGAGCGGAACGAAGTAGATGGGCCTTTTTCAGCGGCCTGTCAACTCGTTATGGAGGTCGTTCTTCTGCGTCACGGCGCCACCGATTGGAATCTCCAAGGACGCTGTCAAGGCGCCACTGATCTGGCTCTCAACGAAACCGGCGTTCGTCAAGCTGAATCCATCGCTGCTCGGCTGAGCCGGGAGAAGATCGCTGCCGTCTACTCAAGTAATTTGAAGCGAGCGCAACAAACCGCAGAGTTTGTCGGTCGCCCTCATAGCCTGTCAATCAACATTGAAGAAGATATCCGCGAACTGGACCACGGAGTCTTGGAAGGCTTGACTTTCAACGATATCAAAGAGAATTTTCCGGAGTTTATCCAACGATGGAGAACCGAGCCCGCGGAAATTCAGGTCCCCGGAGGGGAAAAACTCGCCGACGTGGCGCACAGGGCATGGAACGGTTTGCACCGGATCGTTCAGCAACACCAATCTGGCGAAACCATCGTCGTCGTCAGCCACAACTTCCCGATCCTGGGCGTTCTTTGCAGGATCACCGGCATCCACCTGAACCGGTATCGCACTTTTCATCTCGACCCGTGCGGGGTCACGCGCCTCAATCGTTCCAGTAACGGCGACTGGTCCATTACTCAGATCAACAACAAGAATTACATTCCCGATTGATCGCGTGACGCGCGAGGCGGTGGGCGCAGGGTAGGACCTCTATGCTCTTTGCCTTTTGCTCCTCGCGGAGTTCAGGTTTTTCGAGCAAAAAAGGCGACCGTCCAGAAAAGGACAACCAAAAGAATATAACCCGTGGCGAACTCCGGGGCGGCAAGAAGGCCGAATCGAGTGGTTATGCCGCTGGGCGTGAGATCATAGGCGTGAATAATCCCCAACGCAGCGAATACGGCTGCGACCAACGACCAAGCTCCCGCCCTGATAAAGTCTCTTTCGATCAATGCCACCCCGACTGCCGAAAGTATCATCGAAGTAAAAATGAAACCCTGCTGCAATGAGATCAGGCCGTGCATTGCCGGACTCTGCCCGAAAGGCGCCAGTCCCACGCTGTAAAGCGACTGGCCCGCGGCCCTGAGGCCGGCCTCCACCATCATCAGGCCCCAGGCGGCCAACGCCGGAACGATTCCAAGCGCGACCGCGGGAGCATGCTCTTTGGGCGTTTCTTGGAATGACTGCGCAACGATGATGATGCCGATATAGAGGAGGATACCGATACCCGCCTCGAGCGGAATGAGACCCAGCACGGCCTGGATGGATCCGGTCAGACACAAAAAACTGATAAACAACCCATTCAACGCGGAGTAGCCTGAACGGGCGCCAAGCCGCTTCCAACCGGGGTGGCCAATGTAAATCGTCGTAGGAAAGACGCTGCCGAAAAATGCCGCCACGACGGAACCGATGCCGTTGGCCATCAGCGAGGGAAACGTGCGGTAGCGATCTCCCGCCGCCTCGGCGCTTTCTATATTCTGAAGCGAGCCGACGACGTTAAAAATGCCCATCGGCAGAATCACGGAGAAGTATTTCAGAAACTCCGGGTGGAAAAGCGCTTCCAAAAGCGACCCTCCGGTGAAAGCCGGTAGCGCCGGCGCAAATCTCACGTTGAGCGGGCCCGGCATGGCTCCGAGAAGCCAGCCGAGCACCGTGCCGATTGCGATGGCGACCATCCCGCCGGGTAGACCCAACGGAAATTTCTGATGCGCGAAATAAGCTAGGAAGATCAGCGCCATCGGCAACAACGCAACCAGCGGCTGGGCATAAATTCTGAACGTAAAGTCCATCGCGATGAACGTGATAGCGATGCCGGACAAAGCCGAAAGCAGCGCGGCCCGCGGGGTCACTCGACGCAGGCTCTCGGCGATGAAAGCGGCAACAATTTCGATGACTCCGTTCAAGAAGCAGGCGACCAGTCCCACTTTCCAGGCCCAAATGGGATCCTTGGTCTCCTGGTAGATCGGCAGCATGATGAAAAAAATGAAAGCAAACAGGCTGACGGTATTGATCCCGTAGGGCAGCGCGGTGACATCCTCTCTGCCCGTCTCGCGCGCAAGTTGCCGCGCCTGCCAACTGTAGAACAAATTGCCGAAGAGAATAGAAAGCGCGGCGCCCGGAAGAATGCGGCCGAAGATGTACGCGTCCGGCAGCTGTATCAACTCGCGGCAAAGGCTGACGATAAGAACGAGCTGGATCAGGTTGTCGATCATCAGACCGAAAAAACCGTCCAGATCTTTGCGCACGAACCAGGGGGGATTGAATAATGACTGTGACATCGGTTAAATCCCTTTTGACTGAATTTCCGAGACTGTTAGGGTCGCCGTTCGCTGCCAAACCGATACCGGATCGAACATCGCTCGGTACAACAGTTAACGCATTGAGCTGCGAAACCTCCATGCTATAAAAATATGTGTTGACGATTAACCGAGACCTGGTGTACTAAATGCCAGCTTTCCTGTGGTTCTAGTGGTTTCCTATCCAACTGGCACGCTCGGGTTTGGCGACTCACGTGCACCCAATTGGGCACTTTTTATTCCAAGATAGTCTAAGGGGGATATATGGCACAGTTTCGGCGCGGGCAAAAGGTGAACATTCCTTGCAAAGTTCAAAAGGGAGCTTTTCCAGACGAAGTTCTCGTGACCATCGAGACTGACAAAGGGATGGTCTCTGGGTTCTTGAAAAATTCCTTTGTCTCAGAACACGATGGGCGGCCCTACGTTCAGGGCGTCGTAGTCGAGGCCAGCGCGGATTCGGTTCAAGTTCGGGTTCCGGGCTCGTTTTTTACAACAGCCGCTGGCCTGACGACCGTATCGTCAGGCTGGGCGCGAAACCATTTTATGGAAGTACATGCGCAATAATGCGCAATGAAGAGTTACTTTCACTATGGTGCTGTGTCAACCGGACATTCGAAAGGCGGTAAAAGGCGGGCGCATAGTTTTTGATCCGCCGTTAGAGGAAGACCAGTGGGGTGAGGCATCAGTTGATTTACGTCTCGGTCGAAGCTTTACAAAATTGAAAAACATCGAGGGAGTCAAGATATCAGTTGCGGGCGGTTTGCAAAGCCTAGGTGAAAGCGGATTTTGGCAGACAGTTGACGTGGCAGAGGACGACGGGTTCGGGAATAGGAACAGTATTACTTTACGGCCAGACGACTTCGTTCTCGTCCCTACCTATGAGAAAGTAAAGATTCCAAACAATTTGATTGGACTAATCGAAGGTCGAAGCACGTACGCGAGGCTTGGGCTGAGTATGCACCAAACGGCTCCCTGGATTCAGCCGGGCTGGAGCGGCCCCATAATCCTGGAGATCCGGAATAGTGGCCCATTGACGATCGAATTAACCCCACTCATCGATAGGCCCTGCCAGCTTACTTTCTTGAAATTGAGCCGGCCTCTTCCGAAGCATCTGGCTTACGGAGCGAAAATTTCAGACGTGTATTTGAACCAAACACACCCGATCAAGCAATCCCGTAGGACGCGATCGAGCAAGGCCCGCTAAGACCAGCGCCAATTTCCTGGATGAGCCGTAAGGACATCAACGTTCAAGATAAGCGCGACGATCACCTGCCGCTGGAAGCAGCAACAACAAATTGGCTAGCATGGGACGTTGTGTGGTTCACGCCCTGAAGGCAACCAAGGCGAGATTAAGCAGCGTCACATCCTCTTTCCAATCCCAGATGGCTTTGACTTCGGTTTCCAGGCGACCTTTGGCAATTTCAAAGGCAGCGTCGGGTTGGAAATGGACTTCAAGCTCGCTGGTAAGGGGAATGCTATAGCATTCCAAGCTCACTTTAGCTGCGACATCATCAATCGTACCGTCATCTGTGACAAATACAGGATGCAATGAAAACAAGAATTCTTCCTGGTCGTCGCGGTGGATTCTTTGCCTCACAATAAAATTAAATGTGTAACCGGATCGAACGATTACTTTTTGGCTTTTAACGTATCGTCGGGTGCAAAATCCTCCAAACTTGACGTCGCCGCACGCCTTGAGCATTCTGTCGATAAACGGATGACCCAGAGCGAAAAATGTTAAGTCGGGGTTGTCGATCGCTGCTTTTCGGTCGAATGTCACTTTGGTAAATCGCTCATCAATGCCGGGCGCACGCAGGTCTTCGGGAGTTAGAAATTCATAGAGCCCGTCCTTCTTTTGTACCTGACGGTGATGGTGCTGCAGGAACCGTTCTGTTAATTCTTTCAACGCCTCAAGGTCGATATCCGCTTTCAAGTCCCTTTCGTAATTCACAAAGGAATAGCCCGAAACATCCCTGAACAAGCTGTTGGTGGCGATCTCGTAGGCGACCTGCGCCTTTTTGACGCCTTCTTCTATCTCTTCTTTGGACTGCTCAATATTCTGTTCAACGATCGCGCGCTTGTAGATCGCGTTGTAATCCACTTCGCTCTCTAATTGACCGAGCATCGTGGTCTTGATGTCCTCCGGATCTTCCCCGGTGACCTTCGCTAAAGCTTCCGCGGCAATCTTGATCTTCTGTTCCAGGAAACCGTAGATTTTATCTTCGACCGTCTCCTTACCTCGAAAACTGTAGACCTGAACGCGTTTAGTTTGGCCAAAGCGGTAAATCCGGCCCACACGCTGCTCAATTCTCATCGGGTTCCAAGGCAGGTCATAGTTAACCAGGATATGGCAGAATTGAAGATTGATTCCCTCGCCGCCCGATTCGGTACTGACCATAAAACGGACGTTGTCGTCGTCGCGGAACCGGTTTACGCTGGTTTTTCTCTGGTCCAGTTTCATGTCGCCGTTGATAACCACAACCGACCCTTTCCCAAACGCCTTCTCCAGTTCCTCCACCAAATGGTCTTGAGTATTTCGGTACTCAGTAAAAATCAGGATTCTCTCTTTCTCGCCCTTTTCGCTTTCGCTGAATACTTGCTTGATTAACCGCTTCAGCTCAACCAGTTTGCGATCTTCTTTCACCGGCATGCCGATCAGCCGTTCCAGCTCCTTAAGCTCGTCTTTGACGAATTCCTCCTCAGTTTTGAGTCGCCAAGCGGCTTTCTCTTCCGTTTCCCCCTGGAATCGCTCGTCCGCTTCCGCTAAGAGCAACTCCAAGCGATCGACGGAGTCAGGTAGCCTCCGATACTTGTCTTGCAGGCGCATTTTCCGGCCATAAAGAGCCGCCTTGATCGCATGGGTCGAGCTGGAGGCGAGTTTCTGAAAAACCGTGAGCACAAAACCAATAGCCAGTTTTTTATCTCGATCCTTGAGATGTTCCACCATGCGGTAGCCGGCGGAAATGTAGCGGCTGACTTCCCTATAAAACTCCCCCTCGTCCTTGAACATAGGGAAACGCAGCGGATGTGTATCCCGTCCTCGGAAGACTTTTTTCCCTTGAGAATCTGTCACGTTCAGCTTCGGCGTTCGTAGAATATACTCTTTGTAAGGCCGATAACCGTTGCTCCTCGGCTCCCTGACGGAATAGCTCCAAAGCGTCGCCTGCCCGTCCTCCAGCCCACCGAAGTCGATTTCATTATCGAGCAAGCCAAGCAGATGGCGAAACCGTGAATGCGTCGCGTCGCCCTGGTGCGGAGTCGCTGTTAACAAAAGCAATGCGTCAGTGTGATCTCTCAGATCCTCCGCAAGCCGGTAGTTCTGGGTCTTCTCGGTTTTGGCTTCGCCATAATCTCTAGCGCTCAGACGATGCGCCTCGTCGAATATGATCAGATCCCACTTTCTGTTTTCGAGAAGCTTTTCCTTGTGCTCCTTGCGCTTTAAGCAATCGAGCGAGGCAACAGCGCACGCCTTAAGGTCCCAAATGCGAGGATTGATCGTGTGAAAGTCGCGCTGAAAAATTTCAAAGAATTGACCGAACTTGTCCTGCATCTCCTCCTGCCATTGAACCGTCAGGCCAGCCGGACAAATGATTAGGGTCCTTTTCGCTTGCCCTCGCTGGGCCAGTGCTTGCCAAATCATTCCCGCTTCGATCGTCTTGCCGAGACCCACCTCATCAGCCAGCAGGAACCGTCGTCTGGGACTGCTAACCACTTTGTGCGCCGCAAAAATTTGATGCGGGAGTATTTCTGTACGCGCATCACTCAACTGCCCGCCTATGTTGCCCGTAAGAAACCGGGCTGCCATTTGCCTCAGGTCAAACCGCCACGTCTCTTTTTCCCATTGACCCTCTGAGGCCAGCTCCAACGGTTCCGGCACTCTCTCGGTTTCTTCAAGCTTCAGTAGTTTGGTATGCGCATAAAGCGGCGGCTCCGAGAAAAGGCCGGGCGAATACTCGACCTTCGCAATCCCGTTCTTCACCATCAGCACCCGTCCAGCGCCGTACGGCCGCAGGCTCGGATTAGTGCCAATTACTGAGTCGCCTACTTGAACGTGCATTTGCTTGGTCAGTCGGCTTGGACAAACTACTTTTCGTTGAGCGCAGTTTGAATCTGCTTGAGCTCTTTAGGGCTGATATCCCAGAGCTTCGCTGCTAGGGAATCAATTTCCTGCTCGACCGCAACCAACTTCTTTTCTTCTCCCCGGCTTGTCAATTCATGCGCACGCTGTGAAACGCTCGATAACTTCTTGTGCAGATCGGCTCCGGAGCTAAATTTCGGAATCTTGATGTAGTCTAGAATATGCGTCGATATGGATGTCTCAATAAAGTAAGCCTCCGCAAAAAATCTGGACAGGGAAGAATTTAAGAGCGCGCACACATAATGAGCCTCGTCTTTTGTTTCCATCGCTGCAACCATTAGCTTATGATCTGGGATGATCGCTTTTTCGCCAAGAAACTCAGTCTGATACGGGCCAATCACAGCAGTGGTAAGAGAAGCCGCTTGTTCGCGAAAGACAACCTTCCAACTAGCAGTGAGAAACTTCCCCGTCTCAAAAAGTGAATAGAACGGTAATTTGCGAAAACCAATCGTACATTTTTCTTGCTTGGAGAAACTCACGAAAGTTGTTCAAATACTCCCATGTGTCGGGGAGTTTTTTGATATCGGCCTCAGGAATCGCGTTGTCGTCCTTATGTGGAAATAAGATAAAGAGTTCAGGCTCAGCGCGCCATCTATCGACATCCTTTCCCCGGAGCAAAGGATAAAGAAGATCCTTCTCAAGAGAGCGCGTCACTTTTTTGACTTTTTTGCGTGCAAGTTCGGGAGTGTTTTCGACCAAAACTTTCTTTTGAAGGCTCTTAAGGGGTCTGAGCCAAAAAACACTGTTAGCGCCGCGGGTGTCTGATCCTTTTGATGCACGATAAGGCGATCTCCCGGTTCGCAGCTTGTCAAGACTCGATTTTTTTATGCCGGTTGGAAGAATCATCCAAGGTCCCGTTCCTCCATCAACAGCCTCCGCTTGACGCGCCTCAATCGTGACCCAGTCGTGTGAAACCTCTGCAAAACTTCGGTCCTCGGGAATTAGTCTCGATCTCTTTTCCCTTGCCTGCCAAACACGGTATGCAACGGGATAACCCGTTTTTCTTTCGCCAACGACGGAAACAAACATCGCTGTCCGATTAGTCGCGAACGGAAAAGGTTGGAGTTCCGACAAATCCTCCACCCGAGTTATCTCCAGGTTTCGCTCGTTCCGAACATGGAAAGATCGGAATCCTGCCCCCGCTTCTTTGGATTGGAACACGGTCTGTGTAATAAGAAACGCCAACTTTCCTTCGGGCTTCGCGTAAAAGTCTGCGCAGGCATAGACGAAGAGCATTGAGAACTCAAGATCCCCTTTGGCAAATCGGCCGCGCCAACCCTTTTGAGGACGGAGTCCGTATTCAGTCCACATGGGATTCAGCCGCTCCCGGTAATCAGCTGGCAGATTTTCAAAGGCTATCCAGGGAGGATTTCCTATGACGTAGTCAAATTCGCCTTCAAACAGCGGTGCGAAGCTGTTTTTGATTATTCTCGCCCAAATGTCATTCTTCTTTGCTTTTTTCAGTCTGAGAATTTCATTGAAGAGCTCGATATGAATGTCCGTGGCGGTGATTGACAGACCGTCCGCTCGACATCGTTGCAAGAATTCCTCAGCGCTTAGGTTTGTTTTCGCACAGTACTCCAAATGATTTACGTACTTGGATATGGCCTCGCGTTTTTCACCCACTTCAGTTGGAATAATAAAATTTGCTGCACTCGTAGGTAGGCGCTTGAATTTTCCACGCTCGCCTGCTGCCCTGCCATCTCTGGTGTAGAGTTCACTATATTCCGCTGGCGTCAAGATCGAATCACAAAGATAAACCGGAATCTCAATGCCGCCGCCATGTTTAAGTAAATCACGGAGAGCCAAAAGGTAATTTGTACGCGCCGCCATTACGGCGAGCGGATTGAGATCAAAGCCAACGATGTTATTGCGGATCTTTTCCAGAAGTTCGTGTTTCGGGATCATTTCCTTATCGGCGTATTCACGAACCTTGTTGATAGCCATAACAAGGAATGTTCCGCTGCCGCAGGCCGGATCAAGAATCCTTTTGTTTGGATCGCCGTCATACCCCACCCGCTCAATGACAAGCTCCGCTAACCAGTCGGGAGTATAGTATTCGCCGAGGTCGTGGCGAACCGTTTTTGGAAATAGTTGCTGATACAGCTTTTTGAGCAAATCGCGCGATTCGATAGGATCGATGCTCAGAGTCTTGGGATCATACTCGTCTAGAACCGCGACCATTTGGCGAATAATCTTCTCGACATCGTCGTTCCAAGCATCCAGATACCAGCTGAAGAGATCGCCTTCCAAAAAGTTCTTAATGCCCAAATGGCGATAAATGCCACCGTCCTCCAGCTCCCTTAGCTCTTCCCGCAATCTTTCCGAGGACCCGGTTTGATGAAGACGCGCAAGGAATGACGTCGCCAAAGGATTGAACATCGTTGCGATTTCCGCCGCCAGGAATTTCATGAAAAGCGCGTAATAACTGTGAACCGCGAATAGGAGAGCAGCGGGATTCGGGTCTTTTTTGACGCCGTAGAATTCGCCTAACTGTTTTATCTTGCTGTTTGGGCTCCTGATGTCGTAACCGCAGACCTCACCGAACAGAATTCTCCACTGGTCGAAGAGCACCTTGGCCTTCGGATAATCTTCCGGATTTTTTTCGATTTCGCGGATGCGCCAGTAAAGCTTTTCAATACCCTCGCGAGCGAGCTTGCGCTCGCTCTCCGCGCCGAAATCCCCGGCCAGATAGTCCGCAAGAAACGGTTTCCCGGCAACACCAAGGCTCGACAGCTTTCTAAGAAAATCCTCGACAACGTAAACCGACCGCCCTCTGGGAGGACTGATTTCCCATTTGCCGCCTCGAAATCGACCCGTGATAAAGAAGTTACCGTCCGTCCCGACGCCAAAAAGCTCCTGAGGATCTCGTTTTAACTCGGATTTGAAGTGCTTCGCTCGTTCCTGAAGCTGCTTGATCACCTCGCGGTTTCCCGGCGCATCGTTCGACTCCTTCAAGCGACCGGGCTTTTTGTATTCGATGAAGACGTAGTCATACACCGAATCCGCTCGCCCCTTGCCGATCGTTACCTCATGGTGGCCTTTCAGCTCCGGAAGGTCAGCCTCCTTGCGAAACACCTCGATCGCTTTCTCCAACTCAATGCGGAGATCTTCCTCCGAATCGGCGAAGGAGACCGCCGCCTCGATCTGCTCACAGACTATCGGCGCTTGCTCAGTGATGATGTCTTCTAATGTTTTGGCTGGTGCCATGATTGCTATTCTAGCGCGGCTCGAAGGTTTTCGAATGTTGCCGGTAAAGCACCGCACGCAAGAAGATCGCTGTTCATGCGATGTTCTGGACTAAATACCGGTTTTCCATGGCTCAGCGCCGACTTTGCAAGTTTCAACGTGGCGCTCCCAACCGGCGCGGACAAAGCCAAGAGAGCGTTGGCCAGAGCAGCGACCAATTGGTTCCGACGAATGGATGCGTCACGGCTGATTCGTCCTGCCTTTGGACTACAATGAGTCAACAAAAGTGCTTGGCCGGTTTCAACTCTATTTCCCAATTCCGCCGGCGGAATAAATCGGCTAAGGCTTTTAGAAAGACAGAAAACTAGTGACGCTTCACGACCCAAAAGGATTCGAAGGGCCTCTTCCTCCAAGGGAGCATGCCAGCCGCTTACGAAGGACATTTCTTTTAACGATACCAGGCTATTTATTACTTGTGAGCTTTTTAATGCCAGATCGGAATCGATCTGTCGAGCGGAAATGATTCCAAGTAGCCGGCCACTCAGGATTGCGGGATTCCCAACACCCCAAACCTTTGGCGGCTTGCCACGAAAAAAGCTTTCGAGCCTTTTCGGTGGTATGATCTCCGGGATGTTAGATCTCTGGAACAAGGAAGTGAGCCTCTCTGGCCGGACAAATTTCGGCGATTGTACGCGAAGTGGACGTGGGAGGGCAAGAAAAACAGCAATTGCTCATTGGGAAAAGCAGGGGCGGGCTGCGAAAGGCATCGGCGAGAACCCGATTTCACCCGTCGCGGCAGCCGTAGCGAACGCCATTGAAGACGCCGTAGGGGTGAGAATCCGCGATCTGCCGATCACCGCGGAAAACATTTACACAGCCGTGCGGGAGAACAGACGGAAAGATAGCGTCGCTAGAGTCATTCCGTGACCAGCGTTAGAAAAACCCACGGTTAGATACGGGCTTGAAACTCCCGGATACGGGCGCTAGAAATGAATCAACGGCAATGTCTACGCTCAACTATCAAGACTTGGGACAGATGGATTATCTTGCGGCGCTGGCGGTGCAAGAGAACTTGGTGGAGCTTAGGCGACGGCAGCTTCTCGGCGACGCCCTGCTGTTCGTCGGGCATCCGCATGTCTATACTCTCGGACGCGGCGGCAAAGAATCCAATGTGCTTGCGGCCGAGGAAGTTCCCGTCTATCGCACCAGCCGCGGCGGGGATGTGACCTACCACGGCCCCGGCCAGTTGGTGGTCTATCCGATAGCCGATTTACGTTCAAAACTCCGCAAGGACGTGCATCGTCACCTGCGGAATCTCGAGTTGACCGCGATTCAGACGCTTGAGGATTTCGGCCTCGAAGGAAACCACCGGCCCCCATACACCGGCATCTGGATCGGCGATAGCAAGATTGCCGCCATTGGCCTTGCAGTGCGACGAGGCATCACGTTTCACGGGTTGGCCCTCAACGTGAACACCGATCTGAATTATTTCAACCGCATTGTTCCTTGCGGCCTTGCCTGGGCGGGCGTCACTTCCATGGCAGCTGAACTACGCACAGAACAAAGTGTAGAGCGCGTCAAAGAAAGCTTTCTTCGACACTTTGTCGATGTCTTCGGTTATTCACATATCAAAGAGAGTCTTGAAACATTGGAATTCCAGGCAGCTCAAAAGGGTTCCAGCTACGAGGCGCGCGATGGCCGGTGAGCGGAGACGTACTTCGAACGGTTTTGGAAGACTGAGCCCGCCGTTGAGCTTAACCTTAACCTGAACCTCAACCTGCTTTAGCGCTAAAGCTATGCCACGAAGACATCCAGACTGGATCAAAGTCAGACCTCCAGGCAATCCCAACTATCTCCGCCTCAAGCGCATCCTGCGGGAGAAAAATCTCCACACAGTATGCGAGGAAGCGCGCTGCCCGAACATGGGCGAGTGCTGGGGTCATAACACCGCGACTTTCCTAATCCTCGGAGACACGTGTACCCGAGGCTGCCGCTTCTGCGCCATCGACAAAGGCAAACCGCTGGCGCTCGACCCGGAAGAACCTCGCAACGTCGCTCTGGTAGTAAAGGACCTTGGCTTGGACCACATCGTGGTTACGTCGGTGAACCGCGACGATCTGCCGGACGGCGGATCGGCGCACTTCGCCAAGACCGTGTTTTGGATCAAGACTCTTAATCCAAAAATTCGCGTCGAAGTTTTGATTCCAGATTTCGAAGGCGACTTAAACGCATTGGCAACCGTCGTTCACTCGGGCATCCATGTTTTGAATCACAATATCGAGACCATCCCCCGCCTCTACGGCAAGGTCCGGCCCGGACACAGCTACGCATGCTCCGTAAATATCTTGAAGACGGCCAAGGAGATGCGCGCCGACATGCTCACCAAGTCGGGTTTCATGCTCGGCGTCGGCGAGACCTACGAAGAAGTGATGGCAACCCTGCGCGATTTGCATGAAAACAACGTGGACATTGTGACTATCGGACAATACTTGCAACCGTCGAACCGCCAGCTCCGCGTCGAACGTTACGTGACGCCGGAGGAATTTCTTGAATTCAAAACCGAAGCCGAAAAACTCGGTTTCCGCCATGTCGAATCGGGCCCCCTCGTGCGCAGCTCTTATCACGCCTGGAGTCACGTCAACTAGACTAGCAGCCTGCTGAAAAACCCTCATATGCTTCGTTGCGCCCGCCTCGCTCGAGGCGTATCAACTCGCAAAAGAGCATGGCGGCGCTAATCCTGATCTCTGACGTCTGACCTCCGACTTCTGGCTTCTTATTTCTAACCCCTCGCTACCTGCACAGCTAACCACCGTGCCGTGCGCAGAAGACGCGCGTCACCGTCGCGCGGGCCGACGAGCTGAACGCCGATAGGCAAACCGCCTGCGCTCTGCAGCAGTGGCAGGCTTACAGCCGGCATCCCACACAGGGTCCAGAGCGTGCAGAACGCGGGGTCCCCGGTGGACTCGAGCCCCTCCGGAGCCGCGCCGGCGGCGCCAGGAGTGAGGATCGCGTCATAGCGCTGCTCGAACAGCTCCAGGAAGCTTTCGTAGATCGGCCGGATATGGGCGATCGCGCGCTGGTAATCAACCGCCCGTACCTCCCGGCCGCGCTCGATGTGAGCGCGCAGTAAGCCCGACAAACGATCGCGTCCCTTCTCCCACTCTTGCTCGAGATTTGCCGCCATCTCGGCTTCCATGATTGTCCGGTGCCACTGCCACGCTTCAACGGCAGACGGGAAGAGCTCGACCTCCTCAACACGGTCGCCTAAGTGTTCGATAAGCTCGGCGAAGCCCTCTCTGGTCTCTTCGTCGGTGCGTTCCCAATACGGCGTCTTCACAAACGCGAACATTGGCGGCAGTGGCGGCTCCTCGGCAGCCACCTCGACAAAGGGTATGCGCGCCCGCGGCCGAGTATCGGGGTCGCGCTCGTCGTAGCCGACGAGCTGCGCGGCGAGGAGCGCGATATCATCAATGCTCCGCGCGAACAGACCCACGTGATCGAGAGTGCGCGAGAGCGCGAGGATGCCATGGCGCGAAATCAGCGAGTGGGTCGGTTTGAAGCCGACCACCCCGCAATATGCCGCCGGCCGGATAGTCGACCCGTTTGTCTGGCTACCCAGGGCCAGCGGTACCATGCCGGCAGCCACCGCCGCAGCCGATCCGCTGGAGGAACCGCCCGGCGTGTACTCAGGATTATGCGGGTTACGGGTCTTCCCGGGGCTGAGAAAAGCGAACTCGGTCGTCACGGTCTTGCCCATGATCACTGCGCCGGCAGCGCGGAGCAACGAAACCACAGTTGCATCGCGGGAAGGCGTGCGGCCTGCGTGCAGTACGGAGCCGTTCTCGGTCGGCATGTCGGCGGTGTCGAAGATGTCCTTGATTCCGACGGGCACGCCGTGCAGCGGCCCAGTGGGCTGCCCTGAGAGCCGCAACTCGTCGGCCGCCCGCGCCTGCGCCAGCGCATAGTCGGGCTCGAGAAATGCCCAAGCCTGAATCTGTGCGTCCGTCTCGCGCACGCGCGCCAAACAGGCCTCGACCAACTGCTCGGAGCTGATCACGCCGTCGCGGAACAAGCGCGCCGCTTCCCCGGCTGAAAGCAAATGTAAATCAGTCAAAGCCATTGGTCGGCTCCTAAGTCAGCTGTTATCGAGCGCGTATGTTCTCGTGCCGTGAGGAGAAGCGAGCAGCCCAAGGCCCGAGCAAGGAGGGCACCGGAAGCGTACTGAGTTAGTACGTTGAGGATGCCCGACGATCGAGAACCCCGGGATGCGATCCTCATCGCGCCGCCATTAGTTTCTCGACCTAGAAGTTTCCCGCCACCACCAACAAAAATCTCCCCTTCCCCTCTTTTTCAAAGAGGGGTTGAGAACATCCGGATAATTTCCCCCTTTGAAAAAAGGGGGATCACAGGGGGATTTAAGTGCGTCTTCAGCCGTTACCATTGTTGGAATTTAAGTGAAATCAAACTAGTTACCGTACAGGAACTCCGGCAGCCACAACGTCATGCCGGGCCATATGTACATGCAAGCGAGGCACAGTATGACGATCAGCATGTAGGGCATCATGCCGGCGAAGATTTGGTTGAGCGTAACGTGGGGCGGTGACACGCCCCTTAGATAGAATGCCGACATCGCCACCGGCGGCGATAGAAACGCCGCCTGCAGATTCACCGCCACCATGGTTCCGAACAGGATCGGATCGACCTGGAAATGGCTGAGCAGCGGGATGAAGATGGGGCAGAAGATCACGATGATTTCGGTCCACTCAAGCGGCCAGCCGAGCAGAAAGATGATCAGCTGGGCCATGATCAGGAAACCCACCGGTGAGAGATTCATCCCCAGCACCCACCTTTCGATTAAAGCCTGGCCGCCGTGCAGGGCGAAAACAGCTGAAAAAAGCGCCGAACCGATAAATAGCCAGCACACCATCGCCGTGGTTTTAGCGGTGAGAAAGACCGATTCCTTGGTTCTCTCCCACATCTCCTTAGAGATCCTGAGACTCGTTACCCAGGGGCCG
>JBOHVS010000087.1:0-3901 GCA_050735975.1 Binatia bacterium | reverse complement strand
AATCCGAGCACGACCAGCAGCGTTATCCAGCGCGACTTTCCGGCCTCCGAAAGAGGCACCAAAAGGGTTGCGCCCAGGTAAATGAACGTGCCCGCCGCGAGCGCCAATAGCGCGTCGGTAAAAAATCGGCTGGTCTCCTGAAGCCAAAACGGCAGCGTAATTCCGACCAAGGTAACAATTCCCAAGCTTCCGCCGGCCCCCACGGCAGCCATCCGTCCCCAACCCGCCCCGCGCATGATAGCCGCGATCACAAACCCGGCAGGCACCTCATGGAGCAAGACTGCGATGAAAACTATTAGACCTAACTCAGTGCCGCCGATAATGCCGGACCCTATCGCGATACCGTCGATAAAATCGTGAACATTGAAAGCTACGAAAGACGCAAGGCCGGTGGCGACAGGCACCGCCGGCGAGTTGTTTTCGTGAGGCAAACTATGAAAATGAACATTGAGAAACTGCTCGATGAGAAAAACGATGAGATACCCCAGGGCGATGAAAATCGGCATGGCCGGGCCCCGCTCCAGGCTCGCCGGCACCATTTCCAGCAGAGCGGCGGCCAATATGAATCCTCCGCTGAACCCAAGGGTTCCTGCGGTGAACCTGTGCGACGGCTGGCGTTGGAGCACGGCAAGGCTGCTGCCCAGGATGTTGGCGATCGCAGTCGCTACTCCCAATCCGAGAGCCAAAGCAAGCATATCGCTGTTATGTGACAAACTTGGTCTTCGGATGCAACAGGCCGTATTGGGTGTTGGGTATTGGGTATTGGGTCTTGGGTATTGGGTCCTGACCTCTGACTTCCGACCTCTGACTTCCGACCTCTGTCCTCTGTTTCTATTCTTGCTCCCTGCTCCATGCTCTTGACGCTTTGCCCTTAGCTCTTAGCCCTTTGCTGACCTCTGACCTCTGACTTCCGACCTCCGACCTCTGACTTCTGTTTCTATTCTTGCTCCCTGCTCCCTGCTCCATGCTCCTTGCTCCGTGCTCCTTGCTCCCTGCTCCATGCTCCATGCTCTTTACTGACTTCTGTCCTCTCAGTCGTATTTGCCACGAGACAGGTTGTGGCGAACCCTCAAGGTGTCCCTCAAAATTGTAAAGTAATCGAGGAAACGGAAGTGACTGCGGTCAGCGTTGATCCAATGAGCTGGAATGATACCGATTCTATAGTTCAGGGCCTGCGCTAGAGCCAGTGCTTCGATGTCAAACCCCCAACCCTCAATCGTGGTTCGAGAAAAGATCCTCTCCGCCGCTTCACCACGGAAGGCCTTGAAACCGCATTGCGTATCCCAGATGCCGCGAACCGCCAGCGCTTGGACGAGTAGATTGCCCGATTGCCCGATCGCCCGTTTATACAAGGGTTGAGGTACTGCCTGTCTGGCATTGGCCACGTCTCTCTCGTTGCGCGAGGCAATTACGATATCCCACCCATTATCGAACAGGGGGATCATTTGCTCGAAGTGAGCGATATCCGTAGAATTGTCCGCGTCGGTGAAGAGACGCACCTTCCCGGACGCCTTGAGCATCCCTTCCTTGACTGTGTAGCCTTTGCCGCGATTCACATGGCGATCTACGATCTTTAGAGCCCTCATGTCCGGCACTATGCCGTCCAAAGTCTCACGGGTTTGATCCGTAGGGCCATCCAACACGACTAGAATCTCGTAGCTGAAGGGGCTGGTCGCAAGGTAGGCACCAAGCCTTTTCAGTGTGACGGGTAATCGCGCGGCTTCGTTGTAGACAGGAACGATCACGGAAAGATAGACACTGTTCTGGGACATTGCCGCTTACACCCGATGCCGCGCAAGAATACTAACACCGGCATCAAAAGAAAACCCGTTTAGTAGCCGTTGCGGTTGGAAATGAGGTAGTGGTTCAATTTGGCCCAAGATCCCTCACTTCGTTCGGGATGACAAATCCTTTAGGTGTCATTCCGAGCGGGAGCGAGGAATCTTTCCTGATGTGGGGTAGGCTCTGATCGTAACTGCACCATACCGGAAATGATCTTTACTTGACTTCTTGCTTCTTCTAAGATTATTGCTTTTCATTCAAGAGATTAGCCAATGCGATACACTAGTCTGCGCGACTTCGTGCAAGTTTTGGAACGAGAACGCGAGCTCAAGCGTGTCACCTATCCGGTAAAAGCTGAATTGGAGATCACCGAAATCGCCGATCGAGTGATGAAGAGCGGCGGCCCGGCGCTGCTGTTCGAAAATGTAGTCGGGAAGCAGATCCCGGTTCTGATCAATGCCTTCGGTTCTTCTAAACGGATGGCGCTGGCGTTAGGGGTCTCCGACCTCGAGGAGATCGCCAAAGACGTCGAGAAGCTCGTTCAAACGAAACCTCCCAAATCGTTTAAGGACAAACTCCAGTTGGCTTCCGAGCTCATCCGCCTCGCCGGGATTCCTCCCAAGCTCGTCAAGGGGGGAGCGTGCCAGGAGGTGATTCACCGTGAGCCGGACCTGAATCTGCTCCCGGTTCTTACCTGTTGGCCGGGGGACGCCGGCCCCTTTATCACTTTGCCGACGGTTTTCTCTAAAGACCCGCACAAAGGCACGCGCAACGTGGGGCTTTACCGGATGCAGGTTTACGACAGCCGGACGACCGGCATGCACTGGCATCTGCACAAGGTCGGCGCGCGTCATTTTCAGCGCCGAAAGGAGCGCCAGGAGAGAATGGAGCTGGCGGTCTGCCTGGGCGGAGACCCGGCGTTGATCTATGCGGCAACGGCGCCTTTACCGGATGCGATCGATGAGATTCTCTTTACCGGGTTTCTGCGCAAGAAGGGAGTCGAGCTGGTCAAAGCTATTACCGTCGATGTAGAGGTGCCGGCGAGCTCCGACATCGTGATCGAGGGCTATGTCGATCCGTCCGAACCGCTTCGCCGGGAGGGACCTTTCGGCGATCACACCGGCTTCTATTCCCTTGCTGACGATTATCCGGTGTTTCACGTAACCTGCATCACGCACGGGAAAAACCCGATCTATCCGACGACCATCGTCGGCCGGCCGCCGATGGAAGACGCTTACATCGGTAAGGCCACCGAGCGCATTTTTCTCCCCCTGCTGCGCCTCACCTTTCCGGAGATAGTCGATATGAACCTGCCGGTTCACGGCGTCTTCCACAACTTGGCCCTTGTCTCGATCAAAAAGGAGTACCCCGCCCACGCCCGCAAGATCATGCATGCCCTCTGGGGAATGGGGCAAATGATGTTCACGAAAACGCTTGTGGTCGTGGATCACGACGTCAACGTTCATGACCTTTCCGAAGTCACCTGGGTCGCCGGCAATCATATCGATCCGAAGCGGGACGTCGTTTTTGTCGAGGGGCCGGTGGATGTCTTGGATCACGCGGCGCCGGTGATGGGGTACGGCTCAAAAATGGGTATCGACGCGACTCGAAAATGGCGCAGCGAGGGCTTCGATCGCGAATGGCCCGATGCGATTGTGATGGACGAGAAGACCAAGAAGTACGTCGACTCCATTTGGAAGAAACTGGGCATATCGTAGCATGGAGCATGGAGCAACAATAGAAACAGAGATCAGAAGTCAGAGGGCAGAGGTCGGAAGTCAGAGGTCGGTGGCTCCCTGCTCCACGCTCCCTGCTCCATGCTCTCTGCCTTTGCACCTTGCCTGAACTGTGAGCTCTTTAGCGGCAATGAACCTGAACTTGATCGAGAAAATCACCAACTATGCGAGGCTGATCCGGTTTTCTCACACGGTCTTCGCCTTGCCTTTCGCCCTCGCTTCAGTCGCGCTCGCATCGCCAAGGCATCCTTTGACTTTAAAATCCTTTCTCTGGATCCTGATCGCCATGGTCGGCGCAAGAAGCGCCGCGATGGGGTTCAACCGTTTAGCCGATAGGAAATTCGATGCGCTCAACCCACGGACGGAATCCTGGGAACTGCCCC
>JBOHVS010000086.1:0-5773 GCA_050735975.1 Binatia bacterium | reverse complement strand
GCCAAAGCTCTCGCGCAAAAACTCGCGTCTCTGCAACCGAAGCTCATCACCGCGGAATATCGGGTAGGCTTCGGAAATTGCTTTTCTTGAACTTGTGAACTTCGTGCTCTTCGCGACCTTCGTGGTGAAATGTCTGGTCCTATGTTGGTTGCGGCGCGGCCGCGTTAGGATCTCCGTGGTGAAATATCCGTTATGACCTTGCCCATCCAGACGCCATATCCTCCTATGGAAGCGCTTCTCGTCGACGAGATCCCTGCCGACGAAAATTGGCAATATGAGCCCAAGTGGGACGGCTTTCGTTGCCTCGTGTTCCGCGACCGCGAGGAGATCGAGCTGCAGTCAAAAAGCGGCCAGTCACTGACGCGATATTTTCCGGAGCTAGTCGAGCTGCTTCTGAAGCTTCGGGCGATGCAATTTGTCCTGGATGCTGAGATTGCCATTCGAGAGTCGCGTCATTATACCCGGCATCGATTCGGTTGCTGCGAAACGTTCATGAATCATCAATTCAGATTTAGTCATGAACGGCAGCAATAGGGAGTAGTTCACCACGACTTAGCGCGGCAAAGCCGCAACCGGATCGAAGTATCTCGCGCAAAAGGCGCAAAGGCGTGCGTTGTCATTTCGACCCCTTCGATACGTCTCAGGGCTCCGGGAGAAACCTTTCTCAGATTCCTCGCGTTCGCTCGGGATGACGGACCTTGGCCCGTCACTTTGTGTTATAAGCCAGATTTCAAGCGCGCTCTGTGGTGAATGAGAGAAGAATGGAACAAAAAGACGTATGAAGCGTCATCGAAGCGCTGTTGAGTTTGGCACCAGGCGCCCCAGCCGCGGCCTGTCCTCTGTTATCATAGCCGTTGGTGTGATCCTCGCCATCGTTTGTCTCTATTGGGCGCAAGCGGTATTGATTCCGTTTGCGTTGGCCATCCTCCTGACCT
Source organism: Binatia bacterium (assembly GCA_050735975.1). GTDB lineage: Bacteria > Desulfobacterota > Binatia > UBA9968 > UBA9968 > DATMBL01. The sequence goes on along the minus strand of JBOHVS010000086.1, from coordinate 4,838 downwards.
TTTTGCTGGGTCCGGTGGTGACTGCTTTACAACAATCCGGACTGGGGCGGGCTTTTTCGGTCACGCTTGTGATCGTGCTTACTTTTGCTTCGTTGGCAACGATCGGCTGGATTGCCAGCTCTCAGGTCAAGAGCCTAGCCGGCGAGCTGCCGAAATACCGCCATAACATCACACAAAAGATCCGCGATCTGCGTAATATGGGCAAAGGCGGCGTGCTGGAACAAGTCCAGGAAACCGTTGAAGAGGTTAAAGACGAGATTGAGCAGGGCGAGCCTTCCCCAACTGGTAAGAAAAAATCGCCGGTCGTCGTTCAAGCTGAACCAACGGCCTCGTGGCGTTCGCTTTATCTCGGACCTTTGATTCAACCGCTCGCCGGCGCCGGTCTGGTTTTAGGTCTGTTGATTTTCATGCTCGCTCAACGCGAGGAACTCCGCAACCGCCTGATCCGGCTCGTGGGTTACGGTAGCTTGACGGTTACGACGAGGGCGCTCGAAGAGGCAGGCCAGCGCATCAGCCGTTATTTGCTCATGCAGATCACAATCAATGGCTGCTTTGGGCTGATCATTTCCCTGGCTCTCTTTCTGATCGGCCTTCCCTACGCCTTTCTGTGGGGCCTTCTCGCCGTTCCGTTGCTTTTCATACCAATAATCGGCTTTTGGACGGCGGCAGCCTTGCCGACGATCTTAAGCTTGGGAGTTTTCGCTGATTGGTGGTGGCCGCTGGTCGTGATCGGACTTTTTCTCGGTTTAAAGACGATCATCAATATGCTTCTCGAGCCGTTGCTCTACGGCAAGAGTGTCGGCGTTTCGCCAGTGCCTTTGCTCATGATGATCGCTTTTTGGACCTGGCTTTGGGGTCCGATAGGACTCGTCCTCGCCACACCTTTAACGGTCTGCCTCGTCGTATTTGCCAAGCACGTTCCGCGGCTGGAATTCATTGGAGTGCTCTTGAGCGACGAGCCGGTAATGGAAATGGAAATCAGCTTTTATCAGAGGCTCTTGGCCATGGATCGAGACGAGTCCGTCGAGATTCTATTAGGATATTTAAAAAACCATCCGGGCGAGCAGGTTTATGATGAAGTGCTGATTCCGGCATTGAGTTATGCCAAAGAGGACCGCCGCCGTAACAATATAACCGGCCGCGAGGAGCAGTTCGTTTTCAAAACGATTCGGGAAATCCTCGAACTACTCGCCACTCCCGAGCTTCGGGTTGCCGCGTTCTCGGCAAATGGCGCGCCAAGCCCGCCCACGGAAAACGCTCTGCGGAAAATTCAAATCCTGGGCTGCCCCGCGCATGGCGAGGCGGACGAGATCTGCCTTTTAATGTTCCGCCAGCTACTCGACTCCAGACGCTATGAAGTCGAGATCATCTCTGCCGGCGTCCTGGCCTCGGAAATGAGCGCTGTGGTGGCTCAAAGGAGTCCAGCAGTAGTCTGTATATCCGCGCTGCCGCCGGCCGGCATGGCTCAAGCTCGTTACCTCTGCAAGCGCCTGCGGGCCCTACTGCCACATTTAAAGATTGTGGTGGGAGGATGGCGTTTATCAGCGGAGCTGGATGCTGCCTACCACTCTCTGCTCTCCGCCGGCGCAGATCAGGTCGGGGTTAGTTTGCTAGAAACTCGCGACCAACTAAACAATTTGCGCCAACTCATTTCGGAACTAGATCTATCAGCGGCTCCGGGTGAAGCGTTTCAAGTCAGCAAAGAAGCGGCGAAATGACCGATGGCTCCGATATTTTATCGAACAGATGTCGCCCGGAATGACAAAGCACGGCACGACACTAGACCAAGATGAATCCGAATCCGATTCGAACGGCAGGTAGTGCGGATCATAGCTCGAACGCCCGACCGGCGCTCATGGTCGCCGTTAGCTTTGTGCTTTTAATCGCTTGTCTTTATTTGGCACAAGCTATTCTGATCCCCGTTGCGCTGGCAATTTTATTAAGCTTTCTGTTAACTCCGGTCGTCAACGGTCTCGAACGGATAGGCCTAAGAAGAATCCCTTCGGTCATTCTGGTAGTCGTTCTTACTTTTTCTCTCCTAATAGCCGTTGGCTGGATCATAACTTCTCAGGTTACGACTCTTGCGGCCGAGCTGCCCCAATATGAAAGGAACATCAAGCAAAAGATTGCCGATGTCCGCGCGGCCGGAAAAGGAGGCACCCTGGAGAAGGTGCAAGAAACCGTTGAGGAAATCAAGGGAGAAATTCAAAAGCCTGACGCGCCAGCCAAAAGTCAAGGGGATCCCCGTCCCGTCGTTGTGAAGGCTGATCCGTCGTCTACCTTCTGGCCCGTTCCCTTGGTCGTCGGCCCGCTGGTAGAGCGGCTCGCCAGCGCCGGCCTGGCAATAGTGTTGGTGATTTTTATGCTGATCCGACGCGAAAACCTGCGCAATCGTCTTATCCGTCTCATTGGCTATGGCCGGATGACGGTAACGACCAAAGCACTGGAAGACGCGGGTGAGCGGATTAGCCGCTACCTGCTCATGCAGTCGATAATCAATGCTTTCTTTGGGCTGGCGGTCGGCCTTGGGCTTTTCCTGATCGACCTGCCTTACGCCGCTCTTTGGGGATTACTTGCCGCCGCGTTGCGATTTATTCCGTACGTCGGACCCTGGCTAGCGGCGATTATGCCGAGTGCTCTAGGTTTTGCGGCTTTTGAAGGCTGGATTTGGCCGATCGCCGTGGTAGTAATCTTCGTTGTTTTGGAGCTTTTTACCAATATGATCATCGAGCCTTTGCTCTATGGCGACAGCGCGGGCGTTTCGGAAGTAGCGTTGCTGGTTGCGGTAGCGTTCTGGACCTGGCTTTGGGGTCCCATGGGCCTGGTTATGGCGACTCCTTTGACCGTCTGTCTAGTCGTCCTCGGCAAATACGTTCCCCAGATGGAATTCATTACTATTCTAATGAGCGATGAGGCGGTGGCGGAAAGCAAAATTATCTACTATCAGCGATTGTTAGCGGAAGATAAAGACGAAGCGGCTCATATCGTGGCAGAGTATGTAAAGAGCCATCCGCGAGAGCAAGTATACGATGAGGTCCTGGTTCCGGCATTGAATTTTGCCCGACTGGACCGGGAACGCGGCAGCTTGACGGATGCCGAAGAGCAATTCATTTTCCAAGCGACACGGGAAATCGTGGCGGACCTCGATTCTAAGCACCACGCAACGAATGAAGCAGCTGTCGGAGAAAACTCCTCGGTATTATCAAAGGTGAGGGTCCTCGGATGCCCGGCCGGCGATGAAGCCGACGAAGTGGCTCTTTTGATGGTCCGGCAATTACTTGATTCGACGCGGTACGATATTGAAGTTGTCCCGGAAGAGAAACTCACCTCAGAAGTCGTGTCCATGGCCGGTGAGAAAGAAACCGGACTAGTCTGTATCGGCGCGCTACCGCCCGGCGGGCTGGCTCAAGCTCGATATCTTTGCAAGCGGCTTCGTGGCGAGTTGCCCGAGTTGAAGATCGTGGTGGGTCGCTGGGGTACTGGAAGGGATCAGGATGGGGCTAGTAACTCTTTACTTTCTGCCGGCGCAGATCACGTTTGTAGCAGCCTACTGCAGGCGCGCGACCAAATTACAAATTTGGGGCGGCTCGTCTCTGACGGCGCCAGTGATCGCAAAGCGTCCTCCGCGCCCCGGCGGTGACGCGGCACAAGATGAACACGTTCACCACGAAGCACCCAGCGCGGCTGAGCCGCAACCAAATAGTAACAGAAACTTTCACCACGAAGGTCACGAAGAGCACGAAGTTGAAGAGTATAAACCGTCCGAACCCTTCGTGTCTTTCGTGGTGAGATCATATTGCCTTGTCAATTGGCCAATTTAAAATCGGTGACCGGAAAATTTGCGCGAGCGGCGAAAACTTTCAAGCAACGGATTGAAATACTCGTGACAAGATAGCATGTTCGGTGGGCTGACAATTAGAGAGCTTGCGCGGCGAACTTGGCGGGATATCCGCGAGGAGAATTCTCTTGGCCGGGCAGCCGAGCTGGCTTTTTATTTCACGCTCGCGCTTTTCCCGATGCTGATTTTCTTGCTTAGCTTCATCAGCTTTATACCCGGAGCGGACGAAATCATACTTAGTTGGTTTGCGACGGTGATGCCTCCGGAGGCCGTAGGTGTTTTGGAATCGTGGGTAAGGTCTGTTTTTATGAACCGGAGCGGCCGGTTGCTCTCATTTGGGTTGATCTTCTCCTTATGGGTAGCCTCCAACGGCATCAGTGCGTTAATGGACGCTCTTAACAGATCATATGAAGTCGAAGAGGGACGTCCCTTCTGGAAAGCGCAGCTTGTGGCGCTTGGATTGACTGTTGCGTTATGTCTTTTGGTTATGGGAGGCGCCTTCGTCATTACCTTTAGTGAAAAGCCTGCCGGCTGGATAGCAGAGTCGCTAAAGCTCGGAAACGTTTTCGGCGTCCTGTGGCTTACCTTTAGTTATGTGGTGGGTTTTGCCATGCTCGCCCTAGGAATGGGGATCATCTATTACGTTGCTCCCAATGTGCAGCAGCAATGGCATTGGATAGTGCCGGGTTCTCTGTTCGCTGTGGTGGCCTTTCTTCTGGCCTCTTTCGGGTTTTCGCTCTATCTACGGTTTGCGCCGAGCTACGACGTCACGTACGGCAGCCTCGGTGCGTTCATTGTGTTGATGATATGGCTGTACCTTACGGGCCTCATTATGTGCGTCGGCGGTGAAATCAATGCGGAGATCCAAAGCGCGGCCGGTCAGCAAATAATCGAAAAGGAAAAACCGGAAGCGCCATGACCTGCCAGCCTGTGTGTCCCGGAATCTGGCGCAATTTCATGCAGCTGGAAACCAGCTTAGACATAAAATGTCCAAGGTTAT
>JBOHVS010000085.1:0-9596 GCA_050735975.1 Binatia bacterium | reverse complement strand
GAGTTCCATTACCGGTTTACGATTGCGCGGCTTTTTGGGAGAGATGTGTATTGCGCTATCCGGCCCGGCATCAGACGCGGCTTGTTCAGCGTCCAAGGCCGTGCCGGAATCCGGCGAAGTCGCAATGACCCGCTGACTAGAAGTTGTTTGCCAATCGCGGCCGATCCGGTGAGACCCGTTCAGTGGTGTTGCAGCGATGTTATTCAGGAGATGAAACGATTCTTCGTTCGTGCCGCTGAGCGGCTGTTCGGCGACGCCGAGCCAGAATGTTATGGGTGTCACGAAGACGCCCGCAACCCCGATCGCAAGCGCCGTGCGTTTTACGAGCTCGGTAGGCCGTGATGCTTCCATTGCATGGCGCGCCGAATGAAACCACCGCTTCACGTGGGGAGCTATGACACTCTGTAGCGCAGCCGCCTTCAATGATATTCTTTGCACAATTTCGCGCGGAGGTTTGACCGATTCAGAAATCCTTTGGGTCAAGGTTTGACGCAGAAGGAGTATCCGTACAGTAAGAAGACGGTAAATCCGAATTTGAAGGTCGGAGGGATGCTCCTCGATCAACTTTGCCAGAGGAACCAGCGCCTCCTCGTATTTCTGTTGGTCCAGGAGAAGCTCAACCTGCGAGAGGTCGGGTCTCGATTGAGGGGTTTCTGTCATAACGCCTCCCCACCAGATGATGCTACTATGCTAGCATTGTCCCAGCCTCCGTCAATATACCTTTTAACTTGATCCGACAACGCTAAGTCAATGATTCGCAAACAAATTTATTGATTAACAAACGTTGTCTTGAATCGGTGCTGCGCGCGATACAGAGACCGCAATTCGTTTGACCGGACGCTTCAGAGCCGTGATATTGCCGGCCGATAACGCTAACTAACAGCGCGCTGATACCGAATCGCAGACTCTGAGTTTCCCCTGTAACATAAGCTACTTAGCGCTTCAAAAACCACGGATAGCCAGTGCGAATACGGCGTTTTGAGAGGCATTTTTTGCTTGACAGGCATAGAGGCTTGTATTAGTTTGGCGCAAATTTGAATTCAGTTTGGGAGGAAGAGATTGTGAAGCAGAAATTCTTGGCCTTAACCGTGCTTGGGTTTTTTTTGACAGGTTGCACCGGGATGACCCGGAACCAAGCTGCTCTGGTCGGCGCGTTGACTTGCGGCGCTGCTGGCGGAGGTCTTGGAGCCGTGTTTGCCCATAAGGGAATCAACAGCGAGCACAAAAACGAAGCAGCCGGTGCTGCCATCGGTGCTGTAACGGGCGCGTTAATCTGTGGCGGCTTAGCTTACCTGCTCGCAGAGGAACCGAAGCCTAAGCCAGCTCCGCCTCCTCCGCCGCCGCCACCTCCGCCGCCGCCACCGAAGCCGAAGCCAACGCCGCCGCCTCCGCCGCCACCGCCACCACCGCCGCCAGAGAAGCCGAAGCCGGCGCCACCACCGCCGCCTGCGCCGAAGGTGGAACGAACCATTATTTTGGATGATGTTCTGTTTGATTTCGACAAGAGCAATATCAAACCGGAGGCAGCCAAGATTTTGGATCGGTTGGTTGCGTTTATGAAAGAGAATAAAGAGAAGAAGGTTGCGTTATCGGGACATACCGACAACGTCGGGACTGACGCTTATAACCGAAAGCTTTCCGAACGGCGCGTCGGCGCGGTTCGAGACTACATGGTCAAGCAAGGCGTTGAGGACGGCCGGGTTTCGGGTCAAGGTTTCGGTGAAAGTAAGCCGATAGCCGACAACAAGACGAAGGAAGGTCGATCCAAGAATCGCCGGGTGGAAATTAAGGTCAATTAAAAAAGCTTTGTACGGCTGGCTAAGAAGCAATGCGGATGAAAGGAAAGTTTCAGTGTCTTGTCCTGGCATCCGCATTGCTGTTCCCGACTGCTTCGGTCCCAGAGAGCTTTACGTTCAAAGAAGTCGAAACCAGAATCTCGGAATACGGGAAATGGCTTGACCACGTCGGCTCGAACGGCTCTCGTTATTGGGTGAGGCTCGACAGTAGCAAGAGGCCCCATCGACTTTATGTGGGAGAGGGCTTCATGCGGGCCGACTATAATGACAAGGAGCGCTTTGTTGAAATTTTCTCCCGGTTTTTAGCCGGTCATCCGGAAAGAAACTTGCTTATCGATATCTTCGACGCAAACAGCGGCAAAGCCATAGGCGAATACGGCTTCGACGGTTTCAAACTCTTCCACTAGCCTCTTCCACAAGAACTTTCTTCCGTAGCTTCACGCGTTGGCCCGTGGCCCTGCATTATTCATGGGCCGAGGAAACACGTGACAAACTGTCTTCCCCAAAGGGGAATCTTGCTTTGCTTTGGTTGCGGCTCAGCCGCGCCGGGTTACCCTAAGTCGGCGAATCGACAAGAAATACGATTGCACCACGAAGCACACTCACCCCGTGAAATATCCGGTTCGTTCTCCCCGCTGATGCTCTTCGCTTCTACCGTATTTCACAGGGCGAAGGCCACGAAGGATACACAAATTGATATTTTTGAGCTTCTGAACTTCGTGCTCTTCGCCTGTCTGTGCGGGGCACGCAGACAGGCGACCTTCGCGGTGAAATGTCTGTTGCGGAGCGGTTAATGGGGCCGATGCGGCCGATGCGGCGTTGCTCCAAACAACCTGCAAAAATAGTTGAATTCTGAAATCATCCGTGATTAGGTTAGCGACTCCCGATTAAATCACGCAAGGCAAACACTCAAATCTTACAGCAAGGACGGGAAATAAGGGTAATAAGAGGTAAGACCTGTGATTGACGTCAGTTTGCGGGGAATTCGCTGCAAGGCGGCTCAGGAGATCCCTGATCTGGAGGGCAGTGTCGGGGTCGCCACCGAAGGCACGATTGTGTACGAGTTGGAAGGGGACGGGGGGCAATTGGTCAACGTGCAATGGGACGATGGCAGCAGTTCTCTGGTATCGTCGGAGGAAATCGTAATCACGGACGGCGGAATATCTTGGCAGTAGGGCGAAAGCACTAACGCGGATTCGCGGAGCGGTCAAAATTCAAGATACAAGGTTAAGGTTGAGAACGGGGGAGGTCTCAGCCTAAACCTAAACCATCACTCCACTCTGACGCCAATCTTCTCGCCAAGCCCTACAAAACATTCGATCCAGGCTTTCGCGTTCTCATCTCCATGCGCGCTTGAGCGTCGCATTTCAGGGTAGACCGTTTGCAACATTCTGTAATAGATGTTCTGGGTTTGCCACGTGTTCACGGCAAACGGCAGGTGGGTGAGCAAGCTCACGGCGGCATCGAGTTGCTGTAACTGCTCGAGTCGAGCCGGCTCGGAAGCTACGTTCGCGGCTCGCTGTTCCAAGTTGTGGCGAAACGCAAATTCCAAGGTCGGCGTGTCGAGAGCCACTCCCTCCGTTTTTGCATGATCGACCAGCGCGCGTATTTGATCGTAGTTCATCTCGCCGTTTTGTAACGCACGACGCAGACGATTATTCACGACGACGTCCGCCGCGGCGCGGAGCGCTCTGGGCACCGGCATTTGGAGGTCCGTAAGAAAGCGCATAGTCGCGTTATGATCTTCGTACATTTGACCGTAAAGCATTTCCGTTTGTTCTACTCTCGCCTCCAGTATCCGCTCGAGCACCTTTCGTTGCTCGTCGCGAAACAACGATTTTAGCGAATAGTTCGATTCGCCAAAAAGACGATCCATCAGGCGAATAACTTCGGGAAAATCAGCGCTCGCGAAGGGGCGCCTAATTTCTCTCTTAAGTTCCTCATAGCTCTCCTGATCGACCGGCTCCCGTACGGCCCCACTCATGATATGATCACCGAGATGGAGCACGCCGAAGCATAATTCTGAGGATTCGCGCGTCACGCGAGAGGTCAACTTTACCCGTCCGATGGCCAGCCTGGCTTTACCGGCAGGATGAAGTTCGTAGTCCTGGCGTTCCGCTGAGTAGCAATACGTTGCAATGGTTCGGGGGTAATCGTTAAAAAGAGAGGTGATCGCGTAGTGCGCGCCGATTCGCAGCCAATCAACCTTCGCCGGCCGGACGAATTTTTCATAAATGGCGCGCCCGTCGCCAAGCTGCGGTATGTTGCTTTTGGCGAGCGAAAGTCGCTCGATGAACTGAGATTCTAAGCCGTTGCCATAAAGTTCCTGGGCCAGTTGCACCGCGCGAGCCCCGTACTGAATATCTTGAATAGTCTCGATGCCGGACAACTCGTCGAAGAACCAACCGCAGCTCGCATACATGAGCAGCGCGTGTCGTTCCATCTCGAGCATCTTCAGGGCGGCCGACCTGTCGGTCTCGCGGAGATCCCGGGTTGCATGCCGGGCGAGGAATTGGTCAACGGATTCGAGACTGCGGTCGTTGATTACGCTGATGTAGTCGTTGCGGGCTCCCCATGGGTCTGCCAGAAGCGGCCGCGCTCGTGTTTCGTAGAGCGGCGAGATGGTATCCCGGAGCCAATCGAAAGCGGCGCGAAGCGGCGCGCGCCATTCCTGGTTCCAACCCGGACCCCGCCCCGAGTTACAGCCGCAATTGCTCCGCCAACGTTCCACGCCGTGAAAGCAGCTCCATGACGTGTTCTCGATGATCTCAACCTGATGCGTGGGAGGATGTTTTTCGAGAAACTCTCCATAATTCGTGAGGCGGGCGAGTTTTCGCGTCTCGATCGTATTGAGCGCATAGGCAAGCGCCATATCGCCGAATCGATGGTGGTGGCCGTAGCTTTCCCCGTCGGTAGCGATATGAACCAATTGCGGCCACCGCCGGCCTTCCAAGAAGGCGCCGTTCAATCGATCGACGAAGTTTTCCCCTCGTGACAGCAAACCTTCGAAAGCAACGGCGCGGGAAACGGGACCGTCGTAAAAGAAAAGAGAAATTTTGCGCCCAGATGGAAGATGCTGTTCGTAAGCTCGCGTCGGATCGATGCTCCCGCCGCTGACATCCCGCCAGCCGAGTCGGCCGATTCGACGCACGCGCGCGGCTTGATGGGGGGCCAGGATCGTGAAGCGAATGCCCAGCTCGGCGAGACTGTCCAGCGTTTCCAAGTCTACTGCGGTTTCAGGCAGCCAGATTCCTTCCGGCTGTCTGCCGAACCGTTGCTCAAAATCGCTGATTCCCCAGAGAATTTGAGTATAGCGGTCGCGCCGGTTGGCCAGCGGCAGAATCATGTGGTTATAGGCTTGCGCCAGAGCGGAGCCGTGTCCGGAGAAATTTCTTTGGCTTGCACGGTCTGCTTCGAGTACGGCGCCATAAACGTCCGGCGCTTCTTCCTCCAGCCATGAAAGCAAAGTCGGCCCGAAATTAAAGCTGATCTTGGCGTAATTATTGACCAGCTTGACGATGCGGTCCTCGACATCAAGAATCCTCGACAAAGCATTGGGCCCGTAGCACTCCGCCGTGATGCGTTCGTTCCAGTCGTGATAAGGGTAGGCCGAATCTTGCTGCTCGACGGCTTCCAGCCAGGGATTCTCTCGGGGCGGCTGGTAAAAGTGCGCGTGGATGCAGATATAGCGTTCCATCAGGGTAGCGGTCAGGGGGGCGTGCTCAACCAGGAAGTCGTTTTTTGGGAGCGTGGAACGACGACGATTCCGCTCTCCGACACATAGAATCTTTCACGATCTTTCTCGCGATCGTAGCCAATCTCCGTCCCCGGGGCGATGACATTGGACTTGTCGATGATCGCATGGCGAATTCGACATCCCCTTCCTATTTCGGACCAATCGAGGATGATCGAATCCTCGATCAGGCTGTAGCTGTGGATGCGAACATTGCGACCGATAACGGAGCTGCGCACGGTTCCGCCGCTGATGATCGTTCCCTCGGCGACTATCGAGTCGATCGCCAGGCCGCGCCGTCCATCTTCGTCAAACACGAATTTCGCCGGTGGATCACCGAACCCGACGGTGCGCAGAGGCCAGCTCCGATTGTAGAGATTGAAAGAAGGATCTATCGAACGAAGATCCATGTTTGCGTCGTAGTAGGCTTCGACGGTGCCCAAATCACGCCAGTAGCTCGGTTCCTCGCCTTTTTGTATGGATGGAACCCTGTTCTTGCGAAAATCGTAAGCACAAACCCTCTTCTCCTGGATGAGTACGGGTAGAATATCGCGTGCGAAATCATGATGACTCTGCGGATTCTTGGCGGCGGTGTCGAGGGCCTGCACCAGAATATCGGTGCTAAAAATATAGTTTCCCATCGATACCAATGCGAAATCCGGCTCACCCGGGATTGCTTTCGGTTGACGCGGTTTCTCCTCAAATCCGACAATTCGCCACTCATCGTCCACTTCCATGACCCCAAATTCGGTCGCTTCATGAACCGTCGCCGGAAGCGCGGCCACCGTCACGTCCGCCCCTTGCCGCTGATGTTCGTCGATCATTTGACGGATGTTCATGCGATAGATGTGATCCGCTCCGAAGACGGCAACAAGCTTCGGGTTGTGTCGCTCGATCAGAAAAAGATTCTGATAAACCGAGTCGGCCGTGCCCAGATACCATTCCTTGCTCGTGCGCATCTGGGCCGGCACCGGCGTAACGAAATGGTCTCCCAGGAAATCGGTAGTTCGCCAACCTTTATCCAGGTGCTCCAATAACGACTGGGCCTTAAACTGAGTCAGAACGTATATCGACAGAATCCCCGAGTTGACGAAGTTCGAAAGGACGAAGTCGATGATGCGATATTTCCCGCCAAACGGAACGGCGGGTTTGGCGCGGTCCTGAGTCAGGGGATAAAGTCGTTCGCCTCTGCCCCCAGCAAGCACGATTCCAAGGATGTACATGCCGCTTACCCCATATGGAAACTATTATAACATGGCCCTTTGATAGAGGCTGCTATAGGTCGCGGCGGATCGATCCCAGGAATAGTCCTTGCTCATGGCTCTTTCACGTAAAGCCGCGAAGCCGGATTTATCGGCATAAACTTGTAGCGCTCGATTGAGCGCATTTTCAAGAGCCGCCGCCTCGTACGGGGCGAAAACAATGCCGGTGCCGGCGTCCTTCGCCGGGTCATAGTCTTCCACCGTATCTTTGAGGCCCCCGACGGCTCTGACGATGGGAATCGTCCCGTATTTCAAACTGTACATTTGGCTGAGGCCGCATGGCTCATAAAGCGACGGCATGAGAAAGAAATCCGAGCCGGCTTCGATCTGATGCGCTAGAGGCTCATCGAAACCGATCCGCGCTGCTGCTTTCTGAGGGTAACGGACCGACAGATTCGTGAAAAATTTCTCATAGCGGCGCTCGCCGGTTCCCAAGACGACAAGCTGGATCTCTCTCCCGAGGAGCGGCGCGAGGGCTTTCTCCACGAGATCGAAGCCTTTTTGCGCCGTCAAACGTGAGACGATTCCGATAACCGGCGCGCCGGAGATATCAGGCAAGCCGACGCACCGTCGCAATTGTCGTTTGCACTCTCGTTTTCCTGAAAGATCCCTAACGTTGTAGTGCGCAGGAAGAAAGCGATCGCTCTCTGGATTCCATAGATCGTAATCGACCCCATTGAGTATGCCCGTCACGTCCGGCGCCCGCTCTCGCAGGACCCCCTCCAATCCAAAGCCTTGCTCGGCAGTCATAATTTCTTGAGCATAGGTCGGGCTGACTGTGGTGATCTTGTCGGCGAAAATGAGACCGCCCTTGAGGAAGTTTATCTTCCCGTGGAATTCGAGATGCGGCGGGGCAAACCAATGGCGCTCCAGGTTGAGCAGATGCCAATCGGTTTCGGGAAAGAGTCCCTGAAACCCGAGGTTGTGGATAGTAAAGACGGTCTTGGCCGAGCGCAGTTCAGGATAAAGACGTTCTTGGGCCCGCAGAAAGAAAATTGCCAAGGCGGCCTGCCAGTCATGGCAATGCAAAATGTCCGTGGGTTGGCCGCGCAGGACCTCCAGTGCGGCGCGGCTAAAGAAGACGAACCGTTCGGCGTTGTCGGAGTAGTCCTTAGCCGGCGTGGAATAGAGGCCGTCGCGATCGAAATACCGGCCGGCTCGGATAAAATAGACAACGATACCATTTCCCAATCGACCTTTTAGCACCGTTGCTTCGACAAGCCGATCCGAGACCCTTACGGAAAGCTTGTTTTCGGTTTCCTCCAGCGCAAAGCCGCCGTTGAGAACGGAGCGGTAGGCCGGCATGACCAAACAAAGCTCCTGTCCACGCCGCTCCAAGGTCTTTGCCAGGGCTTCTACGACATCGGCTAGGCCGCCCGTCTTGGCGAACGGGCCGATTTCAGATGAAATCATTGCGATCCGCATCGGTCCTTAAGTTTGATCACGAAGTACCCAGTGCGGCTGAGCCGCAACCAAATAGGAACAGAAACTTTCACCACGAAGGTCACGAAGAGCACGAAGTTGAAGAGTATAAACTGTCCGAACCCTTCGTGTCCTTCGTGGTGAGATCATATTGTCTTGTCAATTGGCCAATTTAAAATCGGTGACCGGAAAATTTGCGCGAGCGGAGAAAACTGTCAAGCATAGTGTACGAAGAGCGCGAATTTTGCCATCAGCTGCGGTTAAACTGCGGCGGGCGTTTCTCCACGAAGGCCCTGTAGCCCTCGACAAAATCCGGAGTTGCCATGCATCGAGCCTGAGCCATCGCTTCCATTTCGAGCGCGGTTTCCAGCCCGACGTCCGCTTCGAAATTCAGTAGCTCTTTAGTCACTCCCAGGGCATAGCGAGGCCCGCTTTTCAGACGCTCAGCGAGGGAATAGGCTTCCGCCATAAGTCTTTCGTCTGCGACAACCCGGTTTGCGAGCCCGATACGGAGGGCTTCCCGGGCGTCGATGATATCGCCGAAGTAGACAAGTTCCGTTGCTTTGCCCAAACCGACGATTCGCGGCAAAAGATAAAGCGCTCCCATGTCCGCGCCCGACAAACCGACTCTGACGAAGAGAAAGGCGGCCCGCGCTCTCTCGGAAAAGATGCGGAGATCAGCAGCCAGCATCAGCATCGCGCCGGCGCCCGCGGCAATGCCATTTACGGCGGCGATGATGGGTTTCTTGAGCAAGCGCATGTTTTTGACAACGTTACACGTCATGCGCGTAAAGTTATAGAGCTCATCACCTTTCATCCGCACTAACCCGCCGATAATTTCATCGACGTTGCCTCCCGAGCAAAACCCCTTGCCGGTGCCTGTGAGCACCAGGACGTTGACGGTGTTGTCGTGAGCCAACTCGGCGGTGATCTTCTCCAGCTCCCAGTAGGTTTCAAAGGTCAACGCGTTCAGACGCTCGGGATCGTCCAAGCGGATCGTGGCGATGCCCTCAGTACATTCGTAGGCAAAGGTTCGATAACTTATCATCTATAGGTTCCTCCTCTTTTTTCTCTCCATGATAACGGCCTGGAGATTGTCGATGCTTGCGCCAGAGCCTCTCCATCGCATTCCCCGGCGCTCAGCGCAATAGTTATAAATGTGTCTTTTGTATTGTCGCTGTCCCTAGGTTGCATTATTCATGGATTGCAAAATGCGAAAGTGTAAATTGCAAATTGAAAAATGTCCGGACAGGGAACTGTCCCTCGTTTTCGACCTGTTAAGGTTTTATTCATTTTGACTTTTGCACTTTACAATTTGAAATTTGCAATGAAAGAGAACACGACAGTTCGTTGATAGTGTTCCCGGCCTCGTGAATAATCCGG
>JBOHVS010000084.1:0-9290 GCA_050735975.1 Binatia bacterium | reverse complement strand
CCGGGCGTTCTCCCGCTCCAACTCTCTTACCCGCTCGGCCAACGGGTTTCTATCCCGCCGCTGGGGACCTCTTCTCTTCGCCCTCAGCCCCGCCAACTCTCCGCTCTCCCGCTGCTTGCGCCAATGGATCAGATTCGACCAGTACAAACCCTCCCGCCGCAACAACGCCCCCATCTCTCCCGGCTGCTTGCAATGATCCGCCTCTCGCAAAACCCTCAGCTTGTATTCCGCCGTGAACCGCCGCCGCGCCGCCTTGCCCACCACTTCCACCTCCTCTAAAGATCTCGCCCCGTTACTTCCTGTTTCCACCTTCCATTCCTTACTCGCCCTCTACACTAAACTATTGGCGGGTAAGTGTCTCATTCACATTGGCAGAGAGGGGTCTATGATTCCAATTCGCGACGATGAAGCGCGATAACCATCGCTCTTGTGCAAATACTCGGCCGTAAAGTCCGGCCCGAGATAGGCGCCGTGGCCGTAAACCGAGCCATATTCCATCACCCCGTAGCGCTGGAAAACATTCATTCCGCCGACAATATCTTCACGTGTGAACATCACATTGTCGCCCGCGACGACTCTTCCTGGCATCGGCGGTTGGTCACGATAAACAAGATACGCAAGTATCCCGAGCACGGTAAAACCGACGAGATAAGTCAGCACTGCTCCCTGAAACCAACGAGACGAAATCGGCATGGGTTCTCGCGCCATAACGTGCCACTCTCTGTTTCTCTTTAGACCGTTATCAAAATTGCAAGAGTTGGATCGGGACTCTGTAATTCGAATCTCCGTGTTGAACTTTGCGAACCCGGATCGCCGAGCCGTAGATCTCATAGCCCCAGGCTCTAGCGACAATAGAACACTGCGACCCGCTTAGAGTCCAGTCATCCATCGCCGCCATTCAGGGCACATTTGCACAATACCATCTGCATACGATCTAGCGACCTCGAAACAACAGAAAAGCGGTCAGGCCATAAAGAGCGACAATAGTCATGGCATCCCAGGAGAGCAAAAAGCGTTTTCTCGCTGATCTGAAAGTCAGCCCTATAATCGCTACAGCGCTCATGGCCATCGTGCCGATGACACTCACGACATGATTTCCGGAAACATAATTCAGGATCGGACCTTGAGTATAGAGGAGATCGTCCAATGCTAGAATGTTTACGTTGAAGAGATTGCTGCCAAAGAGATTACCTACAGCCATGTCGACGGCGCCGATACGATATGCGGCATAAGACACAGTCAGCTCTGGAAGGGTCGTCGCAATCGCGATAAAAACACTTCCAACAAACGACTCTCCAAGACGGGTTTCATCGGCAATCTTATCGCCGATGAATGGCAGAAAGATCGCCGCGGCGACAATGAGAAAAGCGTATGTCGCGAACCAGCCGTAAGCCTGAGCGTTCGAAATCTCTTGGTACTGGGCTTCTTCAAACTCTTTGACAAACTCCGCCACGCGCCTCTTTTCATAGGAAAAGAGCATTTTCATTGCGATGGAGTAAATACCCAATAAAACGAAACTGTACGTGCCAATCCAGGCAATGGCGCCGAAAGTCTCGCCGGACACCAGGATTAAACCAACAATTCCGAGCATCAATATTGAAAACCCGGCGGATAAGACATGCCCCTGGTGCGCCCTTGTGGAAACCGGCGTGGCACCTCCAACCAGGTCGAGGAACGCGATCGTCAGCATGTTGAGCATGCACGCGCCGATCACGTTGCCCGCCGCAATATCAGGAACATTGAAAAGCAAGACAGAGCTGACACCCGTGAATAGCTCGGGCAGAGATGTGACGGTAGCCAACAGGACCACCCCAATCCATGTTCTACCTAACCCTGTCTTCTCGGCAATAATGTCCCCGTAACGCGTAAGCCGGGTTCCCGCAAACGTTATGACGCCCGCGCACAAAAAGAATTGAAGCCACGTAATCAACATACTCCTACTCTGCAATCACACAGAAACGATTTCATTTGTCCTCGACCAATCATCCCGTCTCCGGCGGCGAAGCGTATCGCTCACCCGCGGCAGGGCCGGTCTCGAGAATCAACCGCTTGGAAAGGAGTCGACTTCTAGTCGATACTTTAGGCCAGGCTTAGACCCGCGCGGTGATTCAATTTCCGACAACCCCGGTAGCGACTCTTCGGCTTCTCGCCCGCGTAATCACCTTGGTCAACTCGCGCAGCCACAATACCGAGCTCGCGACGGCAGCACAAAACAGCCAATCGCCCACGCTCAAGCTGACGGTCGAAAACGCCTTCTGCAGAAACGGAATGTAAATCACCGCCCCTTGCAACAAGAGCGACAAGAGAACCGCGCCCCAGAGCCACTTGTTGGAGAACAGCCCGACGAACGCGCTCTGATCATCCGAACGCGCGTTGAAGACAGTGAACAACGAGAAGAACACGACAGTCGTAAAAGCCATCGTCTGCGCATAACGCATATTGCCCGCCCCTTCGATCAGGCCGCCGGGCAAGCTCGCATCGAGCACGAGCAGCGTCCCCGCCGCCATGATCGCGCCGACGAACAAGATGCCCGACCACATGCTACGGGTGATTACCCCTTCACTTCGCGCGCGCGGCCGCTCGCTCATCACGCCCGCGTCTGCGGGGTCCACGCCCAGTGCGAGCGCGGGCGCTCCGTCCGTCACCAGGTTGATCCACAGGATTTGCGTGGCGAGGAGCGGCAGCACGACGCCGCTACCCCCTTGTGCGGTCAGCCCGATCACATCGGCCAGCAGCACGCCGAAGAACATCGTCATGACTTCGCCGATGTTCGACGACAGCAGGTAGCGCAAAAATTTCCTGATGTTCGCGAAGATGGAGCGCCCCTCTTCGACTGCCGCGACAATGGTCGCAAAGTTGTCATCCGCCAGCACCATGTCGGCGGCTTGTTTGGAAACGTCCGTTCCGGTAATGCCCATGGCGACGCCGATGTCGGCGGTCTTCAAAGCGGGCGCGTCGTTGACACCGTCGCCGGTCATCGCCACGATTGCGCCTTCGCGCTGCAACGCCTTCACGATCCGCAGTTTGTGTTCGGGGTTGACCCGCGCATAAACCGACACCTCTCGGACCGTCCGGTCGAGCGTCTCCTCCGGCATCCTCTCGAGCTCCGCACTCGTTACGGCCCGCCCGTCTTCAATTATGCCGAGTTCTTCGGCAATGACAGCGGCGGTCTTAGGGTGATCGCCGGTAATCATCATCGGGCGGATCCCTGCCGCCTTCGCGCGGGCGACGGCCTCCTTCCCCTCCTCGCGCGGAGGATCGATCATGCCGATCAATCCTGCGAACACGAGGTCTTGCTCGACGCGCTCATCGACTTCATCGCCTTCGAATGCGCCCGCCGGCAGCGAACGGAAGGCGACGCCGAGGGTGCGCAGCGCCTCGCCGGCCAGTGCTTCATTGCTCTGCAAAATTTCCGC
This sequence comes from Binatia bacterium, assembly GCA_050735975.1. Lineage (GTDB taxonomy): Bacteria > Desulfobacterota > Binatia > UBA9968 > UBA9968 > DATMBL01. Next base: position 5,874 of record JBOHVS010000084.1, on the reverse strand, counting down.
GCGGCGTTCCGCCGTCAGAAGGCGGTTCTCTTCTCCGATCAGCTCCTGCGAACAACGCGCGAGCAGCACGTCCGGCGCGCCCTTGGTGAAGACCAGCAAGCGCTCCTGCCTTTGCGCATCCGTATGAATCGTCGTCATCAACTTGCGCTCGGAGGAGAAGGGAACTTCGCCAACGCGCTCGAAGCGTAGATCAAGCGCTTCATCCTCCAGGCCTGCCTTGCGCGCCGCGACGACCAGCGCGCCTTCGGTCGGGTCACCCTGCACCGTCCAACGGCCCTCGCGCTCGTGCAACTCGGCATTGTTAGCGCGGTCACCGACGGCGAGCGCACGCTCCAACTCGATCCGTAGAACGCCGTCGATCATTTCCGGCTTTGCATCGGCAATCGCACCGTCCCGGTCTCGGCGCACTTCGCCTCGCGGGGCATAGCCAGTGCCGCTCAAGCTCACCCTCCCGCTCGCCGTCGCGACCACTCGCACCGTCATCTCGTTCTTCGTCAAGGTGCCGGTCTTGTCGGAGGCGATGACGTTTGCCGAGCCGAGGGTTTCGACCGCCGCGAGATGACGCACGATGGCGTTCCGCTTCGCCATGCGCTGCACGCCGAGGGCGAGCACGGCTGTCACCACCGCCGGCAAACCTTCCGGCACCGCGGCCACGGCGAGCGCCACACCTAGAATGAGCACGTCGAAAAGCGCACCGAACCCGCTCACGTCTTCGACGAGAATAATGGTTGCGATCATCACGACGGCGATGACGATGACGATGATCCCCAGCAGTTTGCCGACGCGGTCGAGCTCCTGTTGCAGCGGCGTGGTCTCTTCCGGAGCTTCTTTCAGCATCCCGGCGATGCGCCCCATCTCGGTTTGCATCCCGGTCGCCACGACCACTGCTTTGCCGTGCCCGTACGTTGCCGCCGTGCCACTGAAGACCATGTTGTGGCGGTCGCCGAGCCCGACCTCTTCGTTGATCGGGGCAATGTCCTTGGATACCGGCAGGCTCTCGCCGGTGAGCGCCGCCTCCGCCGTCTGGAGCGCGGTCGACTGAATCAACCGCGCGTCGCCGGGAACCGTGTCGCCTTCTTCGACGAGGATGATGTCGCCGGGCACGACCTCGGCCGCCGGGATGCTCTGCCGCTCGCCGCCTCGAACAGCGTTGGCGTGCGCCGCCGACATCTGGCGCAGCGCCGCCACGGCTTCCTCCGCTCGTGACTGCTGGATGTAGCCCATGATCGCGTTGAGCAGAACGACCGCAAGGATGGCGATCGCTTCGTAAGGCAAGGCGGATTCGCGCTCGTACAGCCACAGTCCCGACGAAATCAATGTCGCGATGAGCAGCAGGATGACGAGCACGTCCTGGAACTGAGCGAAAAACTTCGTCCATGCGGGCACCGGCTTTTCCGCCGCAAGTTCATTCCTGCCGTAGCGCTGAAACCGTGCCCGCGCCTCCCCTTCGCTCAGGCCGAGCCGCGCGTCGGTGCCGAGCGTAGCTAATAATTCGTCCACCGGTTGCCGATAGAAGTCTGTCTCAGATTGTTGCATCGTCGCGGCGCTCATCTTTCACTGCCGAGCTTGAAAACAGCGTGCCGCCGGGCGAACTCGTAACCTCATTCTTGAATGCCAGATTGATCGGCGCAGCGCCGCGATCGTGTCCACGCACCGCGAGCGCGGCGCACGTCAGCCTCGGACGTTGAAGCGCTATGTGTGGGCGCTGAGTTCCGGAAATGAGTGATGTTGTATTGAACCGCTGAAACGTTTCCAATGGGTCAACCGGTTCAACCGGCCGGGCCGGCGACGTTGTCCTGATCGCAGGGAAGGGACACGACCTGGGGCCTTCTCTCCTTGAACTTTCCCTCAATGGAGGGTTCAATATAAGATTGCGCTGGTGAGTGAAAAGAAGGGGGAACCGCGATAACCGGGCAGCGTGCTTCTTCGATCACAGCCTCTGCCACGCTGCCGAGAAAAAACCTGGGCACTCCTTTTCTCGCGTGCGTGCTCATAACAATCACGTCGATGCCGTCATCCTTGGCAAAGTTGACGATTCCAGCCCACGCTCGAGGGAATGTCGTTACCTTCTCCACCAGATTCACTCCTTTCAGCTTCCGACTTGGTACGGAGTCCAGCATGGCGCGCAACTGCTTGTTCGCAGCCTGTCGCAGTCTACCTACGAATCCTCCTTTTACCGCGCCATAAGACTTGTGCGCCTCGATGACACGGAGGACAAGCAAAGTGGCGCCAAACTTTCTCGCCAATTCCACTCCCAACTCCAAAGACACGGTATCTTTGGGAAAAAGAGTCGTGGGAACGAGAATTTTCTTGACAACATGTCTTCTTACAGTCCGCCTGACCGCCATAACCGGCACGTGCGCCTCTCGAAGCACACGGGCGGTCGTGCTCCCAAGCAGCATTCTTCCCCACGAGGTAAGACCTCTTTTCCCCATGGCAATCAAATCGATGCCGAGGCTCTGAGCAGCGTTGACGATCTCTTGAGGTGGCGCACCTCTCGCGACCCGCGTCTCTACCTTGATTCCCTTTTTCCGCAGTATTTTGCTAACTCCATCGAGTCGCCTTGCTTCCGTTTTCCCCATTACACAGTCGACAAGCGATATATCTTTTTTTAGATCATCAGACACCTTTAATGTGCTGATATTAGTGCTCTCGATCACGTTCAGGGCCGTTATCTTTGCGTCATACCGAGTCGCGAAGATCACTGCCCACTTGAGTGCCTCAAGCGACTCTTTTGATCCGTCGCTTGCCCAAAGGATTTTCTTGATCTGCATCTATTTTTCTCCTCCTCCCTACTCGAGTCGCAAAGACGGCACATTACACCGCTGGATAACCGAGAGTCGGATCGAATGCCCTTGAGGGATTGCCAGGGTAAAATCCAACCACGTGTTCCGGCACGCAACGAAACACTCACGTTCACGTGTACTCAGCGTTTCAAATCAACCGCGGGTAGTTTTTCTCCGGATCCACATTTAAACCTCTTATCGCTTTTCCACCATCTGAGCTTGAATGGCCCCTTCTGCGACAGTCGTAAAGGACAGCAAAGAGGTCATCTCCCCCATCAACTTCGAAGAATCGCCGCAGTCTCGGCCGAATATCGCTTCTGCCAAATCCGTCCGTGCCAAGGGACATAAGCCCCGCCGGAACCCAGGGAGCGATCTGATCCGGTGCGATCTTCATGTAATCCGATACCGCGACGAAAACACCGTCTTTCTTTTCCAATACAGCTTCCACGTAAGATTTTTTTGGCTCTGACGTCGGATGCAGCATGTTCCACCTTCTGACCGTGAGTGCTTCCGTTCTTAGAGTTGTCGTTGGACTGCGCTTGGAACACTCTTACTCGGAGAAAAAGACGAGCACGATGGAGTTTGGTTTTCACGGCTGAAACCGTCAGGCCCACCGTCGTGGCGATTTCTTTTGCGGACAGTCCTTCAAGATCACTGAGAACGGTGACGCTTTTGTCAATTGGCTTCAATTCTTGCAAAGCGCTACAGAGCAGTGTCTGCATCTCGCGTCGAGCGTACTTTTCTTCCGAGGTGTCCGCCCAATCCACTAACGGCTGAGCCAGATGATGGTCTTTTCGAAAATAGGATAGGTACGCTTCAAAACGGATCTCCCTATTTTTCTTACGCTGGCGGAGCTTACCTAACGATCCGTTGACCGTGAGCCGGTAAAGCCAGGTCGAGAAGCGCGAATTGCCGCGAAACGATTGTACTTTGCGAAACACCGTCCAAAAGACATCCTGGATCACTTCCTGAGTGTCGGCGGCCTCGCCAAGAATCCGCAGCGCCACATTGTAGAGTCTTTTTGAGTAGGTATTGAAAATCGTTTCGAGGGCCTCCGAGTCGCCGGCCTTCAAGCGCTCGATGAGAGATACTTCATCGGAATCCGCTCTTCGGCGAGATGGCGATCGGTCACCCGCTGTCGATTTTCGTTGCGCGACGGCGGGCGTGCCATAGACCGACGACTCCAGATTCCGAAATGTCAGAGACTGTGTTGCAGACATACCAAACCCCTCGGTTTTGACTGTTTGAAAACTATTTTCTTAGTCATCGTCAGTTCTATTTGTTTTTCTTGCAAGTGTTTGCACTACTGGATGTCACCATATATATCGCCCCGCATGCTTCCTTTTTAACTTGACTGGCGACCCTGCCTAGTTAAGTTAGCTCTGAGGTATAGAACGCCTGAGCCAGTCCTCGAAACGCGTCGGGCCGATGCGCGGGTTATCGCCCGGGGTGAGGCTCTGATCGTTCAGCTCTATGCCGTAGTAGCGAGCACGGACGTCTGTGATCACCTCACGTGGATCCTGGGTCGCGCTCAAGAATCGGCGAACGAGTTCGTCCTGGCGGATCGGTTCAGGGCCGGCCAATTCGATCATGCCGTTCACCGGCGCGTTGATGGCGACTTCGGCCAGTGCGGCAGCGACGTCATCCGACACGATGGGCTGCATCAGGGTAGGTGGCAATCGAACCGTTTGCCCTTCGGTCGCCGCTTGGGCGATACCTTTTACGAACTCGAAGAACTGCGTCGCACGAACGATTGTATAGAGTACCTTGGATGCCTTGATCAGGTTTTCTTGGGCCATCTTCGCGCGGAAATAGCCACTCTCGAGAAGACGGTCTGTACCGACAACAGACAAGGCAACGTGGTGCCTAACGTTAGCGGCCGCTTCTGCGGCAAGGAGGTTGCGACCGGACGTCTCGAAGAACTCCAAAACTGCCTTGTCCTCCCACGAAGGCGAGTTCGATACGTCGACGACAACTTGAGCGCCGGCGAGCGCTTCAGCCAGCCCCTCGCCAGTGATCGTGTTGACGCCCGAGCTGGGTGATGCTGCCACCACCTCATGGCCACATTGACGAAGTTTTTTCACGAGCTTTGTACCGATAAGCCCGCTGCCGCCAATAACTACGATTTTCATATGCGCTCCTTTCTGTAGCTCGCCCGTGATTCGGACGAGCGTTCAAGTGCACCTATACTCGGATTTTATTTCATCTACGCTCGTCGAAAATCCGCGGTTCCACCGGATCTCCTCTCACTTCACTGGCACTAGCACCGGAGCGCCCTTGTCCTTGACGAGGAACACGACGAACCTCGCCAGCGGATGTGGGGGGCCGAAGACACAGCTCACCTGCCGGGGCCGGCGTTTCGACCCCGGTCTGGTGCGGCGCTTAGTTCGGCCCTAGCCCAACAAGCGGTCAGTACTCCCAGATGGCCGGTACCCAACGAAACACGTCGCCGGCGACCGCCACCCGGCCGACGGAGGGGAACGGCAGGTGAGCGGCCACCAGCGGCTCGCGGGTCGCCGCCAGTTCCCGCAAGAGACGGACCCGGACGCGGACCGCCTCCTCGGGGTCGTGGTCGAAGGCGTTGTACCAGTCGGGGCGGTCGAAGTGGTCCGGGAACACGGCATCGCCGAGGAACGTCAGCCGGTCGCCGCCGGACGCCAGGCGGACCACGCTGTGCCCGGGGGTGTGGCCACCGGTGCGACAGACGACCACCCCCAGCGCCACCTCGTACTCCGCCTCGAACGGCCGCAGCTGGCTGTGGTACACGTCGAGGAACCGCTCTTCGGCCGACCGAAGCACGTCCGGCATCCCGCCAAAAGTGTTGCGGGAGAAATCAGGCGACGCCCAGAACTCGGCCTCGGCGGCCGCCAGGTGGATCGGCACGTCCGGACGCAGCCGGCCCCTCAGCCCGTCGGCGAGCAGCCCGCCAACGTGGTCCACGTGCAGGTGGGTAAGCACCATGTCGGTCACGGATGCGGGATCGATGCCGGCGGCGTCCAGTCGCATGGCCAACCGCCCGACCCCCGGGAAGTCCGGGAACTCCGCCCCTACCCCAGCGTCGATGAGTACGGTCCGGCCGCCGCTACGC
>JBOHVS010000083.1:0-4440 GCA_050735975.1 Binatia bacterium | reverse complement strand
TATGTCGTGAAATCGCCTGAGTCCGCGCAGCATGGTTTGTGGTCCCGGTGGTTCATGTGAGTTTCTATTGAGAGCTCCGCCGAGGCGGGCGATGATGATCGATGCTGTCCCGATGCATAGGCCCCTTACGCCAACGAAGCGTATACCAGCGCAGGCAACGTAGCGCCTGCTTACGCGAATCGATCGGCACGGTTGTCAGCAACACCCAGCGCAGCGCCTTGGCGCCCTTGGGTGGATGGGGTTCAACAAGAAGGAGAGAGTAAAGTTCAGCCGCCGGCAAATGTCGGGTTTGCGCGGTGGCGGGTGCGGCCAGTGTGACTTTGCCCCAGCGCAACTCTACACGGGCTTTGCGAGCCGGTAGCGCAATCTGTGCGGGCTTGCTGTGCTTGGCCTTTTTTTCCCGTTGGCGTGGCACCTCGATTTGGGCTTTACCCATCACGGGTAACGCCTGCAGGTACTCGAATAGTTTAGCCGATAGATCTTCAAGGCAGCGGTTGTAATGGGCACGGACAAGCAGGTGAATGTTACGTGCCTTTCGCCGCCTATAGTCGAACAGCTCGAACAGATCGCTTTCTCGATCACCCACGGCGATCAGTTGGGTTTGGGGAATCCATTGGGAGATCTCGCCCAGGTCCTCCACCGTGCGTAGCCATCGATACGATTCTTTCTCCTCGATGGGCCGATTTAGGGCTTTGTCTTTAGCATCGAAATGCGAGGCGTAAATATGCGCAGCCAATACCCCCAGCGGCAGACCTTGTTCTCCCAGCGCCAACGACGAATGCATTTTCAGCCCTCGGCTTAAGGCTCCCGTCTGGTTCTTGCCGACATCGCCCAGGCCGTTGCAGTGCAATCGTTCAGAGAAGTTTAGGTCCGTGGTGTCCTGAATGACCAAGACCCGTTTTTGCTCCTTCATCCGTCCGATGGTCTGCTGGCGATGCCCTTGGAGGATCCCTTCTGGACAGATCGCTGCGCGTTGACTTGCGATGAACCGATAATAGGCTTTGAGTTGGTGACGGTTGCCCGCGAAACATTCGCTGTAGGATGCAGACGGATTGTGTGCCTTGGCAGCGACAATGCGCAAAAGCCGTTTTTCGGCATCCTGATGACCGAATTGAACCTCCCCAAACTCCGCTTCGATCCAGCGCTGGTTATGCACGGCCTCTTGCACACTCACCGACTCGATGCGCTCAGCTTTAGAGGCCAGGCCCATTTCCCGCCGCCAGTGAGGATTGAGCTCACAGAGATAGACACCCTTGCGCGAAGTGAGCGGCCTTCTCGGCCCGCTTCTAGTGCGCCCGGCGGTAGCCCCAAGGTACAACCAGTTGGCAGCGCGATAGCAACCGCCCCAGTATCGCTCGCTGTCGACGAAGCTTTCCACCAGCCAGGGCTCGATCCCATAGCGCTCTCGAAAATCGGGGCAAGACAAGAAATAGAAGAAATAGGGGACGTTGTTGACTAGCTGGAATAACTCAGTTAGAGGGCAAGGTGCCAACTCAGGAGTCAAAGCCACATGCCGAGGCAGATTCCGGCCGTCAGAGCCGAGGTTTCGCGCAAATTGGTTGAAGACTACGGAACAGCGATAGCGGAGGTGGCTCGGCTGGTTGGAGCCTGGTCCGCAATTCCAGTTAGTCAACAACTGCCCCTATTTTTTAAGGGGTCGCTTTTCGCTGGAGCGTGTTCGTGAGCTGCGCTCGGGAATAGACAACAGGGAGATCAAAAACGAATCGAGAATCGAAGGACAATATCAACGATGAAGGCGGAAAGCGGAAGGATGAAAGGAATGTAGAGACAGACGAGTGGCGAATCGCTGGGAAGGATGGGTATGAAGAACCTCAGTGTAACCCTATCTTTTAAAGACGAAACGGAGCCCGAGATCTGAGACCCTTTGCTGGTTGTTGTCCAACGCCGAACTGGTACGATCCGGCGTGCGGGCTGCCGAAAGCAGCACGATCAATGAGAAGATGACAAAAACACTTGCCAAAAGTATCGTCGAAATATCCTTCATAAAGCCCTCGCCACGACGTCTCTCTGTAAAGTGGGATCAAATCCTAAAAGAGCAAGGGACATGCCCGGTTAGAGTCTGCGGACAAGAGACGAAAATGGGCGCCGTAAGTGTTCTTTATTAGTCGTGTCTTCCCCACCGGATGGTCATAAGTGTTCATTGAATGGGCCGAAATTACCCAAACCTGGGGGTTCCGCCAATCTTGCCTGCACCGCAAGCGGTGAATGGAGGAAGAAGGCGAGAGGCGCGAGCCGTGACGGCGGCGATAGTAATTACGGTCAAAAATAGACGGGTCCGGCGGTTTTGATACAGATGATGTGGCGGGAACGAATTCAAGGCTGACGTTCCCCAACGATACGGAAGTCTACGTCCACCTGATTTCCCGCTTTTAAGAAGAGAAGTGTGGGGACTCTTATATTGAAATCCTCCAAAACCAATCGGAGGTTACCTTGTGCGATGATTTTGTTTGTCTGGTAAAACAGCCGAAGCGGTACAAGCACTTCCCTTTGCACGCCGTGGAGTTGGAGGCGTCCCCGGACCGTTATCTGCCACAGGTCCTTAGGAGACTGAGGTCGCTCGATCTTTTGTATGCCGGTGCTGTCAAACCGAATCACAGGGTACTGCTTCACTTCCAAGTAATATTCGTGAACGTCCTGATCCCTCAGTCCGATATTGCTGTTGTAACTCGTGGTATCTATCACCAGGCTGACAGAACCCACCTCTTGCAAGCGATCGATATCACCACGCGCCTCACCCTGGCGGACCCGCAGTGCGCCGTATACGATGTTGCCGAAAGGGTCCTTAATTTTAGTTATGATTTGACTCTCGTCTGGAATCAGACGAAAGCGCTGGAGTTCGGCTAAACCGGGAGCGGAAGTAGAGGTCAGGACAAGCGATAAAATCCAGATGAAACGCGACCCGGGCCGCATGAAACTCTTTTACGCTTTGGGAATACTTCATTTCAATAGGGTCTTCTGCGGCGACAGTATACTGAATAAGCGTAGCGGCTGTTCTGGAGATCCGTATTCCGCTCAATTCGGCCGCTCACTCCGCGCGGCAATTCCGTTCCCGTGACAATCAGCCTTACTTATTTCACATAATCAGATATTATCTCGACAGCCGGAGACAGTCTAGGCCAAAAGCAATGATCAGGAGGTAGTTTATGGAAAGCGCGGGATTGGTGCAGGATGCATTGGGTCGGGTGCGTGACATGGTGCGGGACAATCTAAAGGACTTGTCCGCCGAAGAACTGCTGGCTCCCCCAAAACCTCATATCGCATGGTTGGTGTGGCACCTGGCGCGGGTCCAGGATGCGAACTTTTCCGGATTGATGGAGCGGCCGCAATTGTGGATCGCGGACGGATGGCATGCGCGCTTCGGTATGCCGCCGGACCCCAAGGACTATGGTTCCGGTCACAGGCACACCCCGGCGCAAGTGGACGCGTTTGCCGTCAACGATAAGCAGCTCTTGCTTGACTACCTTGACGCTGTTTTCGCGAGAACCAAGGCCTATCTCTCCACAGTTAAGAATGCCGATCTGAATCGGGTGCTGAATGAACCCCAGTATGACCCGCTGCCGACGCTAAGCATTCGCCTCGCCAGCGTCATTCACTGCAACACGCGCCACGCCGGCCAGATCGAATATTTGCGTGGCTTAATCAAGCACCAGGGCTGGTTTCCAGGGGTTGGAAAATAACTCCGCGCGCATCAATTGACCGAGAATCGTCAAAAGTTTCAGAGAAGTTTCAGTAGGTGACACAAATACCCTTCGACATTTCCTCGCATGGCGTCTGATGAATAATCACCCCGGCTGCGCCCCGGTCCAGGGCCGATTGCGCTAACCGGAACGGTTCAAACCGTTCGAGGTTCAGGTCGTTCAAAGCGTGTAAAACGGGAGCGGGTTCTTCTACTTCCACACCTGTGCAGCCGTTTCGACGATCCGGTCGAACTTGCGCCACATCTCGTCTTCGCTCATGACCTTGGAATCGATGCCGCCGAAGCCGCACTGCGGGCTGAGGGCCAGCTGTTCGAGCGAGAGGTAGCGGGACGCTTGATCGATTCGCCGCTTGAGTTCGTCGATGGGCTCCAGGTCTGAACTCTTGGTCGTGACGAGACCCAGGACGACTACTTTATCCTTCGGAACCAGTCTCAGAGGCTCAAAACCTCCGGCCCGTTCGCTGTCATACTCCAGCAGAAGACGATGGTGCTTCAAACTGGAAAAAAGCCGCTCGGCGATGGCGTCGTAATGGCCCTCGCGATGCCACTGCGGAACAAGCTTGCCGGTCTGGAGATCGAGGGTACGGGCGTTGCCGCGGCAAATATGAATGCCGAAGGTCACGTCGGGGAAGCCTTCAATGATGGCATTGTCCGCTTCGACGGAGCGCTGAAGATTTCGTTCAGGGTCTTCGCCGCGCGAGCGCATCCGCTCCAGGGATACT
>JBOHVS010000082.1:0-4719 GCA_050735975.1 Binatia bacterium | reverse complement strand
GTGTACTTCCGCTTGCATGGCGTTTCGCTGCGAGCCATCGGCGGGTTGCGTCTGTTAGAACTTCCCTATTCGTTAAAAGTGTTTTGGTCGCCGCTGGTGCACCGGTACGGCGACCGGCGCATATGGGTGCTGGCCTGCATGCTTGGCATTGCGGCGGTTTTGCTGGCGCTTCCGTGGGTGAACCTGGCCGCTATCGGTTGGATCGTGCTCGTGTTAGTCCTCGTTTTTACGACTTTGTCCGCGACTCAAGACGTCGCCATAGATTCCTACTCGGTCGGACTGATTGATCGTGGAGAGGAAGGAGTCGCCAACGGAGTCCGGGCATCCGCCTACCGGGTAGCGCTTGTTTTCGTCGGTGGCGGGATGGTCTTCCTTGCGGCGGTCCTTCAATGGCATGTCCTGTTTGTTGTTGCCGGAGTGTTCTTCATCCTTTTGGCCCTAAGCGTGAACTTTATTCCGCGCCTCAGTCTTCCCGCGGAGGCGCGCGAGCACTGGTTGCGAGGGTTCGTGGGTTGGGCCAAAACCTGGCGGGTAATCCCGCTCGTGCTGTTTGTTCTGACCTACAAGCTGGGAGAGTTCGCTATCGGTCCGATGGTGAAGCCGTTCTGGGTGGATTACGGGAAATCGATCTGGCCGGTTCAGGATGATCTGATGTTTCAGATCGGGTTGTTCCCAACCACCGTCGGGATTGTACTGAGCGTCGTGGGCGCGTTGCTGGGTGGGGCTTTTATATCTCGCTTCGGTATCTTTCACGGAGTATGGTTTCTCGGGATTCTCCAGGCGGTTTCAAATCTCGGCTACTCGTTTGTTGAGTGGCTGAATTTGGGGCGCTTCGGCCTCTATGGGGCGTCGATGTTCGAGTCGTTGAGCGGCGGGCTGGGCACGGCGTCGTTTCTGGCGTTCCTGATGAACGTGTGCCAGAAGGAGCATGCCACGGTTCAATATGCTTTTCTTTCTTCAATCTTCTCGCTCACGGGTCGCCTCATCGGCGGCATCAGCGGATTGGGGGCGGAAAAGTACGGCTACGGCGATTACTTTGCGCTGACGTTCTTTTTGTCGATGCCTGCTTATCTTCTGCTGCCGTGGGTCAAAACCTGGATTCACGAGGAAGAGGGCCGCGACGCTAAAAAATAGGCGCCGCCGCGGCTGCGACTGTCAGGTTGCTGAAAATACTAGAGAAGCTCGCGCAGCAGCGATCTCCAGGCGCGAGCTTCTCTGGTTGAATTGACCAAGGGCTTGAGGCGCGCGCACGCATGTTTCAGCAAGCTGTAAAACGCCCGATCCGACTCAGCCTTTGTCAATAGTTCAGTGAGCTTGCCTGTGTCGCCTGCGGGAAAATAGCCCGGGTAGCGTTTTCCCAAGGTGCCAATCAAGCCCGAAATCCTCGATGCTATTACAGGCACCGACGAGGCGATAGCCTCGGACAAAACGTTCGAGCTTCCCTCGATGCGCGACGTAATGACCGCGAGATGGCTTTGTGCCAGAATTTTTCGCGTCTTGCGGTGGGGTAGCTCGCCGATCCAGCGGTAACGCCGGTTCCGCTTCGCTTCACGCAGCGCGCGTGTTTTTAGTCTTTCGTCCAAGGCCCGTCCGATGTGTGTTACCTCGATTCGCGATTCGGACCGCAGGCGCCCCGCCGCCATGGCCGCGCGCAACGGGTCTTTCTCCTGGCGCAAATGACCGATCAGGCAAACCTTGAATGTAGGAGCATTCCACGACGGTGCTTTCAACCCGATGGGTTCGGCCGACTGGTAAATCACCCGCGTTTTGGCGTGCAATGGTTCGGGTAGCTCGGCGAACGCCATGGTCTGAAGCGCTACAATCCGCGTTGCCAGTTCGAGAGAGCGCCTGGCTCGTGGATTGTTTCGAATGTCGCGATAGAGATCGGTTCCGGTCAAAACGACGATCAGCGGCAGTCCGGGCCGGATTTCATGGAAGCGGCGGATCGACTCATGGCTACGGCGCGCATGAAGCGCGATCAGGATATCGCAGCGCTTACCGTTGTAAGATTGATCCAGTGTAACCTTGTGGCCGAGCTGCTTTAGAATACGAACCCAGCGGACAGCCGTTATCTTGTTGCCGTTATTGAAGCGTGGCGGCGCCGGGGTGATCAGCTGGATGTTCACGTTGTCTAACTATCTGGCGCAGGTACGAAAGCCGGCCCACACGTCACGGCGGTCGGGCGTGTAGAAGTTTCTCCAGGTGTTACGTATGAGCAGGGGGGGGGTGGCCCAGCAGCCCCCACGAAGCACTTTATGGGTGCCGAACCATGGTTTCGAGTATTCCTTATAAGGATCGACGGTAAATCCTGGATAAGGTTTAAAATCATCGGCTGTCCATTCCCAAACATTGCCGATCATTTGACGGCATCCGAAAGCGCTGTCGCCGCTTGGATAGGCGCCTACTTCGACAATACCGGCACGTGACCAGCCGAGGTTCGCGCGTTCCCGCGTAGGAGGATCGTTGCCCCAAGGAAACCGCCGGCGGCCTTCGCTGATCTGATTATCATTCGGGCCGGGTTCGGCCGAAGCGGCGACTTCCCATTCCGCCTCGGTCGGAAGACGGCGGTTCGCCCAATTACAGTACGCCTCCGCCTCATACCAGCTTACGTGAACCACGGGAAGTTTCTCATTCAACGGCACGTCCCGGTCGAACATGCGTTGCTGCCACCGCCCATTGGTTCCACGCCGCCAGTAGACGGGATGATCGAGCCGTTCCGTCGGGCATTCCAGCTCTTCCGATTCTTTAAGTTGTTGATGCCAGAATGTTGAAAATGAAGCCTTCAGATTTGAAGCGTCACCGGATTCCAACCAACGCCAACCCTCCGGGCTCCAAAACTGGCTGTTTTGATAGCCCCCATTCTCGACAAAATCCAGGAACTCCCCGTTGGTAACCGGCGCCCAGGCAATTTTGAATGATTTTACCTCAACGGGATGCGCCCATTTTTCGTTATCAAAGACGAAAGGGAAGTCCGGGGCGGCCCCGATGGCAAAGATGCCGCCGGGTATCTCTATGTCGCCGGGGAACGGGCCGGGGGAGGCGAGATCAGGCTCGCTCTCGCTCGGCATATGAGAAAAACGCGGCGCAGGATAACCGAGGGCTTGGCGGGTGTAGGCGAGCGCCTCGGCGTGCATGCCCTCGTGGAAAGTGGCCAGAAGATAAAAATAGAACTCTTCGGCCGACAGCTCGCGCGTGATATCCAGCCGGTCCATGGCTCGTGATTGAACTTCTGCCATGTAGCGCAAGGTGTGGTTACGCGACGGCAGCAGCAGTTCCCAACGCGTGTCGTGAGCAACATCGGTAGAGTTGTAAAGTTGATCGCCGTTTTCCATCAGCGGTGCTTGCTTGCGCAAATAGCGCAGCACCCAGAACTCTTGAAACCAGGCGACGTGCCCGATTTCCCACAGCGGCGGATTAACGGTAGGAAGGCGCAGGCCGATCATCTGCTCATCGTTAAGATCGGCGACAAGATCCATGGTGCGCGAGCGAAACTCGCGCATGATTGCGGTCAGCTCGCGCGGGTTCAGCGCGGCGCTGATATCTTTGGACGGCGATTGCCCGGGAGGCGTGCCAGACATGACTAAAAAAGTACGCCACTAACGCGCTTCGATCAAGCGTCCCAAGCAGGTTGAGGCTGAGTTAAGAAGAAGGTTGAGCTTAAGATTAAGGCTAAGGGTCGGCCGAGAATCCGATCTAAACCTAAACCTGAACCTCAACCTACACCTTAACTTCCTCCAGGATCCGTTTTAACCATGGCCGCAGTTCGCGAGCCCATTTCTTTTGTCGGTGCCTTTCAAGATAAGCATGAGCGGCACGGACAACTTTTGTCCCGCGCTTCGTCAGCCGGACAGGCTGCCCCGGTTTTTTAGCGCTTTGAAGTCGCTCGCCCAAGAAACGAACAGCTTGCCAGTGGGGAAGTGAGCTGCGGCCGAAACGCTCCGATATGATACTGGACCAGCTCGATTCCGGATCGTAATTCGACGGATCCCTGGCGTAATCAAAACAGCTGGCTAGCGGGATAAAGCTCAAAGCTTCCTGCAGCAGCGGATTGTTGAAATAGCCGTAAACGACATCCGGGAGCCGTGGGTCTCTGCCTGTGAGCGGACCAAGATGCATCTCATCTTTCATGGAAAGATCATTCACGGGATAGTTGTCCCACAGCATCAGCGGTCGTCGCAGACGCCGGGAGATGCTCCGGACGTGGGCCAGATTGATCGATTGGGACACAATCGATGGGCCGGTCCAGAAGCACGCGACATCAGGAGGAAGTTGCTCTCCCAAGATTTCAAGAAAATCACATTCGAAGCTTCCGAAAACCCGTGAAAGAAGCGGGTCCGGCGTGTAGTACGAGGGGCAGATCCACCATTCCACCTGTTTCCAACTAATCGGTTGCCGCTCACCGATCATTCGCAGCCAGGTTCCTTCTGCGCGAGCGAGGCTGTTCTGGAAAAGTCTCCTGTCTCGTGCGTGTTCCAACCGCGATGGGATGTCGTCAAAGAGAATGGCGAAGGTTCGTACTCCGGCGTCATAGAAGCGCCGCGCTTTTTCGAGCAATATGTGGATAGACCCGTCATTGGAGAAACGGAGCCCCATGCCGGGGTGAAAACCATAGGCAAAGTCGATGTGACATTTTCTCGCCTGTCGGATTAATTTCAGTAGCGCCTGCCACTCAGCCCGAGGATAGGGTTCGGTCCAGCGCGCGCGATGATAGGGATCGTC
>JBOHVS010000081.1:0-1808 GCA_050735975.1 Binatia bacterium | reverse complement strand
GCGCAGCCGATCGTCGACATCCTCCAGCAACAGCTCGGCATGGAGGTCCAGCCATTCGTGGCAACCGACTATACGGGAGTCGTCGAGGCGCTGCGGGCCAATAAGCTCGATATCGCGTTCTTGACGCCGGCGTCTTATGTTTTGGCCAAGAGCGAGGCCAACGTCAAAGTCGTGCTCAAGTCCGAACGCAAAGGGTCGCCTTACTATTACGCGGCGATCATCACGCGGGCGGATAGCGGCATCACGAAATTGGAAGATCTGCGCGGCAAGACCTTCGCTTTCGGGGACCCGCTTTCAACCTCGGCGAATGTCTTTCCGCGCAAGATGCTGCACGAGCGGGGCATCGATCCGGCGCGCGATTTCAAACAGATTCTATATTCCGGGGGCCATGACGCAACCGTGCTGGCCGTTCTCAATGGCAAAGTCGATGCCGGCGCGACTTACGCCAACTCTGCCGATAGCAAAGATACTGCCTGGATGCGGTACTTGAAAGACCCGGACGACCAAAAGCAGATCCGCGCGATCGCCTTTTCCGAGCCGATCCCGGCGGACAACCTGGTTATCAACGGCAACCTCGATAACCGCCTGGCGAAGAGGATCGAAGAGGTCTTCCTGGAGCTCAGCCGTGATTCGAAGGGGAAAAAGATGCTGAGAGATCTCTATCAGATCGACGGCTTCGTGCCGGCTACGGACAAGGATTACGACTCCGTTCGCCGGGCCTTCGAGATCGCCGGCATTCGGGTTAGAGAAGCCCTGCAAAAAAAGCGGCCGTGACCGTTCTCGAGATCAAAAATCTCCATAAGTATTACAATTCCAACACCCACGTGCTGCGCGGCGTTAGCTTTAAGATCGAGCAGGGTGAATTCGTCGGCATCATCGGTCTTAGCGGCGCAGGGAAATCCACCTTGCTCCGCTGCATCAACCGCCTGATCGATGCGAGCGCGGGTGAAATTCGCATCCCTCGCCCGGTGTTGCGCGTCGATGGCGACGGAGCGACACTCGACGTGGCGAAACTAACGGCGCGGGAGCTGCGCCTCTGGCGGCGTAAGGTGGGGATGGTCTTCCAACAGTTCAATATCGTGAAGCGCCTGCCGGTGATCGAAAACGTCTTAGCCGGCGGCCTGGGTTATCAGGCCGCTCTGCCGAGCGCGCTGCGGCTCTTTTCGAAAGACGAAAAGCGCCGCGCGCTGACCAACCTCAAGCGCGTAGGTTTGCTCGATCACGCCTATAAAAGAGCCGATGAATTGAGCGGCGGCGAGCAGCAGCGGGTCGCTATCGCCCGGACTTTGATGCAGCAGCCTGCGATTATTCTGGCTGACGAGCCGGTCTCGAGTCTCGACCCGACACTATCACGGGTGGTTTTGGACATTCTGAAGCGGGTGTGTCGCGAGGACGGTATCACGGCGCTCGTAAGCCTCCATACACTGGAGCTGACGAGAGAATACGCGGACCGGGTGGTCGGCCTTAAGCAGGGGCGGATTTTCTTTGACGGCCCCACGAGCGAGTTGAACGACTCGGTGGTGGGGTCGGTCTACCAGCACGGCTAGGGGCGAAGCGCCAGAGGTCAGAAGTCAGAAGTCAGAGGTCGGAGGTCAGAGGTCAGAAAGAACATTACCACTAGGGCACTAAGACACCAATGTTTTTCTTTGTGTCTTCGTGTCTTCGTGGCAAAAATTTTTCTTCGAATTGCGGATTTAACCGTAAAGGAGCGGATTTACCACTAAGGGCACGAAGAGCACGAAGGAAGAAAGTATTGTTAAAACCTTTTTCCCGAACTTCGTGACTTTCGTGTCCTTCGTGGTGAACGA
>JBOHVS010000080.1:0-11193 GCA_050735975.1 Binatia bacterium | reverse complement strand
TCGCCGCCGCGGTGAATCTTTTCTCGAAGCTCCGCTCGCCTTGTTCGTTGACCACCCAGACGGGAACCGGAGGCACCTGTTTGAACGTATCCGCAACTTCCGGGTGAAGCTGCGCGTGAACGACCAGAAGTTTAAGATCCGCATCGCGCAGAACGCCTTGCAGTTCTTTTCCCTTCAGCCGCGCGTCCAATATAACGGTGACCGCGCCGATTTTCTGGGTCGCGTAGTAGCTGAGAGGGATCGCGGTGGAATTGGGCAATAGCAGGCCCACCCGGTCCCCTGGGTGAATGCCTTCTTTCTGCAGGTGGGCAGCCAGAGCGTGGACTCTCCCGTTCAACACCGAGAAGGTCAGTTGCTCCTCCTTGGCAATGATCGCCGTCTTTTGCGGGTGTTGTTGAGCGGCCAGCTCCAGCATCTCCGCCGCGAAAAACCCTACTGAATGGGTATGGTCTGCCATAATGAAAACGCCCTCTGAAAAGGTTTGTACCATTGCGACAGCTTCGACAGCTCGCCGCGCTCGAGTTTCAACTTACCCTGTTGCGTTGCCAAAAACGCATCGATGCGATTACTGAAAACTGCTTCCCACCACTGTCTCTTGCCGGAAATCAGAAACTCGCCATTCGTTTGTTGATCGACGTGGGTGATTTCTCCGGAGACAAAACTTACGGTCCAGGAAGTGGCGGTTTCTTCCATATGCAATGTCAACGACGTCGTGAGCTTGGTCTCGCCACCGTGATTGCGAAACTGAGAGTCGGCGTTGGCGCTTTTTACCAGCGCGTCCATGTGTTCGCGGGAGAAAAGCGGGTAACCTTGCCCGTTGATGCCGGCAATTTTTCTCGAGGTTTCCTTTGTGGCCGGGCGTTGTTCGGCGATTTTATTGACCGGAGACGCCCGCTCTTTGAAGAACTGGCAACCAACCGCCTCCTCCAGTAAATCGGTGAGCAAAAATGCCTCTTGTAAGTCTTTCCCGATAGCGACGGTGCCATGGCCTTTGATGATGACGACGGGATGATACTTGAGCTCTTCGACGACCGCCTCAGGTTTTGTCACAGTCGGCGTGTCCTGCGGAATGATAGGAATCTCGCCAATAGTGAACTTCTCCTCGAAGGACAGCGGGACAAAATTGTCGTGGGTCAACGAAAAGGCCAACACCATCGGAGGGTGCGCATGAATGATGGCATGAGCGTCCGTGCCCTTGTAGACCGCCACATGCATCGGCGTTTCGCTGGAGGCGCGCTGGTTTTTCTTGATCGGCTTGCCGTCCCCGCGGATCCGGACGATATCTCTAACCGCGAGAAACCCCAGCGGCGCATGTTGGCCGGTAATAACGATCTCGTTTCTCCCCAGGCGGCAGCTAAGATTGCCGCCCCACCCGCTGATGAGCCGGCGCTCGAACAGGAGCTTTCCCCACTGGATGATCGCGCGTTCAGAAGCCGTCATGAGCTGGCTCCGGGATTCTCTTTGAAGAGAGACCAGGGCATCGTTTCGTTTTCCAGCGGGTAGACCGAGACGGCGCTCGGCAGCACCGGCTGCCCCAAGAAGGTCGAGACATCGCGGTCCGCAACCGGCTCAATTGCCGCCTGGCCTTCTAACAACTCAACCGGCACGCGGTGCTCCTTAGCCAAGAGCGCGACCAAGGCCGAGCCGCAGACACCCGTTGGCCCCTCTTCTGAAAGCCTTTGGTAAAATAAGTAGACCCGGAGAATCTCCCCTTGCGCGAAGAGCGTACCCATCATGCTGTCGGAGATCATTGTGGTCGGGAGATCTTTTTCCAGCAGGTCCCGCCCCACGAGATGCGCGCCCCATAGCTGCGGCCGCATCTCCGGAACCAGTAGGCTCTCAGCCCGCTCGGCTTTTAGCGCGCCTCTGAGATATAGGTAGCCAGTTTCCTGCGGCACACCATAGACCAGCAAGTATTTTCCTTGTTCTTGCCGGCTCGGACTGCTGCCGGAGGACCTTCCTCCGTATCTTTGCCTGAAACTTTCCGGCGTGAATAGGTCATCAAAGCCGATGAGAAATGAAATGAAAGACGCGGGGGTGACATCAAACGCGGGATAGCGCGCAGCGACCTTTGCGCCGGCTTCGATCAACAGCGGCCGGCCCTGGAAATTCAGCAACTCGGCGCCCGGCCGCTCCTCAATTTGCACGTCGGTACCCTTTGCCAGCTTTCCCGGGTCCTGAACCAACACATAGAACGGCACGCCGTGCTCTTTAGCCGCAAGCGCCAAGGGGTAGGTGCCGACCTTGTTGATGATGTCGCCGTTTTGCGCGCAGCGATCCGACCCAACGAGCACTGCATTGATCTCGCCTCTGCCCATTAGTTGTGCAACCGCACAATCGGGGACCACGGCAACCGGCACGCCTCCCCGTGAGAGTTCCCACGCTGTCAAACGCGTGCCTTGAAGATAAGGCCGGGTCTCGGTCGCCACGACGGAGAAGTCTTTCCCGAGGGCTTTACAGTGATCGGCCACGGCAACCAATTCACCGCTCACGTTGCAGTGGGTCAGAAGACGGGCAGGATTGGGCAAAATACCGGCCGCGCGCCGGGCTCGCGCTTCTCGCGCCTTGACAATCCGCGCCGCCATGTCGCACGCGCGGCTTCCAATCCAAGCGCCAACGTCGGTACCGGCGGGCATTTGGCCGAACCATCGGGAAAAATGGGCTCCCAAGCCTCTGAAGTCGAAGGTGGGACGCGCATCACAGAATTCATCGCTCATGCGGGCGATCTGCTCGCGCAGTGCTTGCGGGTCTTTACCCGTGTAGCGCCGCGCCAGCAAGGCACCGCTGTAGAGAAACGTCAGCACCTGGCCAAAGGCCCGAGTCTTCATTGATCTCACAGCGTCGAGAGCTTGAGGCAATTCACTCACAGGCAGGTATACGATCCGATCGGGCAGCGCGATCTCGTTGAGGATCTTAAACCCGTTCCCCTCCCATAAAACGGGCTCGAATAAAGGGCTATGTGCGGCGGCCATAATTCGCTCAGCGCCGAAGGAAAATTACAGGTATTGGATCGCTCTGCGCGCTACTTCCATGATCTTTTCTTCGGCCTGAAGGAAGAGCCGATCGCGAAAACCGAATTTGCCGTAAAGACATTCATCGGAAACGGCGAGGATCGCGCCGGCTTTTTTCTCGCGAACTTGCGCGATCGTGAGGAAGGTCGATGTCACCATGTCGATGGTCAAAACGTTTTGCGCGTTCAGCTGCTGAATCAGCTCCGGTGTCTCCTGAAACAGAGCGTCGGTCGTAAAAATCCAGCCGAGATGATAACGAAGGTTCAAACTCTCTGCGGCTTTTTGGAGCGCGGCGACAATGTCGGGGTGCGCAGTGGTGGAGAAGCTCTCGGGAACATAGTACTTGGTCGTGCCCTCGCCGCGGAGCGCGCCGGTTACGATCACCAGATCGCCGATTTTCACCTGCGCTTGCAGAGAACCGCAGCTTCCTACACGAATGAGAGATTGAGCGCCCGCCGCACAGAGAATTTCGGTTGTAATCGCGGTATCCGGGGCAAAGCGCCCGCCGTTCCCAACGGTGACTTTCTTTCCGTCCAGTGTGCCGGTATGCATTTCATAGTCGAGGAAGGCGAAATTCCTCGTCGGATTCTCCAACGTCTCAAGCACCATCTCACTCCGCTCTCTGGGGCCGGGAATCAAAGCGTAGGGGCCCAGAGAATCAGGCTTCAATCCCAGCATCGAGAGCATTCTTTGCGGCGTAAAGTGTGCTTCTTTGATCATTCCTCACAGCGCCTGATAGACAAAATCGAGCAAGTCTTGAGTCCGAAGAGCGGATTTCTGAATCTGCGCGAAGCTGCGTTGGCAGAGCGCGCTCGAAGTCAGCGCAAGTTCCGCCCCGGTGTTGGCTGCCTCGCGCAACCGATCCTCGGCCGTCCACCGCGCCAAATCGGGGTCTGCTTCAGGCACCCCGCCTCCCCCACCACAACACCAGGCCCAACGTCGATTGCGTTCCATTTCCACCAGCTCGACACCCGGGATACTTCGGAGGACGTTTCTCGGCGCCTCATAAACGCCGCATCCTCTGCCCAGATGACATGGATCATGGTAGGTCACCGTCTTTTTGATTGTCCGGCTAAATTTCAGGCGACCGGACCTGATTAAAGCGAGCACATGTTCCGTACCATGGACGGCTTCAATTTCATTTTCTGCATCTTTGCCGTACTCTCGCCAGATGCGGTGACAGCTTCCGCACGCGACAATGACTTTGCGGATCCCGGCTGCTCGAAGAAGCGACAGGTTTTCCCGCCTCAAGCGCTCGTATTCTCGCCGAAACCCCAGGTCGAAAGCATAGAGGCCGCAGCATTTTTCTTCGCCACCGAGAATTGCGAACTCTTCTCCCGCCTGCTGCATCAACTTTGCCAGCGCGATGACCCCCGCCTTTCCCGAAGCCCGATCGGCGGAACAGCCGGCGAAAAGCAATGTGGTTGCATTCCCATTGGCGAGAGTCTGCAATCCGAGACCAGTCGCCCACTGACCGCGTTGAGACTTTGGCTGCGACCAGGGATTATCGTGCCGCTTCAGACCGTCGTAAAGAAGACGATGAGCCTCGATAGGCCCTTCTTTTTCGGTGATCTCCTCGCGCATAGCGACCGTGATATCCCATGGGCCGTACCCGTCATTTCGAACCCCGCACAACTCCTGGCACATCAGGCAGGTCGTGCAGCTGTAGATAACCTCTTTTAGCTCCGGTGTGATCGGATCGAGACCGTGAAAGACACGTTGTGCCATAAGCCAGCGTGATTTGGGCGTGTGACGCTGAAAGCGGTAGAACTCGTACGGCGGGCATTTACTCTTCGGCCCGGGAACATCTTCCATCGGATTTCCGGGTCCATGGCCGTAGCAAGATCCGCACAGAACGCAGCCGGAGCTGCGCTCTTCGACGCCCTTGGCGTAAAGCCACTTGCTGACCCGTTTGAGCCCGGTGGGTCTCTCGCTTTGATCGCTCATTGCTGCGCTCTTTTATGCTGAAATTGTCAACGTTTAAAATTTATAACCGCAGAGCCGTTGATGTCAATCAAGTTTGGCCCTAATTTGCCCATGAAGTTTGATTGAGCTTGCGAAACAGCGCGGAAAGTTTTTTCTGCTGGGACTTGTCGAGCGATGAAAAGATCCGCGACACGCTTTTCTCAAACAAAGGGATGGTGTTTTTGTAGACTTTAGCGCCCTTCTCCGTCAGAACGACGTGAACAACTCGCCGGTCATTGGTGTCTCGCTTGCGCGTCACCAGTTTTTTTTCTTCCAGGCGGTCGACGATACCCGTCAGATTGCTGACTGTCACCATCATCTTAACCCCGATTTCACCAAAGGGCAGACCGCCTGCGTAACCGATCGTCGCCAGCACGTAGAACTGAGGCGGAGTGAGATCCAGTTTCTCCAGATCATGTTCTAGCGTTTTGTGCGACAAAAGACTGAAGCGCAAAAACCGGACCCACAAACTCGTCGAATAGCACGTAAAAAAAGGACGTTTGTCGACGGTCACGTCGCCAATGTAGACAGACAGTGAACAAAAAGCAACTATGCTTTCGTGGACGTGGATTACTCGGCTGGTCAAACAGCCTGTAGAGCTCCGTTGCAGCCGCTCACCTGGAGTGCTACGTGGTTGATTAGAGCCTTGTTGAAGGAAAACCGGCCGTGAAACTACACATCCTGGGCTGCGGCGACGCTTTCGGTAGCGGGGGCCGCAATCAAAGCGGGTATTTGATCGAAGCGTCGGATCGAGTCTTTCTTCTTGACTGCGGTCCAACGACGTTACTGGCGATGAAACGCGCCGGTCTCGACCCACTGCGGTTGGACGTTATCTTTTTGAGTCACCTGCACGGAGATCATTTTGGCGGCCTTCCCTTCTTTTTCATAGAATATCTCTATAATAAGCCGCGCGGCAGACCGCTCCATGTCGCGGGCCCGCCGGGCACTCAGGAAAGAGTCTCTGAGCTGTTCCGTCTGATGTACGGCGGCGCTACTAAAGAGCTTCCGCCAGCCTGTTTTCATGCGCTCGAGCCCGGCCAGCCGGCTAGTGTCGAGGGCGTTCAGGTGTTTCCCTTTCGGGTCCCGCACCAGGCGCATGAGGTCTCACTGGGTTTGAGGATTACCTATGAAGAAAAACGAATTCTGTTCTCCGGCGATTCGGCCTGGTCGGATGATTTCGTCACCCACTCCCGCGGCACGGATTTGTTCCTCTGCGAATGTTCGCATTATAACGAACATACGTCGAATCACATAAGCTACGAAAAACTCCGCGGCAACTTACAGCGCTTGGAATGCAAGAGACTTTTGTTGACTCATCTGGGTGAGGAGATGCTGGCGCGAAGGCACGAACTGCCGGTCGCGATGGCGCAAGACGGAATGGTCGTAGAAATCTGAGGCTGGTACGTGAGCTAACCGCGGTTGTCTTTGGTCTCAGAAGGATGCGGCTGCCGCACGATAATGGCCTGCTGGCCGATTTTGTTCAGGATTTCGTCGGCGGTCTCCTGGGCTTCCAAAAATACGGCGTACGGGCCGACGCGCACTCGATAGGTGGTCTCGCCTGTTTTTAACGCGGTCTTTTCGACGAAAGCCTCGAAGCCTCCTTCAGAAAACCGCTTCAGCAATGACTCGGCTCGCTCGCGCTCGCGAAAAGACCCGACCTGAAGAATATAGCCATCGACAAATTCAACACGTTCCTTCTGTTTTGGCGAAACGATCGGGTCTGGGATTATTTCCGTTCCATATAGGGATTGGGCTGCGGATCGAGCACTTCCAGACGTCTGCGTTGCAGTTTTTAGCAGGTCGTAATTGTCAAATCCGTGTTCTAGAAGGCGCTTCGTGTCGCCCCATAAATCTCGAGACCCGAGTAGTGATACGATCAAGGTTACGCCGTTGCGCTCCACGGCTCCGACGAAACATTTCTGGGCCGCATGCGTGTATCCGGTCTTGCCGCCGATGGCGCCGTCAAAGTTCCAAAGCAGGCGATTGTGGTTGCGGATGGAGATGAGACGCGCCTGGGGCTTTTTCTTTCCCGGCGAGATCGATTTCACCGAGCTAATTTTCGTCTGAATGATTTGCCGGAAGGTTTGGTTTCTCAGGGCGTATTTGAAAATCGTCGCCAGGTCCCTCGCCGTGGAATAATGATCCGGCGCTGTTAGACCGTGCGGGTTGGTGAAGTGGCTGTTGACCGCGCCAAGCTCATGCG
This sequence comes from Binatia bacterium, assembly GCA_050735975.1. Lineage (GTDB taxonomy): Bacteria > Desulfobacterota > Binatia > UBA9968 > UBA9968 > DATMBL01. The sequence continues at coordinate 4,014 of JBOHVS010000080.1, read as the reverse complement.
CTTTTTTGGTCATCAGTTCGCCGAAATTTTCCACCGAGCCGCCAATCCCTTCAGCAAGCACCATACTTGCGTCGTTGGCGGAGGAGAGCATGACGCTATAGAGCAGGTGTTCAATGCTTATCGTCTGTCCTGGGCGAAGATAAATCTTAGACGCGGGTACACGGGTCGCTGTCTTTGAGACCGTGAGCGACTCGTTTAGTTTTCGACCGCTCTCTAAGGTTACGATGGCGGTTAGAATCTTGGTCGTACTGGCGGGCGGTAAACGGAGATCCGGGTCCTTTTGGAATAGAATCGTACCGGTCTTTGCGTCCATAAGCAGGAACGCTCGCGCGGAGAGATCCTCTTCGGGAGAAAAAGCCAATGCTGAACTAACTGGAAACAAAAAAAAGAAAACCAGCCCTGAAAAGCGCCAGAAGTGTCTAAAATTGAGCAGCTTTGGAATCCTCCTTGTTGCCGGATCTGGGCTGAAGTGTCCTGATAAATTCCAAGAAAGTCCGAATAAAACCGCCTTATACCATAGTTTGCAATCCTGGCATAGGTTTAGAAGCAAATATTGTTCTCTTCTCGTAGAGGTTCGTGAGATTAGGCGATTCGCTTATCCTCAGGGCTGCTGCGATGGCTCGTCTACCTCTTATCGGGGCTGACACCGTGCGTAACTCCCCCTCGGCTCGATCGCTCACGCCAGCCTGTTCCCCCATGGCCTCTCGGCGGATCCGTTCCTTGCAAGGTTCACAAATACCGCCCGTCACCTCTTTGGCGCACACGATGCACTTCTTTTTGCGGTCGCTCACGGCCGTCGAGTATACCCCAGAACAAACATTTGCCCAAGCGTCGGCAACACAGCGGTTAAGCGTTTATTCGATTAATTTGATTTGCGACGGATTTTCTAGAATAAGCTCCAGACCGTACTGCGGATGATCCTTGATCTCGCCCTGCATCTCAACTTCTTTTCCTTCGAAGTCCTTCGGTGGCAGCTTGCTCTTCTCAAAAAGTTCGACGGCGGACGCGAAGATAACAGCAGTCAGAGCCGCGCGCGAAGGCCCAAAGTTGAGAAAGTACGTGTTGCTTTTGACGGAATGGCCGACGCGAAAAATTCTGCCGCGAATCCTCGCTCGATTTCCGGCCAAGCCGCGAATCTTTTCCACATCGCGTGCTTGCAGCACGGGCAGCTCGGCCGGTTTCTCTTCGAAAGGCTCCGGCGGCACAAACTCCACCGTATAGCTTCGAGCCTCAAGCAAAGAGCTTTGAGACGTGTCATGGACATTTTTTCCGCTAGCGCTTGGCGAGGTTCCCACGACAGGCGGGCTCCACCGTAAGTAAAGAAAGTAAGTGAAAAAGCCGGCAAAAAAAGCCGCGGCAACGATGGCAACCGCGAGTGGCGACATTCGATTCACGGCTTTTGCTCCCAGAGATGTAGGAACACGCGGCGATATTCTTCCGCCAGCGGAGACGCCTCGCGAAATAAAAGAAGGTTTTCATGGTTGAGCTTGTCCGCCGAGTGAGTCCAGTTGTACGAACCGCTGAAAACCAGCATGCGGTCGATGACGGCGAACTTCTGGTGCATCAAGCCGCCTTCTTTATTCGTTGTGTTCAATTTGACGCCGGAGGCTCGGCGCACGGGGATCTTCTGGCTCTGCAAAAGCTTTCCTTTCGAATTATCGTTCGCCGCATCAAACTCCCGGTCGATGATGACCTGCACCGAAACACCGCGTTTTTTCGCTCGGACGAGCGCGCTGGCAAGGTTATCGCTGGTGAATGCGTAGACGGCTACAAGAATCTCCTTCTTGGCGTTTTCGATCTCGCGGACGATATGGGCGGAGCATTTGCTCTGCGGGCTGAAGCAGGCTTGGACCACCATTTCGGCTTGAGCTGGAGTCGAAAAGACAACCATGAAGAAAATAGCCAAGCTCGCTGATCGCCGCATCATGCCTTTGCCCGATGTTCGACGAGACGTCGGTTGCCTCGAATCCCCAAACACATGTTGAGAACGAGCTTCTCCATAACCAACCGCGGCTGATTGCCGCTCGACTTCAAACGGAGGTCGGCATCGTAGATTTGCGCCAGAAAGGACCGTAGATCACCTAAAGAAAAATTCTCTGCTCTCTGGAAGCAGATGTAGTCCGCATAGGGGTTGCGCGTTAAGAGCGGCGCCTCGCCCGCAATGACGGTTCGCTGGAACTGCTGGTAAGTCATACCTCGTTTCCAACGTCCGCCCAGCTCCCGGTCGATGAGCTGACGGGCCGCCAGCAGCTTGCGAATGTCACTGGCAATCGTGCCTAAAACTTTCAAGGCGTGTTCGCCTTGGGCCAGCAAACGACCCAAATGGGAGAGAGCCGCTACGGCATCGCGATGAGCAATCGAACGGGTCAAATCGAAGACCCAGCCTGCTCCCTGATCCGTGAAAATTGCCTCGACGTCTCGAGCGCTGATCGTCGGCTCGCCTCCCACATACAAAAGCAATTTCTCGAGTTCTTGCTGAACCCCGCGCAGTTCTTCGCCGGCTCGAACAAGAATCATTTCCCGTGCTTGCAAGCCGATGGTTTTGCCCGCCTGTCCAAGCCGCTGATTGATGAACTCCGTTAGACTTTCCCGACTCACTCGCCCGCTGCGATCCCGTTCCAACCCGAGATAAAGCGCGACTCCCGTTTCCTCAAAACGCTTGTAGAGGCGGGTCCTACGGTCTATCTGACTTGCCGTTAACAGCAGAAAGACCCACGGTGGAAGTCCCTGATCGAGCAGCTTTAGTAATCCATGCCCGTCAGAAGCGCGGCGTTCGGCGAAATCCAGTCCCCGGCTCCTGCAATGGGCTAGAAGTTGCTCGGCTGCCTCGCGGTCCGACCCGAGTAACTCCGAGAGCGCCCCTGGAGACGAGCCTGACTGGACGTGCTCCCATTGTTCCTTGCTCCAACCTTCCACCTTTAACAGCTCCATGAGGAGCTCGCAGGCGTCGTCCTTCTTTCCTTCGACCCAGAGTTGGACGACGGTTCCGCCAAGCTCTCTACTCTGTTCACGAGAAAGGAAGTATGGCGAATTCTCCACCCAAACGACCTTTTTGCCGGGCAGGAAAGGGGGCGTATCCAACGAGGCTTGGATCTGGCCCCAGGCCGCGGAACGTCCATCAAAGCGTTCAAGATTGAAACCGCGCGCGCTTGCCGGAACAATGAGATCAGTAATACGTTTACACGCCTCCTGGACCTCAAAATCATCGCCGAAGAGAAGCACCAGCGACGGGCCGTTCCCATTTCGAATACCAGCAATGATTCTTTCCAACTCGCGGTTCATGGAATTTACGTTAACTCGGCCCCTCGGGCTGCACACCCGCCGCCTACGACCACAGCAGGTTAAGGTTTAGGTTCAGGTTCAGGTTGGGTTTCGAACCTCGAACTTCGAACTCGCTTAACGTTAACCGAAGCCTGAGCCTCAGCCTCAATCTCAACCTTAGCCTTGACCTTAACCTGCAGCCTGTTAGTGTTTCGGCACCCACATCTGGTTCCTTTCACTCCAGGCGTAATCCGACTTCCAGACCTTTAATCCGATGGTGTATTTTCCGCCTGATTTGGTAACGAACACCTTTTCACTGGCGTGAGGAACTTCCACCCGCGCCACGATAAAGACTTTCTTGGAGATCCCCTTATTGATCAGAATACGATCTCCCTCGCGCATCATGGGTCTGTTCTCTTTTTTTGGATTCATCGTGCGAAGCTAACATTACGATTTGCGCCAGGCAAACCTAAGCGCAATTTAGCAACCGATTCCTTGCGCAGCTCGTGCGGCAGTCCAAAGTCGTGAACTTGAGTAAGACGCCGACAAGTCGAGCGCCATTCAACATGGCCGACAATGGCCCATTATCCTCAATGGAATTCAAAAGTCTATCGTTTGCTTCTTAGCTGTCGTAGCAACGTCAAAGTGTCAGGTTAGCAGCAAGGTGAAAATGTCAGGGTGACAGTTCATGAGATTGATACCTCGTCATAGGCCCATAGCGGAACCCTTCCCGCTTGCCGTTCGTTCGATATA
>JBOHVS010000079.1:0-37821 GCA_050735975.1 Binatia bacterium | reverse complement strand
GCACGCGAAGTGACCGTCGAAGAGCTTATCCCGCTGGCTAGCTGGCAGAAACAGTTCAAGATCACTGACGGCAAGGATCAGGGAAAAGTCGTTCCGCTCATGTTCGGTCACGATCCCGGGAATAAGGAAGGATGGAGGCTCGTTTTCGGCGACTATGCGGGCATACGCTTGATGAGCGACGCCACTGGAGCGCTCGTGATGGAGAGACTCGATTTGTTCAAAGGCCGCAGCTTTATCGTCTACGAGCCGGCGTTGCCGATTCTGGCGCCCGACATCGTTTCCGGTGTTTCCGTCCGGCGCCATACGAACTTTAAAATGTACGATCTCGAAACTGGGAAGCTCAAGCGAACCGGCCGCGCGAGCCACCTGGTGAAACAGGTCTCACATTCGCAGTTTGAAACGCCTGCAGGTCGCATCGACGGCTATTATATCGAGATCGAACATCGGATGGAGATGCCGTATGCTCGGCTGCAAATGTTGCTTGGTATCGGCTGTCGTGTGGATGAAGGCCCGGTTTACGGCTCCGGGCAGTACACGCTTACAAAGCTGGGAATTTTCACCGAAACGAAGACGGCCGCGGCTGCGCTTGCGAACATGTGATTCCCGCGGGTACGTTGTCCTTTTAACCGCAAAGAACTTAGCGCGGCTGAGCCGCAACCGAGTCAGAGTGATTCGCGCAAAGCCGCAAAGGGCGCCAAGGCGTGCGTTGTCATTTCCGACCGAAGAGAGAAATCTTTCTCAGATCCCTCGCGTTCGCTCGGGATGACGGACCTTGGCCCGTCACTTAGCATTCTTGGCGTCCCTTCGACGTTGTTCAGGACATGCTTGGCGCGAGGATAAGAAAAGATTTATTGCCCGTAGGCCCAGGAGCTACAGGCCTTAAAAAATTTGCGCAAGCTGCGACAATTGTCAAGCATAGCATAGTAGTCCGAAGAGCACGAAGGAAGAATCAAGCATATCTGAATCCTTCATGGTCTTCGCGCTTTTCGTAGGTCCGCTTTCTTTTGGCTTGACACGGCAAATCGTGCCGGACTAGGCTCCGGTATAAAGAACGCTTTACGGAGGTGCCGGCCATGGCTGAGTCATTGGAGAGTTTCAAAAGCTATATCGGCAAAAGTGAAACGGCTAGAGACGTGGTTACGGCGTCGGCGATGTTGAAATTCGCCGCTACGTTGGGGCTTGAAAATCCGCCGATGGACAAAGGCGCGCCGATTCCCCCGGGATGGTACGGAGCGTTTTTCCCCGCATCCCATCGACCGTCGCAGATGCGCCCCGACGGGCAGGCGTCTGGCGGCGGCATCGCGCCGCCCATTCCTTTGCCGCGCCGCCGCATCGGCGGCACTCGCATGTCGTTTCATGAGCCGTTGAAAATCGGCGACGACATCACCCGGGTGACCGAGATTGCCGATATTAAGATCGACGACGGTCCGAGCGGCGCCATGGCTACGGTGGTTGAGCGCAACAGCATCTCCAACAGCCGGGGTCTTGCCGTCGTAGAAGAGCGCGATATGGTTATGCTCAGCGAAGCGCGAGCCGGGGCCGCAGCCCCAGCTTCGCCTGCGGCGCCGGGTCAGGCAGCATGGAAACAAGTGATCGAACCCAACCCGCCTTTGCTCTTTCGCTTTTCGGCGATTCGGTTCAATAGCCACCGCATTCACTATGACCGCGACTACGTCACCAAAGTCGAGAAGCTTCCCGGTCTGGTGGTGCAGAGCTCGCTGGTATCACAGCTGCTGATCGAGATGTGCCGCAGGGAATTGCCGGCGCTCCGGCTTACATCGTTCGATTTTAAAAGCGTGCGCCAGATTTACGATACCGGAAAGTTTACGATCGCCGGAGCCCCCGCCGACGAGGGTCGTGAGGCGACGCTCTGGGCGCTCGATGCGAACGGCAATCTCGCCATGACCGCCGCGGCAAAATTCGCCTAGCGTCTCGTTTAATTGATTGCAAAGTGTCGCCGAATCTTACGGACAGGGTAAGGCCGTTAAGCCTTGGTTACGGGTGCACCGGGCGCGACCGATACACCACGGATGCCGGCTTTCTCAATCGCCCGGGCGACCAGCCCCGAAGCCTTTACGTCCTCGATGAATTCTCGAAGGTACGCTGCCCCGGCATCGCGGCTTTTTGGGATGCCAAGCGCCTGTTGGATCGCCATGAATCGGCCATCGAGCACACGCGATCCGGGAAGCTTTTGGGCATTCGTAACGAGCGGCTGCCTCACTCCAGCGACGGCTTCCGCTTTGCCTGCAACGAGCAGCTCGAACGCAGCGCTGGGGTCTGGCGCGCGCGCTAGTTTGGCATGCTGCACACTACGGCCCAAAAACAAATCGTAAGCACTGTTGGCCGATACCGCGATGCGCACTCCCTTGCGGTCAACGTCCGCGATGGCGCGAAGCGGCGACCCGGCCGGTACAAGGTAGGTGCCTTCGATCTCAATATAGGGAGCGGTGAAGCTGATTTCGGCTACGCGCCCGGGGTCGATCGCGAGGAATGCGACGTCCCAAGCCCCGGCTCGCACCGCCTCAGCCATCTTTCCGGCGGCCTCGTAGCCGATGAGCTCGACGGGGACACCGACCCGCGAGGCAAGTTCTAGCGCCAGATCAACTGCCACGCCACGGAGATCTCCGCTGGCCGCGTCTTTTGTCGCGAGGACCGGATTTCCATAATTGATTCCAACGCGCAGCTTGCCCGTCGGTGCAAGATCAGAACGTAATGAAGGTGAAAGCATATAAATTCGTTCTGTAACCTAGTACCGCCAAGGCCGTCAAGAAGGAAATTCAGAACCGCCGTATAAACTTGAAAAGCAGCCTATGCCCTTGGGCCTGCCTTTCTTATTTTAAGTCTTGAGCGAGCTCGATGAGATGGCTATCGGGATCGCGGATATAAGCCGTCCGTTGGCCCCAGAACCGATCCGTCGGCGGTACGACCGCCGAAGCGCCGCGCCCGACTATGTCGTTAAACGTGACATCCACATCAGCCACCTTGAACCCGATCTCGAACCCGGGCGCATTAGAAGTTGGAGCGTCAAGAGCCATGTGCAGGATATTTGCCATGGCCCTCCTGGTATAAAGGCCCAGGCGTGTCACCCCCGTGTCAAGCTGCGCATAGTCTCCCGAGCGATGGCCGAGAGTCAGCCCCAAAACTCCTGTGTAAAACGTCAAAGCGCGATCCAGATCCTCAACGATCAAGATCACGTAGTCAGGCGCAGTCAGTTTCACACTTCAGCTTCTTCTCCTGAGCTGCTGATAACGTGCAAGATCCTACAAAACGGCCGTTCAAGCTTGGTTACGACGGCGGCGCGACAGTCGTTCATGAGTAATTCTCCCTACATTTTCTTCGACGCGATTCGGTGATTGGCGGTTCGTGCATTTTTAGGGCGAATCAATTTGCCACCAGATAAAATCGCTTATAGAACAAGTACGGATTCTCCCGCAACTCAACCCTTTCGTTTTCACTCGGCCCTACCGCTTGGCGAATAATAAGGCACAAAGTAAAAGGGCGAATAAAAGGCAACCCTAGCAACCCTAGGGTCAAACCCTAGGGTCAAATCTTGACTTTTGTACTGAGCAAGGATTGTGGTATAGGGAATTATGGCGCGGCCATTGAGGATCTCGTACCCCAATGCTTTTTATCACGTTAGCTGCCGGGGCAACGACCGGCGCGTGATTTTCCGCGACGATCATGACCGAACGCGCTTTCTAGAGCGACTCCGGAGCGCGCTCGAGATCTTTAGCGTCCGGGTGCACACCTATGTATTGATGAGCAACCATTTTCACCTGATTGTCGAGACGCCGAAAGCCAATTTGTCGGAGTTCATGAGGCAATTCAATATTTCCTATACTGGCTACTATAACCGCCGGCACCGCCGGATCGGACATCTGTACCAAGGACGATTCAAGGCCATTGTGGTGGACAAAGACAGTTATTTATTGGAGTTGAGCCGCTATGTACATTTGAATCCGATACGGATCAAAGCGAAAACCCAACGGCCGGAGACCGAACGTATTCGAGAGATCATTCAGTATCGGTGGAGCAGCCTGCCTGGGTACCTTGATGGAAAAAGGAAGGACTCCTGGATCACCTACGAAGCAGTACTCGGTTATGTGGACGGATCGCGGCAGAAATACGCGGCATTCGTTCAAGACGGTATCCGCCAAGGTTTCGCCACCCCATGGGAAGATCTCCTAGCCCAGATGGTGCTGGGGGACCGGGATTTCGTCGAAAAGCTAAAAGGAATGAAGAATGCCGTGATCAAGGGCAGCGCTAAAGATCAGCCGTCGTATCGAATGATCCAAAGCGTCGAGGCTGAAGCGCTAATCAAGCAAGCGGCGGATTATTTCCGGCTAGGTGAAGCAGACCTTACCAGGAAACGGGGGCGGCATCGGCAAGAACGAGCGCTAGTGATGGAGCTATTGCATCGATACAGCGGGCTTAAGCAGCGGATGATCGGTGAGAGGTTTGGAGGTTTGGACGAGGGGTTGGTAAGCCGCGACCGCAGAGCGATCCGGGAAAAGATCGAGACTAAACCGAAGATCCGAAAGTGGTTTCAGGATCTCAGTGCCAGACTAAGTACTTAAGTCAAGATTTGACCCTATCGCTCCCTCTAAGGTCGAGGAGGTTGGTGCAAACGGCGCAGCACGAAATGGGTTGGCAGGTAAAGCACAATTACATTGACAGCCATCAAGCACAACAACCAAAGCCAGGGCGCCATCAGGGTCTGGGGATGCTTGTCATCGAGTCCGTACACGTAATTGATGTTGACCGCCCAGTTAGGGTTACTGGGAGAAGGTGGCGGGGCCGGAGCGAAAATATAGGAAATGAGCAAGACGACGATCGCGGCCGCGGATTGTATGCCGAACGCTCGCCGGTCGTAGCCCAATCGCGAGAGCAACCATAACAGGAAGAAGGGTAGCCAGCCATGAAACAACGAGAGCGCCCTTAGAAACAGCGGAATGCTTGAATCGAGCATGTATCCGGTCACGCCGGTTATGTGAACGCCCGCAAGCAGCCGAAATAGAAAATCGACCACCCACAGCATCTGGGGCACCGTGATGGCGACCGCTTGCATGCTGACAAGAAGCGGGCTTTCGATCCAGATCGCCAAGGCGGTAACGAGCAACGCGATGTCGCAAAAGTAGAGAAAGTTCCACGGGCTGTAAGTCACCCAGTAGCATGGCACAAGAACAGCCACAAAGACGGAGTATGCCACCTTGACCCAGATCGGAATGCGTCCGTTCGTTGCCGTTCTCATGATTTATGTTGCGCGCCGGCTGTGAAAGCCCTGTGCTGCATGACGCGCTTGCCTGAAAGGCGACGATGGAATCGCCGCGGCGGTTACGCTCGCGCGGCATCGAAGCGCAGTCCGAAGTTGCGCGGTGCTTGGCCGCAGAGTATACAGGTTTGAACGTCGATGAGCGATACGCAAGAGCGACCGCCGGCCGCGCGCAGTCTGACTGAGGCGCGGCAACCGTCGCGCTATCTCATCACGAGCTCGTAGCAACGCTTTCCGAGAAAAGACTGGCGGAAACGATGCAAGAGGTTCACAGGAGTTCTTCAGGGTGCGCTTTCATCTCGCTGTATTTATCACTATATGGCTTTCATGGAGTCAGGTCCAAGCCGCGGAATACAAGTATCCGTATCACGACCCTTATATAGCGACGGCCACAACCGCCATTTTGAATGACGACGGTCCTCGGCTCGAATCGCAGATCGTCCATGTGCCGGGGCTGCCCGGCAGAAATCAGCTGCCTTCTCTCGAAGGTCGCGGCGATGTGAGTATCGCTCTCTATCGCCAGGACGATCCAGCGCCGTTGATTTTCATTCTCGCCGGCATTGGGTCCAACCCGCACTTCGGGGTTGGCCCGTATTTAGCCAGTCTCTTCTATCGAGAGGGCTCTCATATTGTCATTTTGCCCTCACCGATGAACTGGAACTTCGCCTTGTCGGCCAGCCGAAGCGGCGCGCCAGGTTATGCTCCGGCAGACGCCCGCGATCTGTATGAAGTCATGCAAAAGTGTCTTTCGACCCTCAGAGATCGGCATGACGTCAAGATAACCGCAATTAACTTCATGGGGGTAAGCCTCGGCGCGTTTGAAGGCGCCTATTTAAGCGTTATCGATGCCGACGAGCGGAAGATCGGCATAGAGAAATATCTTCTGGTGAACCCGCCCATCGATCTCTCTTATGCCCGCAAGAAACTTGATGAATGGGGGGCATTACAAAAAAAATTTGGCAGGGACAAATCCGAGGAGATCGTGGCGAAAGCGGTTGCCATCGTCGAGTCCTTTTCCGAAGAAAGGCGGGGTGACCCGGCGGTGTTTGACAGATTGGCAAAAAAGTTTGCCAGTTTCACCAGAGAAGAGCTCCAGTTTCTCATCGCCGAAACTTTGCAGCGCGCGCTTCCCGAACTCGTCTATGTCACCCAAGTCATTTACGAGCAAGGCGTTCTTACCGCGCCGAAAGACGAGGTCAGAAAACGCATTCAGGAAGCTAAGAAATTCACTTTTACAGATTACAACGAAAAGATCGCCGTGCCCGTATGGAGACGCCAGGCGACAGAACCGCAAGTCGATTTAGACGGCTACATCAAACGAGGCTCTCTGGCACGAATTCTTGACCGGCTGCGCACCAATTCAAAAGTGCATATCATGCACAACGCCGATGATTTTCTCGCCGAAAGGAAATCGATCGAAGAACTCAAACAGGCATTGGGCGATCAAGTCAAGCTCTATCCCTATGGCGGGCACCTTGGTAATCTCTGGTTCCCGGAAAACAAAGAATACGCTCTCAGGCTATTCAGAACGGTCCGAGAGTGAAGGTCCCGACCTCTTTATTCCCCCGCTTCGGTAACTTAATATCGCCGAGGTCGTGGTTTTCACTCGGCCCTACCGCCTGTTGAATAAAAAGGCACCAAGTAAAATCTTTGCGCTCGACGGGCCTCTGTGGTTAAATAGTCGAGTTGGGCAACCACGAAGGAAGAGGGCGCGTTCCAATGAAACAAAACTGTTTCGTATGTCAAAACGTCGACTGCAAGAGTCGAGGCTCCGAACAGCTCATGAATGAACTGGCTGACCAAGTAGCTGCCCGATCTCTCGATGTAGAGGTGAAATCTTACCTGTGTTTTGGGGCGTGCGAAGAGGGGCCCAATATTGTGGTCCATCCGCAAAAAGTTTGGTATGCAGGCGTCAAAAGGGAGGATCTGCCGGAGATCCTGGATTCCTTAGCGGGCGGTGCTGTCGTCAGTCGACTTGATACGGTCGACCCATCTTTGAAAGAGATGACCTACGCGCTGCTGGATACCGGCGTCTTCTAATCCGTAACGTCCAAAAGTAATCCGTCAGGATCGGACAAAAAATGTTTTCCTATTTGGCAAGCTTGCAAATCTTTCTCTATCGCCACTCCCTGGCTTCCTACGGCGATGTTTCGCGGTCCGGATTCGGGGCAGGTTGTAGCGATTTCCTCTAGATCCTTCTTCACCTTTTCCAAACTCTCGACCTTAAACCCGATGTGATCGAGCCCCTGTCTTAGTCCTCTGTAGAGGTTCTTATTGCGTCCTCTGATGAAGAGACGCACTTTGCCGTCCGTAAGAGTGATTGAGCCGTTTCCCGGAGAATCTTCCGCTTCTTCAAGCTCGAGGACTTTGTTATAGAACTCGGCGACGGCGTTGAGGTTTGCGGCCCTGATCGAGATGTGATTGATCCATCGCGCTTGTTCCCACCCTTTCTCCAGATATCCTTCTCTGACGTTGGACATCCCCTTTTGCGAAAGGTCAAACTGCGTTCCCGCAGGATCGTGCGCTCTTATCCCGGCAAAGGGCACATAAGTTAGCGCATTTGCGACCAGAACCTCCGGGTAATCGCGCTTAATCCTGTCGAGCACTTCTTTGGCATCCTCGACCTCAAAGCCGAAGTGATCGAGGCCCTGTTGTATTCCAGGTCGCCTCGCAAGTATGGCCAGACCGATAACGCCGTCGCTGATATGGCCACGATTGGGATTGGCTTTGCCGGTCTCATCAACCATTCCACTAGTTATCTGCTTCATCCCGAAAACAGTTTTGTAGAACGCAACCACTCTGTCATAGTAGTCCGTATACGCGGCGACATGTCTGATCGTTGCGAACATATCGGATGCTCCTTGCGGGTGAAAGCGATGGCCCCTGCTCGCTAGCTAGTCCTGCTTCACGCCAAAGCGCCTGCCAATGTAAGCGCCGGCGAGGGCTAGCGAGAGGACAATCATCAGCAAGATGACGCCCAGGGCGGAAAGCATGGGGTACTGCCCGTCTTCGTAGAGATTATAAATCATCACCGACATCAGCTTGGTGTCCACGCTTCCCAGCAGGATCGGCATGGAAAGAACCTTGAACGTCAGCGAAAGGCTGTAAATGAAGGCTACCACCAGGCCGGGGGCCATCAGCGGCAGCACCACGGACCGGAAGGTGCGGCCCCACCAGGCGCCGCTGACGGTCGAGACCTCTTCGAGCTCAACGCTGATCTGCTGCAACGAAGCGTGGGTGGAGCGCACGGCCACGGTGATGTACTTGCCGACGAAGGCCACGATCAGAATCCAGATGGTGGCGTAGATGGGGATGGGCACCACCAGGTACAGCCACAAAAGGGCCAGCCCCATGACCGTACCCGGGATGGCGATAGGCGAGAAGGATAGAAAATCCAAAAATTTTCTTCCTCTCATGCGGCTGCGGATGACAATCCAGGATATGACGGCCGCAAGCAGGACAATGATCAACGACGACAAGATGCCGACCAGCAGGGTGTTGTAAATGCTTTGCGCGGTATGGGGCAACTCGAAGATTGCCCGGTAGTTGTCCAGGCTGAAGTGCGCGAGCTGCGAGAGGGACGGAATCTGATAGAACTTCACGAACGACGTCCACATGAAGACGAAGACGGGTAGGCCCACGCCGAGCGTCAATAGCAGCAGGCTTAAAAAGCTAAACGGCCAGCGCCAACGTCCAAGTTGCATGCGCCGGGGACGGAACGCTTTGCCGGTGACCGTCACGTAACGCTCGGACATGCGGGTCGCGCGGTGATAAAAGTAGAGCAGGAGCAGGCTAATGAGCAGGTAGCCGACGCCGAATGCCGAGGCCACGTTGTAGTCCTGGGGCACATCCCATACCGCTAGAAACACCTGGGTGGCGAACACCGGAATGCCGGCCGGCACCCCCAGCACCGCGGGCACATCGAAGCTTTCGATGGCGCGGACGAAAACGAGCAGGAAAACCGCCAATACCGCAGGCAACAACAGCGGCAGGGTGACTGTGCGCACCGTGGTGCCCAACCGGGCGCCCGCTACGGCGGAGGCTTCCTCCAGCGACGGGTCCATGGAGCGAAAGGCCGCGGCCATCAACAAGAAAGGCAGCGAAATCTGATCCATGGCCTGGGCCCAGATCATGCCGGCCATGCTGTAACCGTTGAACACCGTCCCATCGATGCCAAACCAGGACTGGGCCGCGACATTGACAATGCCGATCGTGGGGTGGAGCACCAGTACCCAGGCGCTGGCCATCAGCACCCCCGGGGCGATCAGAGGAAACAGGGATATGGCGTAAATAAACGGCCGCAACGGCGCGTCGGTCCGTTCCGTGACCCAGGCGAGAAAGGTACCGAGCACCAGACACAAGAAGGCGGCGCCCAGGGCGAAAATCATGGTGTTGCCGATGGTTTGTAGCAGCGTTCCCTGGTAGGCCTCAACGAATTTCATCAAGGTATAGGCGCCGGCCTGACCGGGTTGGCCGTCTCGAAAGGCCCCCCAAATCACCACCGCCAGGGGCACCATGATCAGCCAGATCAGCAGCAGGGTCAGGAAACCCATGCCGATGGTCTGGCCGTTGAACCAGCGCGACCACTCAAACGGCCACCACAGTGAACGTCTCGATGGTACCGAAACGGCTTGGGTGCTCATAGCAAAAGACCTTCCCCGAGATCTACGTACGCTGCCGTTCGCCCGATCATCGTAACGATTAGATAAATGGGGGAGAGGCTGCCCGGCCGGAACCGCTTCCAGACGTGCGGCGACGGCCAGGGAGACGCAGCGTCGCGCCTGGTTTACTTGCCCCCCCGGAAGGCCGGGTTGTAAAGTTCCTTGATGATCCGGGTATACGGCTCGCTATACTTGATCAGCTCCGTGGCGGTCAGGAGCGACATCCGATCGAGGGTGTCCTTAGCCGTCACCTGTTGGAGCTCCTTGTACTTGAGTTTGGTGTCCGGGTGCGCCATGACCCGCCCGAACTGGGCGAGAATTTTCTGCCCGCCCTCGGGATCCACATGGAATCGGGCGAAGAGCAGCGCCGAATACGGGTTTTTAGCCCGGCTACTGATGCCGACACCGCTAGCCTCGGCGGACACGAATTCCTTGGCAAAGATCAATTCGACCGGAGCGCCCTTGTTCTTCATATCCGCTATCTTATAAGAGTACAACTCGATGGCCACCGGGAACGCGCCGGCGATCAGCAAATTCGTCTGGTTGGTGTGACCCTTGCGGATCAGGGCCTTCTGGTCCTGGATTAGCTGCTTCTGATAGTTGTAGGTCTTCTCATAGCCCCATTTGTTGAGCATGCCGAACATCCAGGTGTCGGGCGAGTTGTCGACGGCAAACTTGCCCTTCCACTTGGGATCCAGGAAGTCCATATAACCTTTGGGGGCGTCTGCCGCTTTTACCAGGTTAGTGTTGTAGGCGATGATCATGCTCAACAGGTTCCAGGAGTAAAAATCTTTACCCCGAAACTGAGCGGGATAGCGATCATTGCCCACCAGGTCGTGAATTTCGGCAAGGGCGCCCACCTCGCGGTACTCTCCCAGGAACGTGCCGACACTGACGATGTCGAAACTGCTCCGCTTAGCGCGCGCTTCGGCGATGACGCGGTTGCTGATGTCCTCCTGTTGCCCGCCCAGGCCCTTGGCGTTGATGCCCGGGTACTTCTTCATGAAGCCCTCCAACAGCTTCGCCATCTGGCTCTCCTCGAACGGCCCCGCATAGGTGAGGGCGCCCTCTTTCTTGGCTCCCTCGTAAAGAATCTTATCGAGCTGATCCCGCGGCAGTTTGGCCAGCTTGGCGTAAAGCTCGCTGGGCGTCTTCCAGCCCGTGGGCAGCGTCGCCGATGCGGCTTTTTCCGCCGACTTTCCGGCGCCGGCCCCCACCAGTACCAGGGCCAATACCAGCAACAACCCGATGATGGATTTTAGGTGTGTTCGCAACATGCTTATACCTCCTTCCTGTAGCCTGCTGAATAGGATATACGGCCTGTCATGTCAAGAACTCCGCGGGTGAGCCGGTTCTTGTCCTGAGAAGGTTGCGGGCAGTTCTTTGTTTGTTTCCCTCAACACGAGCTTAGCTAGAAAATGAAGAAGCAGAATGAACATGCAAAAATGTGCTTGACGCTGGTTGGTGCCCAACTATAAAAGTAGGGAGAAACAAAATGCCGTGGGTGAGAATCGGACTGAGTGAACAAGGAGGCCCTTAGATGAAACGCTGGCTCTATATTGGTGGCGGAGTGATCATCGCTGTTTTGATCCTGGTCGGGATCGGGGTCTACTTCTTGTTCTCCTCTCTCGATTCCATCGTCAAAGCCGCGGTCGAGAAGTACGGCTCCGATGTAACCCAGGCGGTGGTGCGACTGAACGACGTGGACATCGAGCTGACTTCCGGCAAAGGGGCCCTGCGGGGGCTGACCGTGGGAAATCCTCCGGGTTTCAAAAGCGAGCGAGCCTTGAGTCTCGGAGAGATCAGTCTTCAGCTCGACGTGGGAAGCGTCACGAAGGATACGGTTGTCATCAAGGAGATTTCGATTACGGCTCCCGAAGTAATGTATGAATTCGGTCTTAAGGGAAGCAATATTGACGCTCTCAGGCGCAACGTCGATGCTTACACGGCACAGGGAAAAGACGGGAAGAAGGAGACGACGGCTCCTGAAGAGCCGGACAAGCCAGGGAAGAAATTAATCGTCGAGCAACTTCATATCCGCAACGGAATAGTCAATGTGAGCGCCACGGAGCTTCAGGGGAAAACCGCCACCGCCCCTCTGCCCGACATTCATCTGACCGATATAGGGAAGAAAACGGGCGGCGCCACGGCGGGTGAAATAGCCGAGCAGATTCTTGCCGCCATAGGCCGGTCGGCGAGCAAGGCAGCAGCGTCAACGGATATCAGTAAACTGGTCGGCGGGGTGAAAATCCCCGAGGTGCCGGGGGGCTTGGGAGGCGCGGAAAAAGCCGGCAGCGAAAAGCTCAAGGAGTTGTTTGGCAAGTGAGTGACGTGGCACGCCCCGCCTTGAAATCGCCGATGACGCCCATGAAGCCAAAGGAGAATGAAAGTGGACACCACGATGATTTCAGCCGACGATCACATTGACCTGGGGTATTTGCCCAAGGATTTGTGGACGGAACGTCTGCCCAATTCTTTGCGGGATCGCGCGCCGCGCGTCGAAGATAGGGGCGAGAAGGGCGAGTACTGGGTGTGCGATGGCGAGACCTGGGGGGACTATCGCGGCGAGCGCTGGTTCGCCCGCCCCAGGCGAAATCCGCTGGCGCTGGACAGGGGCGGAGTCGGCGAACCCAACCGGCCGACGACGCCAGGCAAACGGCTCGCCGACATGGATCGCGACGGGGTGGAGGCGTCGCTGATGTTTCCGCCGATTATCGCGATGCAAGTGGGCGAACCGGTGCTGAGGAATGCCTGCGTTCGGGCGTACAACGACTGGGCGGCAGAGTTCGGTCAGGCCGCGCCGAAGCGATTTTTTCCCGTTGCAATGCTCTCTCCCGTCGACCCGGAAGCCGCCAGGAACGAGATCATCCGGGTGGCGAAGTTGGGCTTCCGCGAAGCGAACTTCCTGGTCAACGACGTCACGGTCGAGATGTACCAAAAGCCTTGGGACATCTTCTGGGACGCTGCCGAGGAGACGGGCATCGTCGTGTCGTATCACGTCGGCGGCAGCGTGCAATCGGGAACGGTCAGGGCAACGATGGATGCGCTCAAGCCGGGACAGCGCCAAATGACCTTCGATATGGGGCTGAGCAACGGCGCCACTTCATTTTTCAATCCGTTTGTGAATCTCTTCAACTTCGGAACCTTGGAACGGCACCCCAAATTGAAGTTTTGCCTCGCGGAGTCTGCCATCGGCTGGATCCCCTTCGTCGTTCAAGAGATGGATTACCGCTACCGGAGACAATTCGAGCGGAAGAAGACCGAGGACATACCGCTGAAAGCGCGGCCGAGCGAGATATTCAAGCGGCAAGTATGGGCGACCTATCAAACGGACTTGGTGGGATTGCACCTGATCCAGTTCTTCGGCGACGGTCACATCATGTGGGGGTCGGATTACCCGCACCCCGACAGCACGTGGCCGTTCTCGAGGGAAATTATTGACAAGGACTCGGCCCACCTATCCCCGGAGATGAAGAAGAAGGTCATTTACGAAAACGCCAAGGCCCTATACGGACTTTAGCGCAGTAAAGCATCGAAATGAACGCTTGAACTTTTACAATTTAGCAATAGTCTGGCTTAAGGGAGGGCTTATTAATGGCAAATGATGAACCTCGTGGAGTAGTGCACTGGATCGATCATTATGTGGTCGGAACGAATGACCTGGTTGCCTGGGCCGACTGGGCAAACAAAGCCACCGGCCTTCCTCTAAGACCGATCAACGGACTCACGACTAACATGAGAAAGAAGAATACGCCGATATTCTGCTTCATGTGGTGGGAGGGCGGTTCGTGCCGCATCGGCGCGTTCCTTCAGCCCGAGGTCTACCCGCCGGCCAAAGCTTTGGGCGAGGATACGCCTCGCTGCGGTTTTCACATCCGGCCGGAAGATATAGATGCGCACCTGCGTCGGCTTGAC
The DNA here is from genome assembly GCA_050735975.1 of Binatia bacterium. Classification (GTDB taxonomy): domain Bacteria; phylum Desulfobacterota; class Binatia; order UBA9968; family UBA9968; genus DATMBL01. The sequence continues at coordinate 23,973 of JBOHVS010000079.1, read as the reverse complement.
CAGCACAAGATCCCGCACACGGACCCGATACGGACAGCCGCCGAGGGGGACGAGGGTACAGTCATTTACCTCGCGGACCCGGACGGCAACCAATACGAGTTTTGGGCTCCGGCGCACATGCCGGAAGGCGCCATGGAGATCTGCACCTCGGAGAAAGTGGGCCGTATCAGTCATGCCGTATACGGCTCCCGCGACCTCGGAAGAACCGCAGCCTTCTTTGACAAGTATTGCGGCCTCCAACCGGTAAAGAGTCCCGCGATCGCCGAGGGAATGCTCGTACTCCGTCTATGGGCGGGCGGCCGGATCGTTTACAAGTTGGTAAACCAGGTCGACGAGCGCGTCGCCGGGCACAGCCCCTGGTGGGATATGCACACGGCGTTCACGGTTCGCGAGCAGGAGTTTTTTCCCAACTACCGGCGCATGTGGGAAGGCCTTCCCGAAGAAGCAGGTCCGAAGGAGAATCTAAATGATTCCCGTGAGAAAGAAGACGCGTTTCCCGCTCGCACGGGTTTGCACCGGAGCCCGGTCGGCTACAAGTGGAAGGAGATCTATCAACGCGGCGATGAGTTCTACGACTGGGACGGCCATGCCTTCCATTTTTTCGGAGGGATACCGCTGAAAAATGACGGCTCGCTGGCGCTCTACCAGGGTAAGGAACAGGAAGAATATCTGCGCGAGCTTGCTGAGTTTCTGAAAAAAGGATCTCAGCCGTAGGCAGTCAAAGGGCTAGTCTAACAGGTTGCTGAAAAAATAATTCTCATCCTTCGAGAGCCTTGGCAGAACCGAAAATCGCTTTGAAGGAATAGCCCATGGGACGCTTGCCTGCAATCGACGAAACCAAACTCTCTTCCGAGCAGCGACGGATTTACGAAACCATAATGCGCGCGCGTGGCCATATGCGGGGTCCGTTCGCGGTTTGGTTGCGCAACGCCGAGCTTTGCGAAAACACGCTCAAGTTGCAGGAAATGTTTGCTTCGCGAGTTAAGCTTGACCGACGGTTGCTTGAGTTGATGATTCTAGTTTCGGCGCGTTTGGCCACCGCCCAGTATGCCTGGTTCATACACGAGCCCCACGCGATTAAGTTCGGTATCTCGCCCGAGATCATTCAAGCGATCCGCGAGCGCCGCACACCGGAGTTCACACGCGAAGACGAGCGCCTCGTTTATGATATCGCCATGGAACTCAACACCGCCCGGTCGCTATCGGAGGCTAATTACAAACGGGGCATGGCGACGTTCGGAGAAGAGGTAATGGTCGAGCTGGTCAGCGCGATTGGCTTTTACGCGATGGTCGCAATGACGCTCAACGCGTTCGCCGTTTCGGTACCCGGCGGCAAGGAGCCACTGGCTTAGGGAAGCTTAGAGTCGTTCCGCCGCCGCATTCATGCCGGCAATATAACCCTGGGTTGTGCATCGCCCGAGCCCGTGTTGATTGAACCCGCCCGCGGACTCGCCGGCGCAATAGAGCCTGGGAATGATTTGCCCATTCATGTCCAGCACCTGACATTTGGCATTGATCCTGAGCCCGGCGCGGCTATCGTGCACGAGCGGCGTGGCCCAGGCCGCGTAGAAGGGCGGCGTCTGGATCTTATGCTTGGGCGCGGCCTTGCCGAAGTCCGAATCCGTACCGGACTCGACGAAAGAGTTGTAGCGCTCGACTGTTGCTTGCAGGGTGGCGCCGTCCATCGGCTTCACCTGGTAGGGATTCTTGATGGCGGTGGCGAGCTCCGAGACCGTCTTTGCGCTGAAAAAATAGCCGTCGACATCGACGTAGGGCGGAATCACTATCCACTTCTCCCGTTCCACCGCGGCGGCGTCGAATATAGCCCAGACCGGCCCGGCGGAATAGTCGGGCGGCTCTGAGTGCTCGTTCATCGCCACGGCGGCGTTGAAAAAGTTGTATTTAGTCGGATTGAACTTGATGTTCTGGTTATTACGATAGTCGTTAGGCATGTAGGGATTGATTTCGTTGTACACGTTGCCGTGGGGGTAATCCCCTTTGGTCTCGTCGTAGAATCTCTTCCCGACCTGGTTGACGAGGATCAAGTCGTGCCAATCCTTCACGCTTAAACCGGTGGAGCGGACGAGCGGAAAGATCGGGTTTTCAAGCTCCCACGTCATGTAATTGTACTTCGTGGCAAGCGCGCGCTGAGTGCGAATGTTATCGCCGTTTTCAAGAATCTGGTTCGCCAGTCCCCAGAGCGACGCGCCGACGGCCATGGCAGCCAGCTCGCCGCTGCCGTCCTGATAGGTATAGGGCTCGCCCGCAACTTGCAGCACATCGGTTAGCCTGGGATCGAACATGCGGCGGAAGTTTACGTTGCTGGTACTGCCGCCGGTAGCGAGGATCACCGCTTTCTTCGCGCGTATATTGACGGTTGCTCGGGTGGTATCAACGTTGCCCTCGGAGCGAAAGCTCTTTAGCGGCGTTGTCTGGCCCGGCATGGTTCTCGGTGTGTAACGTGCCGCGATACCAATCACTCTCCCCGTTTCTGCTTCCCCGCCGGGCTCGCGGATCAGGCTTGCCATCTTATAGTTGAGCAAAAATCGCACGCCCTTTGCGCGCGCGCTCGCCTCGAGCGGCCTGATGAGACCGGTGCCCGCTCTGGCGTTTGGGCTTTCCGGCCCAGCGCCTTTGGTCCAGATCGCATGATTCTCTCGCGGCGCGGAGTTGCCCAAATTGTGACCGCCTTGATTGTCGGGGGGGATATCCTTGAAGTCCGCGCCGTTGGCCACCAGAAATTCGTAAGTCGGAGCGCAATGATCGGCGAAGGCGCGCATGACCGCGCGGTCGTTATACCGATAATCGGGCCAGCCGTTGGGTTGCACGATGGACCAGTCGGTCAGATCGCGAAAAACCAGGTCCGGCGAGTCTTCGATGCCGTACTTTCTCTGCGCGCTGGTGCCGCCCCCCAGAGGGACATTGCCGCCGCTTATAATGGCGTGTCCCCCGATATCGTAATTCGTCTCAACCACGATGACGGAGGCGCCGCCGCCAGCTGCCTTGATCGCCGCCGACAGTCCCGCCGCTCCAGCGCCGATCACCGCGACGTCCACCTCCAAATTCCAACTCTCAGGAATCTTTCCTATTGGCGCTGTCATGGCGCCTGGACCCACCTCCTCGGCGCCGCCCTCTCTTGCTGCCGTAACTGTAGTCGAATTCTTTCTTGAGGGATCCTGGCTGATCGGGTCTTGTTCCATCGATTGACTCTCCTTCCGGGGCGGAATGTTATTTCATGTTTTTTTAGGATACAGACGAAGCGTCCATTTTTTTACCGCATGGCGGCAAGACCGGTCAAGCGCTCGGGGTCCCTTTTGATTCGGGCGGATTATATGGTAATGACGAAAACCACTTCTTGTGCCGTTGACGGAGGTCGCAGATGACTTGGCTTCTTGAAACATCGCCATCTTATTCATTTGTCTTGCTGCGCTTGGGTCTCGCCGTTACATTTTTTCTTCATTCAACCCAGCAGATCTTCGGCTGGCACGGTGGGCGCGGTCTGAAAGCACACCTCGCCAACTGGCGCGATCGACAGGGCATACCGACCCCGATCGGCGCGCTCGGGGTGTTCATTGAATTCTTCGGCAGCCTGGCCCTGTTCATTGGATTTCTCACCCGCCCGTTTGCGTTGGGATTAGCCCTTTTTATCGGTATCGCCATGCTCAAATCCCATGTAAAGCACGGCTTTTTTCTGGCGCGCCGCCCGGAAGAGCGCAGCGGCATCGAGTACACTCTGGCGCTGTTTCTGATGGCTGCGGCGCTGGTCGTCGGCGGCGCAGGCGCCCTCTCGATTGACGGGCTCCTCAGCCGATAGCGGCGCCCGAGTCAGTTTCTAGTCGCCAGTTCCCAGCCCGGATTATTCATAGTGCTTCAGCTCGAGGAGAGCCGGGCCGCTCCTCGAATGGTAAACTACTGCGATGGGTCCTCAGTTTTTGGCTCTTTGTACCGCCCTTTCTTACGCCGCCGCCAACATCTCCGTCAGGCGGGGATTGCATTACTCAAGCGCGGCGACCGCAACCCTGATTTCCTTGATGGTGCACACCATCGTTCTCGGGTCGGCCGTTGTTTTGACGGGCGGTGTCCCGAAGGTTGCGGCGATGGCCATCGGTTTGATCGCTATTACCGGAGTTCTCCAGACGGGCATGCGTTTGTGGCATTATACCGGCATCGAAAAGGTCGGTACGTCGCGCGCGGTCACGCTTCGGAGCACGTACCCGATATTCAGCGTAGTGATTGGCGTAACGATCCTCCAAGAGCAGGTTACCACCGAAATACTCATAGGGACATTTCTGGTGGTTACAGGGATCATTACAACCTCCTGGAAGGTTGAACGGCAGATCAGCACTTTCCGGTGGTGGCACCTTCTTTTTCCGATGGTAACCGCCCTCATCACAGGGATCGTCCACCCGATCCGCCGCTATGCTATGGTTATTGCCGATGAGCCGCTGTTTTTCGCGGCCATTGTCGGAGTGATCTCTCTCTTTTGTTTTACCAGCACGTTGACGTTTCCGTCGATGAGAGAACGGATCGTCTGGAATCCTAATGCCCTTATGCCATTTATCGCGGCCGGCGTGTTTGAAACGTCGGCGGTGTTATTGATGCTGAATGCCTTTGTCACCGGCCCCGTGGTGCTGGTATCGCCGATCGCCGCCACCTCGCCGATATGGACTTTATTGATGAGCGTTGTCTTTTTGCGCGATCTTGAAGGTATCAACCGGTACGCCGTAGTGGGAACTCTTTGCGTCGTCATCGGGGTGATCGCCATCTACCTGGCCTAGATAAACCCGTCGGTTTGATCTCTTCATGCATGTATGAAATAGACTGGGCCATGACTATTCGTTTGAAAGTCGAGTCTCGCGCCTGCCTGCTTGACAGCACGCAACCGGGATCTCTCGCGCACGATGTTCTCGCCGGCGCTCCCGTTATCAGCAGGCCCGGCGACCCGCCGGGCGGTCTTTACGAAATAGACTGCACCGACACGGATTGTCGGGAGCTCATGATGGTTGCCTCGAAGCATTGTCCCGGCGCATTGCGTGAGATCGAAGCGGAAATCGGCCGTCAGACTGGCGGGTAATATTTCAGTCCGCCTTCTTGCTCGTCCTATGCTCGCGGGCATGTCAAAGAAAACCACTTTCGGTCTCACGTTGTCCAACCGCGCGCTGGTTACGCGGGGAACACCGCCAAAGGCGCTGATCGACATGGCCGTGAAAGCCGAGAACACCGGCGCCATTGACGCGATCTGGGTGGGCGACAGCATCCTCAGCAAGCCTCGTTTGGAATGCATTCCGCTGCTGGGCGCTATCGCCGCGCGTACTTCGCGGGTGAAGCTTGGGGTGGCGTGCATGGCGACCATCGCCCAGCGTAATCCCGTGCTGCTTGCCTTGCAGTGGGCGAGTCTCGACGTGCTATCGGGCGGGCGCACATGGCTGGCGGCCTGCATGGGGTACCCGGCGAGCCAACACCCGATGGCGGCGAAGGAACTCCAAGTGATGGGCGTCGAGAGCAAAGAGCGACCGGGGAGATTGGAAGAAATGCTTCAAGCCCTTCGGGTTCTTTGGTCCGATGAACACGCGAGCTTCCACGGCAAGTACTATTCTTTTGATGACGTGAATCTCTTGCCCAAACCCGCGCAACCGCATTGCCCGATCTATATCGCCGGCACGCCGCGACCCACCCAAATCGGCGCGCGCGGAGTCGAGCGCTCCTTACGGCGCATCGCTCGCTATGCCGACGGTTGGATGACCAATCAGATCGAGCTCCCGATGTTTCAAGATTACCTGGGTCGATTGCGGGAGATGTTGGTCCAGGAGGGGCGAGAGCTGAACGATTTAAAGACCGTTTTGTACTACGGCGCTTCCGTGAATCGGGATCGAGAACAGGCGTTTCGAGAAGCAAAAACTTTTCTCGACGCGTACTACCAAAAGGACTTTACGCGGCAGGGTGTTGAAATCTGGACCGCCTGCGGGCCGGTCGAACATTGCGTCGACTGCGTGCGAGGATTTATCAACGCAGGGATCGACCACGTCACCATTCGTCCGATCGGTGAAGATCTAAATGAGCAGTTCCGCATTTACTTGGAAGAAGTGCTTCCGGCTTTGAATTTAGCAGCAGCTTGAAGCCGGGGGTGAGTCAGTTTTCTATGGAAACTTACTCACTCCAGGCTCAGGAGTTTCGCCCAAATCGGCCCGAAGGTAAGTGCGAGACGAGTGCGCCGCTTTTCAGCGAGCCGCGCGGGTCTCGCGTCGCACCATATATAGAGAAGCGCCGAAGATGACCGCGCCGCCCACCCAGGCCCACATGTCCGGCAGCTCGCGGAAGGCCAAAAAGCCGATAACGGCTGCGAACGGAAGGCGGGCAAACTCAAAAGGCAAAACAGCGGTCGCGTCAGCCGCCGCATAAGCGCGAGAAAGAAACCGCTGGTTCAGGGTGGCGAAGAAGCCGACACCGAACATCAGCAAGAGTTGGTCGAGAGTCGGCCAGGTCCAAACCCACAATGCCGGAATGAATATCATCGGCGTGACGTACACCATTTGATAGAAAACAACGGCGTCCGGGTGATCAGTGCGGGTGGTGAACTTTACAATCGTGTTGCTCGCGGCGGCGGCCAGAGCGCCCGCGAGCACGAGAAGGGCGCCGAAACTGACCTTAACGACGCCCGGGCGCAGGATGATGAGAACGCCGGCGAAACCCGCGATCAGGGCCAGGGCCCGAGTCATGTTCACCCGTTCGCCGAGGAAAAGAACGGCGAGGAAGGTCCCCCAGAGCGGCGCCGTGAAGACCAGGGCCTGTGACTCGGCGAGGGGGATGAGGGCGGCACCGGAGAAGTAAGTCATTAGAAAGCCGAGCCCGCACACTCCTCGGAGCGCAAAGACCTTATGGTTGTTCGTCTTGAGTCCGGCGCCCCCGCTACGGATCGCAAACGGCATCATCAAAACGAGATTCACCAGGGCACGGAAGAAGGCGATTTCGAAGGGGTGGACGTCCGCCGCCGCCTCACGGATGAGGGTGGTCATCACCGTGAAGGTAGCCGCGGCGGCGGCCATCCAGAGGCCGCCACGGATTGCCGCTGGTAATTTGTTCCGCTGAGTACGGTGCGTCGATATCACGGTGTTTTTTGGCCTCAGTGATAGAGACCACGGGACAGACACAACATCTCAACCCGCGTGTCTTTGCTCCCGTTTCTTAAAGCTAGTGCGACGCCTTCGATTGAAAACGTAGGGATCGATCCGCTTGCAAGAGTCGGAGCGCAATCTCAAATCCCTCTATTCGAATCAATTGACCAGCCGCAATTTGTAGATCGTGTGAAGAATGAATCGTTGCGTGCGTTTTAGGGTTTCACTTTCGTTCGAGGATGTGAATGTAGAGCTCCGTGGCGCCCTCTTTTTCCGCGCGCTGCTCTTTGAGAGTCGCTTTTTAGCTGCAGCCGTTGACACATTTCGCGGCGCCGTCAAACTCCATGGTCTTGCCGCTGAGCGGCACATGGACAGGCACTTTCACGTGCTTGATGAACGCCTCTGTTTTGCTGCCGGGTACGATCTTGCCGTTTTTGGTGGCCTCCTCGTTGGCATGGGACGCGATCACTGCCCTCGGTTTTACCAGATCGTTGATTACGAAGGCGGCTTCCTGCGGACCGGTGGAGAAGATGCCGCCGATGTTCATGACGGCGAGGTTGGCTTTCAGGAAACGCCGGACAACCGAATCCTGCTCGGCCGTAACGCCGGTGTCACCGGACAGATAGACGACCAGGCCGTTGCTGAACTTCAGCACGTAGCCGCCCGGTGGGCCGACATACGCAGTCAGGCCGCTGTCCTGCATCTCCTTGGCGAGGTTACCCTCGAGAAAACGCGGCGATATCCCGTTGCTGTGCACCGCCGGAACGCTGTAGATGGAAACGCCGCCCAGTTTGCGCACTCCACCAAACCGAACGAGCAAAACTTGTTCGGCGTCACCGCCCGCGGCGGGCACTTTCTTACTGAACCAACTGTTCATCTCACCGCCTACGAAGAACTTGGCCTTTTTTCCGACCACGACGTTCACCGTGTTGGAGTTGGGCGTCACCTTCATTGACGGCTTGGGCGCAGCGCAGGTCCCCTCATTCGGCTTCGCGGGAGCGAGATCGCCGAGATGATCGCTGTGAACGTGGCTCAGCAATACGCCGTCGATCTTGCCCAACCGCGGGTCGTCCGGGCCGCGCACTGTCCGGCCGGCGTCGTATAGGATCCGCGTGCCGTCCGGATCCTCGAACACCATGGCGCGGTCGTTGCGGCAGAACTCGCCGTCATGGCTGCCTAACGACGTGACTTTGACGGTTTGCGACCACGCTGGCACTGCGGCAACACCCAGCCCCCCGATTGCTGCTGTCACCGAAAGCGCGAACAGCCGAGATCTACTTATTAATTTCATGGTGACCTCCCTCTAATGAATTGCATGAAGAACCAGCAACATTCGCCTTTGGCCCCTTCAGGCTAATCCAACCAATCTTTCTCTTTGAGCTTTCTGGGAAGATAACTCTTGGTCAGGTATTGAAAGTCCTTGTTGGCGAGCGCGTCCAGCTCATACTTGAGACCGCTCGAGAGCATCCGCTTGATTTCTTCCTGCCAGTCCTTTTTCTGAAACCACCGATACTTGAGCAGCTCGCGCGCTCGGTTGATATCTTTGTCGTTGAGCTTGATGCCGACGTTACGAGGGAGCCCGTAGCGATCGGGATCCGCGCTGGAGAAGCCCATGAACTTAGCTTTGGGAATGGCCATGCGCTGACTTTCAAAGGCGAGGTTTATCGATCCCTGCTTGATGACCGAGTAAATGTAATAGCCCCATGGATCGTTGTCCACCAGGACATAAACGGGGAGATCGTGTTCTTGGTGCAGCCGGCGCGCCAGGCGTCTGACACCGCGGGGCGGCTGGCCGTTTCCCGTAAGCAGAATGCAGTTGTATCGCCGCCAGAATTTGTCTTCCGAAAGGCGGTTCCACTGGGTGCCTTTCTCGACAAGAAGCACGAAATCAGCTGTGCACCTGGTGATCTGAATATACTCCGGCTCGACGATAGACGGAACCGAGTAACCGCCTTTCCCGAGCCTGGTGCAGTCCACGCGGTCACCGTCATCGACCAACACCAGCGGCCCCACGACGGTCCCGGAATTCTCGGCGCGCACGTGGAGCTCCTCCCGCAGGGCTTCCAAGGTGACTTCAAGGTCCTCGATCAACGGGTCGGATTCGTTCTGGCCGTCGAAGGTGTTTTCGTGCGAGTTCTTGATCGTGTGCTTGGTCCGGTAGTAGATCTCCCGGAGAGAGGTCGTGAGGTTCGCTCGCTGAAGCTCGGCGAGGGCATCGGCAACGAGCACTGTCTGCATGAACTTCTTGGCCATGCCGACGTTAAAAAACGAGCGCGCCTGCTTTCTTCGACCCATCTCGATGATACCGCGTTTCTCGTTGAAATTGACGTTGGCCAGGCTGCGCACGGGAATCGCAAGAGTGGGGTCCTGGCTACGCTCTGCGGCCGTAATCACTGCGTCGGCCACGCCGACGAGTTTCTTCTCGACCGCGCCATTATTTTTTAGCTTTTTTCGCGCCATGTTTTTTCCCTGTCTTTTGGCTGCGCTTTTTTGCGCCTGTTCCGGACGTTTCAAAACCCAAAGTCATTTGCTTCGCGCTTTCGGGCTTTGGTCCGCGCTGCTGTTTAACTTTCGCCGCTTTGTTCCTGGCCTTCGTGGTGGACCCGGCCTTTCGTTTCGGTAGTGTCGGCAACGAGGGTTCGTCTTCTTCGCGCGCGGGCTCTTTCGATGAAGCGACATCGTTTCGCCCATCGCCGGTCATATCCGGCGCCTCTCCTTCGGTTCCCGCGGGAGTGACGATGATCGAATGGGGCAGACCTTCCGGGCCGCCGCCATCGTGTCCCAATAGTTCGTCTGTCTTCTCCCCGCCGGTCCGTTTCAAGGCGATCTTTTGCAACTGGTTTTTGAGTTTTTCCTTGGGCAGCTTTCCCCCCTTGAGGCGGCTGCACGCATCCACGACTTCCTCGATGTAGAGTTCGAAAATATTGCGCCTGCGGAACTCGCTCTTGGCCCGCTCCCGTCGTCTCACAAAGGCGCCAAGCCGCCGGCCGCACTCTTGCAGGGCGAGCTTGATTTCCTTCCGGATCTCGTCGTAATCGGCGATCGCTTCCTTGGACTCGCTGGTAAAAGGGACCCAGACCGAGGCCATATGGACGAAGATCACCATGGGACCGGCCGGAAGAGCGCCTCTGGATTGAGGAACTCCGTAGTTGCGCCAAGTAGTGTCGAGCGCGGCCTTGAACGTCGCGCAGGCAGACTGCTGATAGAGAAGGGGCACGCGGTTGGCGTAGCGAATGACGCGGGCCAGCTCGTTGTCGTCGTTCTGATTCTCACCTTCAGCAAGCGGCACAGTCTGATGCTCCGGTTTACCTGCCTCCTCTTCCGGCCCCTTGCCGTAGGCCAAACCCGCCTCGATTATAAAAGGATTGCCGCGGTACACAGCCGGAGGACGGGTCACTGCAGTATAGAATTCTCCTTTGATTTGCTTGTACAGGCCATGGAGGATCGCCCTTTCGGCGATGGGCGAGATGCAGTTGCTCGGCGGCGCCATGATCTTCGTGGATTGGATCACCTTGTAGAGCGTCTCGGCGGTTTCTCCGTGAACGTTGCGGGGCCGCGTGTGCGGAGAAATCTTCGCGGCCTTGCAGATTTCCTGAGCGAGCTTGGAAGACACCCGGCTAAAATCGCTCGACAGGAACCCCGGGAGCGAGTGGCTCTTGGTATCGTGGAGCATTTTGAGCAACATCCCGAACTCGATGCCATAGGGGTGCGGCTTGATTTCACGCGGTGGGGGGGGCAGCTCGTGAATGGTCCGGGGATACTCTTTGGTCTCTCCCTCGGGGTTGTGGTAGACGAGCTTTACGTGCGGATTGGCGATGGCGGTTTGTTCGAGATATTCGTCCACGGAGGCGCGCCCCTTCTGGTACCGACCTTCGATTTCGAGGGTCACCTGGGTTCCGCGATGGTTCTCCCAGTCGATCTGCTTTTTCTCGAGAATCCGCGGCTCGTTCTTCTTGGTATCGATCTGGACTTCGAAGTAATGAGCCGGAGTCCGCGCGCCGGTGCGAGAGATAATCTGTACCGGTTTTCCCGTTGTCAGTTGCGCATACATGCCGGCAGCGGAGATCCCGATGCCCTGCTGCCCGCGGCTCATGCGCAGCCGATGAAATTTGGATCCATAGAGAAGCTTCGCGAATATCCTCGGAATCTGTTGGCGGACGATACCGGGGCCGTAGTCGATCACCGTAATCCGGAACCGGTTCGCCTGGCTCGGGGGTGGCGGCGCGTTTCCGTTGGAAGCCACCTCCAGCCTGACAACGACTTCAGGCAGAATCCCCGCTTCCTCACACGCATCAAGGGCATTATCGACGCCCTCCTTTACGCAGGTGAGCAATGCTTTTCTCGGATTGTCGAATCCCAATAAGTGGCGGTTCTTGGTAAAGAACTCGGAAACGGAAATCTCCCGCTGCCGAGCGCCCATTTCAGCCGCGGATACTGTCGCCTTCGGCTCGGAGGTCTGGGTGCCGGCCGTCGCGGCATTGGACTTCATGATGAGTTTAGACATCTCTTTTTTGGCATCTCCGTATTGTCAGATTTCGACAGGCCCGTAAAAAAGCGCAAGGAGCAAAGAGCAGGGAGCAAGGAGCCAATCCAATGGTGTGACGAATTTTACCGGAAGCAACTCTCACGTCACACTGTGTGAAAACTGTCCTTTGTCCTTCGACGAAGCTCAGGACGAACGGCTTGAACACTTGAACTTTAATAATGCTCATCCCGTTCGTGGTGAGCGAGCCTGCCCAGCGAAGTCGAAGGGAACCATGAACGGAGTGTTCACACAGTCTCAGGCTTTGGAAGGCTGATAACTGCCGCATAATATATCAGAGACGACGATTTTTTTGTACCCTTGAACGTGAGATTAACCGGGCGGTTGACCGGGGTCGTGCTTTCCAATCTGCCTTCTCCCCTTGACGCGTGTGCTTGCCGTGGCCTATTTTACCGGTGGGATCCTAGTTAAGAATGGAGGTCTCTATGGGACTACTGAAAATCGAGGGAGTCACGCACTGGTCGATTCCGGTGAACGATCTCGCGGAATCGGAAAAGTTTTACGGCGATCTGCTCGGCCTGAAGCCGTTGGGACGGCTCGGCAATTCCGGCATGTCCTGCTTCAACGTCGGGGACCACAACATCCTCCTTTGCCAGCGCGCGGAGACCGTGGATAGATCATTCGTCGAGGATCATAACGTGCACCATTCCTTTACGGTGAGCCCGGAGACGTTGGTGCAGGCGTGTAAGATTTTCTCCGAAAAGAAGATTCCCATCGATCGGCTCTATTACCGCGCGAAGGGTTTCTTCACGGGACGGGAACTTTATTTCTTCGATCCGACCGGCAACCGGCTGGAGTTGCGCGATCCCACTTGGAAGGCGGGTATGCCCGAGCCTTCATTCGAAGAACTCGCGCGCTCGTGAGCGCGATTCGGATTGTCGCCGGCAAAGGGCGCAAAGTACACGAAGCAACATGCCGGCGGCGCGCATAGTCGAATACATCAACGGTATCCCTCGGCTTGCATGCTGAACAGACGGGCGTAGATGCCTTCCTGGCGCAGCAGCTCATGGTGGTTGCCGACTTCCGCAATCCGGCCCTCCTGAATAACGACAATGCGGTCCGCCATGCGCACGGTGGAAAACCGGTGCGAGATGAGGATCGCCATTTTCCCTGCGGTGAGTTCTTGAAAGTGACGGAAGATCTCGCATTCGGTTGCGGCGTCCAAAGAAGCGGTGGGCTCATCCAAAACCAATATCTCCGCATCTCTCATAAAGGCGCGCGCCAGAGCGATCTTCTGCCATTGTCCCACGGAGAACTCATGCCCGCCGTGAAACCAGCGGCCGAGCATGGTCTGGTAGCCGTCCGGCAGATTTTCAATGATCGGATGGGCGCCGCTCTTGCGGGCCGATTCGACGATTCGGTCCAGCCTGTCCAATGCTTCAACCTGGCCAAAGCCGATGTTCTCGCCGGCCGGTAGGTGATAGCGCACGAAGTCCTGAAAAATGACCCCGATTCTGCGGCGTAGGTCAAGCGGGTCCAGCTCGCGAATGTCGATGCCGTCAATCAATATCACGCCCTCGGTAGGATCGTAGAGGCGGCTTAAGAGCTTGATCAAGGTGGTTTTACCGGCGCCGTTCGGTCCCACCAACGCGATTTTCTCGCCGGGGCGGATGCTGAGGCCGATGTCGCGGAGTGCCCAGTCTTCGCTTTCCGGGTAGCGAAACCCAACGCCGCGAAATTCGATGCCGCCGCCCGGGGAAACCGCCGGCGCTTGATGTCGAGCGGCGACGCCCATCTGGGGTTTCAACCGGAGAAAATCGAAAAGGTGGGCCATGAACAGATTGTTTTCGTAAATGGTGCCGACGGCCGACAGAATGGCCTGAAACGTGGATTGGCCCTGGCGGAAAATAGCCAGGTAAAGGGTCATGTCGCCGAGCGAGATCCTGCCCTGCACGGTGCGCCAGACGATCCACGCATAGGAGCCGTAAAATCCCAAGGTGGCGATGAGACCCAAACCGAATCCCACGACCGCGCGCCTGAGCGCAAGCGACTTGTCTTCCTGAAAAAACTTTTCGAAAAGAGTCATGTAGCGCGTGAGCAAAGTCTCTCCAAGATTGAAAAGCTTGATCTCCTTGGCCGAGGCATCCTCGGTCAGCAGCCGCGCGAGATAATTGACCTGCCGGGTTTCGGGCGCCCGGCGGGTGAGCAGCCTGAAGCCTTGTTCCGAGAACCGTGTCTCGGCAATGAAAGCGGGGATGCTCGTGACTAGGAGGATGACTACGAGCCAGGGACTGAAGCGCAGCAGTAGCACGGCAAATGAGAGCAAGGTAATCGTGTTCTGCACGATGAGGAAAGTGTCATTGATCAGGCCTACGGGCTTGTAACCCGATTCGCGGCGGGCGTTTTGCAAGCGGTCGTAAAATTCAGGGTGTTCGAAATGAGCGAGATCCAAAGTCAACGCCTTGCGGATGATGTCGCCGCGAATGCGATTGGCGAGCTGTAGTTGAATCAGTTGTTGGACCAGCCTGCGCGCGTGGTTGAGCAAAGTGCTGAGCAGGAAAAGACTCAACTCGATGATCAAGTAGAAAAAAACCGTCTTGATCTGTTCGGGGCTGGCGCCACCCCGGATAGATGCCACCACGCCGTCGACGATGAGCTTCCCTACCCAGGCTTGCGACGCCGGCAGGAGCGCTCCACCCAGGGTGAGAAAGCCCAAGCCCGTTGTCGCCAACCGGTTGGTTTGCCATACCAGCTCGACGGCGCGGGGAGTGTGCGCGAAGGAGCGACAGACTTCATTCCACTTCTGCAACAACGGGGTCATAGCAAGCTATCCCGCGTGATTTCTGACGCTGTGAATACCAGACGTCAAGAGCATGGACAAGCCGGGGAGCAAAGAACGGTGACGGCAGACTCATAGCAGGGATTATTCACGGACGACGGAGAAGGAGCGGCGCTGTTGCAGTCTGAAACAGTATGAATAATGCGGGCTAGAGCTGGGCTAGAGCAAGGCGAAGGACTGCACGTGTTTTCACGGGGAGCACGGGCAACGCCGTTCTCTATTGCGACGACGGTCGCATGGGACGGTCCGGCAACACGTTAGTCACCGCCGGAGACCTTTCCAACACCTTCAACGCATCCAACCCGACTCGGAGCGCGATGCCGGGTATTTTTGCATAGAGGCGCATGACTTTATACTGCGTCCCGGCCAGCTCCGCCAAGATGTAACTCTGCGCGTTTAAAATCGCCGTTCGCTGCAAAGCTATCATTTCATCGCTCAGTGTATCTTCGCGCTGCCAGGGCGCGCGTAATCCCGCTAACACGAGCACGGTGCCATTGTCTGCGGCCCGTTTGAAGAGATTTGACGGGACTTTCTCCGCGGCCACACTCTCCCCATTTTCCACCGCCGCCTCGTTCGCCAAACTCGCTGCGGGCCGGTCGAGCAAGACGTTTGTTACCATCGGGGAGCGCGCCAACTCCGCCAAAGCATCGGCGCCGACCTCCAAGGAGATGCCCGGAACCTCTTCATAGCGGCGAATAATCTTATATTTTCTTCCCGCCAACTCGGTCAATAGATCTCTCTGAATCGAGGCGATGGCGTCACGCTGCGCGCGTGCCGCGTCTGTGCTTAGCTTCGATTCCATTTGCCAAGGCACGCTCAAACCGACGAGCACCAACACCGTTCCATGGGCTGCGGCATGGTCGATCACTTCGCGGGGGATTTTCCCGGCTGTTTGCGCCATCGCCGCAGGCACGGCGACGGATAGCACGACGGCAAAACAAATCGTCTTTAAGAAAGTTTGTGACCGGAAAAACATTTTACTGATCGCTTGTCGATCAGATTGAAAGATCCGCACGGGAGTGCAAAACGATGCAACGCGAGCCCTGAAACTAACCCTATACCCCTTCGCCGCTCGATGTCCAGGGTTGTTTTTGTCTCAATTGTTAACCGCAAAGCAGGCGAAGGTCACAAAGAATTTCTTTGCGTACTCGGCGTCTCTGCGGTTTCAGTTTCTTACGTCATTGTTGACGGGCTTCGCGCAATGCCCGGAGCACGTTTTCCGGACTGAGCGGGAGTTTCCTGATGCGGACGCCCGTCGCGTTGTAGATGGCGTTGGCGATGGCCGCCATGGGCGGCACGCAGCCGATCTCGCCGGCGCCTTTGGCGCCGTAGGGACCGGCGCCGGGATAGCCGTGGACGAGGGTCGTTTCGATGCGCGGCATCATATTGATGGTCGGCATCAAGTAGTCGACGAAGGATGGGTTCATCGTTCTCCCTTTATCGTCGAACACGACTTGTTCGCACAGCGCCTGGCCGATGCTCATCGCAGTCGCGCCTTCGATTTGTCCTTCGACGGCTACGGGGTGGATGGGGAAGCCGATGTCGTGCACCGCGACGTATTTCAAAATCTTCAAATTGCCGGTATCCGGATTGACTTCGACGATACACGCATGCGCCGTGAACGGCTGCGAGCTGCCGCGGGCTTTTTCCTCGGCTTCCATCGCTTTATTATCGCAGTAGCCTCGGCCGATCACTTCGCCGATCACGGTGTGTGCGGCGGTTGCAACAGTGGCGAGCGAAATGGATTTCGCCGGCGTCCCTTTGACGCGAATTTGTTTGTCCTTGATTTCCAGATCGTCCGGGCTTGCTTCGAGCTGGCTTGCGGCCAATTTGAAGAGCTGATTGCGCGCGTCGATGGCGGCGAGCCGGGTTGCTGTGCCGGAAACCAGGATTGCCCGGCTACCGACGGTGCCCGCATCCCATGGACTGGCGTCGGTGTCGACATTGAGCACCGTGACATCGCTCACCGGTACGCCCAGCTCTTCGGCGGCGATTAGCGGGATGCCGAACCTCGGAGCTGTGCCCATATCGATCTTGCCGATATGAACCGTAACCGAACCGTCTTCGTTGACTTTGACGATGGCGCCGCCTCCGGGGCCGGAGCTTTCGATCCATGAGCCGGTGGCGATACCGATGCCCTGGTTCTTGTCCAGTTTCACTTTGCCCCAGCCAATCTTTTCGGCGGCCGTGCGGATTGTTTCACCCAAAGAAACATCGCGTAGCTTGGGAACACCGATGATCTTATCGCCGGGCTTGGGCGTATTTTTGAGGCGGAATTCCACCGGGTCCATATTCAATTTCGCGGCGATGGAATCCATGTGCGACTCGACGGCGAAAGCGGCCTGCGGCCCGCCGGGTCCGCGCACCGGTCCGCAAACCTGTTTGTTGGTGTAAACGACGTAGCCGTCGATGTGACAGTTGGGCATCAAGTACCAGCCGCCGAGCATGTTCGTGCAACGGGCGGCGGCCATGGCGCCGAAGCCGGAATACGCGCCGGCATCGTAAACCACCTTGCCCTGGCGAGCGACGATGGCGCCGTCTTTCTTCACGCCCGTCTTGATGTACATCTTCGCGCCGGAGCGGATCGTCGTGGAAATCGTTTCCTCCGCTTTGTCGAGGACGATCATTACCGGCCGCTTGGCTTTGACCGCCAGGAGCGCGCAGATGGGCTCGATGGCGGCGCCTGAAGTAATTCCGCTGGCCTTGCCGCCGAAGCCGCCGCCCAGCTCCGCGGACAGCACCCGCACTTTGTTGAGCGGCACCTTGAGCAATCGGGCGACGTCGGTGCGGACGCTGAATGGCGCTTGCGCGTTGGCCCACACGGTAATTCTGCCGTCCGGTTCGACCTGCGCCGCGGCGATTCTCGGCTCGAGGTACTGCGGGTGGATCATTTTGGTCTCGTAGACTTCATCGACCACCAGGTCGGCTTCCGCCATGGCCTTGTCGGGATCGCCGACACGGACGGCTGTATAGCTGCAGACGTTTTTCACCTTGGCGTCAGCAGGCAAATTCTTCGGCAGCGGCATGTCATCGTGCAGGGTTGGCGCTTCCGGCTTCATGGCCTCTTCTCCATCGATGACCACCGGCAGAGGTTCGTAAACGACTTTGATCTTTTTGAGAGCCTGCTTGACGATGGCCGGACTGTCGGCTGCTACTGCCGCCACCGGATCGCCCATGTAGCGCACTTTGGTTTTCGCCAGCATGTATCTGTCGATGTAGGTGCGGCCGTAGCGCACGTCCGGCGCATCGGCGGCCGTGACCACAGCGTGAACGCCGGGAACCGCTTTGGCTTCGCTGGTGTCGATGCTGGCGATTTTCGCGTGGGCGTGCTGGCTGCGCAAAATGCCGCCGTGCAGCTCGTCCTTCAGGGCAAGGTCGATACCGTAGATGCCGGCGCCGATGACGCGCTCGACGCCGCCGATTCTCGGAATACTTGTGCCCAATACCGTGTATTCAGCTTTTGCCATGACCTTAGCTCCTTCTAGCCGATTTTGGATTTTAGATTTTCGATTTTGGAGTACTTAATGTGCGCTCTTCGCCTTCGCGCTTTGCTCTTAGCTTGTTACTTTGCAAATGTTGAACAACACTACTTCAAGAATTTATCGCGCCAAGACACCAAGGGCGCAAAGAAAAATATCTTCTTGTTTCTCCGAACTTGGCGCGCTTGGCGTCTTTGCGCGAGATACAGTTTTTCCGATCTGTTCATCCCAATTCAAATGTTTTTGGCTAGCTTTTTGCTTCACGCTCGCTGCGCCATGCTCCCTGCTCGCCGGCCAGCCGCTCGGCGGCCAGGTAAATCGCATCGACGATCTTCGTGTACCCGGTGCAGCGGCAGATGTTGCCGGAAACGGCTTCTTCGATGTCTTCCGGTGTCGGATGCTTCGTGCGGTCCAGCAGGGCCTTGACGGAAATGATGAATCCCGGGGTGCAGTAACCGCACTGAACCGCGCCGGTGTCGATAAACGCCTGTTGCACCGGGTGCAATTTATCTCCGTCCGCCAAGCCTTCAACTGTCACGAGTTGAGCGCCGTTCGCATCGGCCGCGAGGGTGACGCAGGAGTTGACCGGCTTGCCGTTAAAAATGATCGTGCAGGCGCCGCATTCGCCGGTGTTGCAGCAAAGTTTCGTACCTTTGAATTGCAGCGTGTCACGCAAGAAGTCCAGTAATGACGTGGAGGGTTCCGCCGCCGCGCTGTGGGACTTACCATTGATGGTGAGGTTGATTGTGAAACCCATCAGACCACCTCCTTGCCGGTCGCCGCTTTCCAGGTCTGTTCCAAACCGCGGCGGGTCAGGGCCTCGACGATCCATCGGCGATACTCGGCGCTGCTGCGCTGGTCGTCGATGGGACGCGATTCCGAAGCGGCCATGCGCGCCGCCTCCTGCGCCAAGGCCGCGCTGAGCGGCTTGCCGCGTAGAAGCGCCTCGGTTTTGGTTGCGCGAATCGGCGTCGGCGCCACGGCGCCTAAGCCGATGCGGACATCTTGTAAGCTATTTTTCGCCGCGTCGGGCGTGATCAACACCGCCACTCCAACCATGGCGATATCCATCGCCCCTCGCACGGCATGCTTCAAATACACGCCGTGGCTACCAGCCGATGGATAGGGGACATCGATTTCGGTCAGTAGACCCTTTGTCCCCAGGCTGGATTTCCCTGGTCCCTGAAAAAATGAAGTGAACGGTTCGGTCTTGTCGCCGTCGGAGAATGCGAGCTTGCCTTTTGCTTCCAGCACCAGGAGCGGCGCCAAGGTTTCACCCGAAGGAGAAGCCCGGCAGATGTTGCCGCCGATGGTCGCCGTGTTGCGGATTTGCAGAGACGCGAACTGATGCGCTGCTTCCCAGAGCAACGAGAGTCGCTCGCGCACGATTTGACTTGTCTCGAGTTCGCGTATCGTCACGAGCGGTCCGATCTGAAGGGAGCCGCCGTTCTCCTGGATGTGATTCATCCCGGGAACCTTCTTTATATTTATCAAGCAGCCCGGCTCTTCCTTGTATTTCATGTCCACCAGCAAGTCGGTGCCGCCGGCGATCACCTTGGCTTCTTCGCCATATTTGCCGAGCAGCGCAAGCGCTTCGCTGATCGACTTGGGTTCGAAATAGTCCATGATTGTGGCCCCCATTTGTGTTGCTTATCAAAATCGCTGCAGTATCGCGGTTACCTCTTCCCTCATAGCCCAATTTAAAGTTGGATGGCAAGTCCGTATCTCCCGGACCCCTTTGATCGATCGGGTCACCGCGACATGTTTCCGGTGCATGTCGGAGCATTAACAAGCCTTCGATGGGTTGTAACAGAGACGCTTTGGAAGAACTGTCCGGTAACATCTAAGAAAAACCGATGATGTAGATCGCGGCAACTAACGGCTTCGGGAAAGCGACGGACTGGTCATTCCGATTCTCAAGTGGCACCGCGGATCACTCGTCGTCGACCCGTTGATGGACGTACCGCTTCCACCCCGGTCTCCGGCAACAACCGGTTCTTCTAAGGTTACGACGCAAAGAACGCGAATGCGCGCGCTTCGATGCTTTGCCGCGGCGACGCGTTGGGAGGGGACGTAGGATCATCGAACGACGTGTGGGGCGTGAACCGCGCCCGGCCGTCCTTTTCCGAATCGTATACCTTAAACACTAAAGCTTCGTCACGGCGCATCTCGGGAAAATAGAACCACCGGTGATTCGGGCTGTATTTCAATCGGTACGTTTGCCCCACGCGGTGCGGATAGCGGCGCTCTGCCATGAGGAAATCCTCCGTCGCGATGCTTTTGGCGTCGGCAACCGCAAGGGGATTGGACTGGATCGGCTGATTGATCGCCCGCCATACCTGAATGATCGCGAAGCGGCGCGCGAGCAATGCTTCAGCCTCATTGGGAAGAAATTCGCGCACCCGATTGGGTCCGGACCATTCCGTATAGTCATTGTGTGCTGAAAGCACCGGCTCGCGAATGAGCTTCTCCTCTCTCTCCGTCTCGTTGCCCGAACGCAGCGTGTGATCGAAAGTCACCACCCGCGATGCCCCTGCCGTTTTCTTGATTAACTGCTCTACTTCCGGGTAGTACACAGATTTCAACTGCTCGGGGTCGAAGAAATCGGCGACTTTCGTTTTGTGCTCGACGAATACGAAACCCTGCTCTTCCAGCGAAAGCGCACCGGCGCACAGGCGGCCGTTGCGAACCTCCATCGGCTTCAACTCCTGGGTGCCCGTCTTACGCCGGCGAATATTGTTCGGGCCGAAGGTTTCGTTGACGAGATTCTCACCGGTCTCCACTGTGTATGGAATGCCAACAGTCACCGCTTCAGGCATCAACAATTCTCCTATTTCTGCGGCAAGCCTACCACCAGGGACGGTATCATAGCAACGTATGCGATCTGGCCAGAAGCGCTTGGCGGAAGGATCGAAGAAGCCTTTGAGCCAAAAGTTTAAAGAGCGGTGACCGGTTAGAGCAATCGGGTCAGAGAACTTTTTCATCCAGGCAAGCAAGAGGGTAATTCCTGACCCGGCTATTTCATCTTCGCAATGGCTTCTTGAGTGAGGCTGAAATCGAAGACGTCGGCGGGTGAAATTTGCTTTTTCGTGTCCGTGACCTTGAGAATGAAGTCCATGGCGTTCTTCATCCATTTTTCGTCTACCAACCCGTCGGGGGAAAGATACTGCCGATACTCTTCATAGGTGTCTGCGGCGAGAGAATCGTCTGTCAGGCCCCCATGTTTGGTGAGAGCTTTGATCCCCGCCGCGCGATCGTTCAAATACAGCCGCCGCGCTTTCAACGTCGCCTTGAGGAAAGCAACGACCTCACCGCGATCATGCTTGATTTTTTCATCTGATACGCCCAAACCACCGGTCGGATGAAACGAGAAATAATCGCGCGCTGCGCCAAGGTCCGTGAACCCCTCTTTGCCGAGAATCAGATAGCCAGGCAGATTGATGAGCGCGCCGGAGACTCGGTCCGCTCTAATAGCGTTCCATATGGTCTGCTGCCCGCCGACGACAATCAGGGTGACATCCTTTTCCGGGACCAGTCCGTTTTTCTCGAGCATGATGCGTGTCAGATGGTCGATGGTGCCTCCGCGCGAAGAGAGAGCGACCGTTTTTCCTTTGAGATCCTTCATCGACTTGATTTGTTTTTGCGCGATCATACGGAATACCGGCGCCGGCGACAGTATGGAGACGAGTTTTACCCCGATGCCGCGAAGCGCCGCGGTAATGATCGATCCCGACGCGGCCGAATAGCCCACGTCGCCGCCGATGAGAGCCTTAACGCCTAACGAACCCCTCATGTTGATGCTCTCGACCTCCAAACCCTCTTCGCGGAAGAATCCCTTTTCCGCGGCGAGACCGAAAAGCATCGAGTTGGTACCGATAGAGGGAACCGATAACCTCACCTTCTTGATCTGAGCGAACAGGTCGTGGTGGCTAAGGCTCACCGCCAGAAGGATAATCAGACCTGCGAAAAGTTTACGAAGCATAGTTTTTCTCCTTCGTTAGATTAAACTCTTCTCCGTCTTTCCGTAATCCGCGGTAAATCTCTCAGTAGTTTCAGAGCATAAAACGCGCCTACTGCACGCCCTGAAAAATCTTGATTCCAACAGTCCCTCATAGCCCAAGTCCAAGAAGGAGCGCAAGCTCTTCCGCACAACGGAGCTTCGTTTTGCGATTACGCCTTGTCTTTCTGCCGCTAATTCGCCTAGAATCGGCCAGCCTTAACCGCCAAACATCGGAGTAGAATCCAATGCTCCTATACGCCAACAACCTATTGCTGCTGTAACGAGGGGTGAGACTATGAAGGGCGAAAATGTTCGTTCCGTCGCTTTCAACGTCGAGTTTTTTCTCGTCGTGCTGTTCGTGTGGATCGTTTCAGAGGGCCTGGCCGCAGCCCAGACTTCCTTTTACCATGACAAAAATCTCACCGTGGTTGCGGGAACGAATCCGGGCGGCACAGCAGATATGCGTATAAGAACGGTTATATCCTTTCTCCGCAAGCATATCTCTGGCAACCCCACCATCGTCGTTGAGTACATGCCGGGGGGGGGAGGCCGGAAGGCCGCAAACCACGTCTATCGATCGGCGCGTCCGGACGGACTCACGATCGGCGCGATGCTTTCTTCGTTCGTGCCGGCCGCCGTCGTCGGAGACAGCGGCGTACTCTACGATGTCGATAGGTTTAGTTACCTGGGAACTCCTTACAGCGGGCACCCGCACATCTTTTTGAGCCGCAAGGGTGCAGGCGTGAGCAGTCTGGACCAACTGCGCTCGGCGCCAGGGCTCCGGCTCGGCGCCCAATCCGTTGGGCATACAATCTATTACACCGGCAGAATGTTTGTGTATCTGATCGGCCTTAAAGACCCGAGGTTTGTCATCGGATACAGCGGCCCGGAGTTGGATGCCGCTTTTCTGCGCGGTGAGGTGGACGTGAGGTCAAATCACCCTGATAACCCTATACGCCGGGGCTGGCTGGAGAAAGGTCTTGTGGATGTTCATGCCATCATCGAAGTTCCTAAAGGGCAGAAACATCCCGATTCCCGCTACGCTCAACTGCCGGAACTTGGGAGCTTTGCCCGGTCCGACAAGGAGCGCAAATTGGTCGCGATGCACCGGACATTTCAGTTGGCGGGCGCGCCGTTTGTGCTTCCTCCGGGAACGCCCAGGGACCGGGTCGAGATCCTGCAGGAGGCGATGCGGCGGACTTTTAAAGATCCCGAGTTTTTGAAGGAATATGAAAAAACGGGAGACGACTCGCCGCCGCTCATGCCCGAGACGCTCGAAAAGGTGATCAAGGAGCTACCCCGCGAGCCGGAGGTTGTCGAGCTGTTCAAGAAGCTCTTCGGCAACGATCCTCTGCCGCCGCGAAGCTAAGATGTTTCGTATTCAAAGTTCGCAGTTCGGGTTGCGAGGAGGCGCGCTGCATCTACTAGCAGAAAGGTGGTTGCCAATGACAGAGACTGACATTTTGCTGGACGCGTTCACACGGGTCTACGAATCCCTGCATCGCACCCTGGCCGACATCAGCGCGGCGGAGCTCGTCCAGGAGCCGCACCCGCCCATAGGATGGCTTGCCTGGCGCCTCAGCCGGGTCATGGACAGCAATGTGTCGCGGCTTGGCGGCCGGGAGCAGCTATGGATCGGAGATGGTTGGGCGGCTCGATTTGGCATGGCGCCCGAGCCTGCCGACTTTGGGCGATCCGCCACTCACACCCGCGAACAAGTGCGGGCCTTCCGTGCCTCACGAGAGCTGCTTCTGGCGTACCACGATGCGGCGTATGAGCAAATGAAGACGTACCTCAAGACGCTCACGGCTGAGGAACTTGCACGGCAGCTCGACGAGCCGCAATGGCAACCACTGCCAACCGTAGCGGTGCGCCTCGTCAGCGTGTTGGAGAACGCGATGACCAACGAGGGGCAGATCAGCTACTTGAAGGGTTACCACCGGCTCGGCGGCTGGTTCCCGCGTGAGGCCAAGGATCCCGCCAGCTTTCGCTAGAGTCTGATCAGGGAAAAAGGAAAAGGCGCAGGGGCAAGAGCAGGTCAGACTTCGACAAATCAACAA
>JBOHVS010000078.1:0-21676 GCA_050735975.1 Binatia bacterium | reverse complement strand
AGTTTCTACTTCGCGTTCGAAGGTGAAGGCGCGATTACCATCGAAGGCGAGCGATTAGAATATCGGCGCGGCGACATTTTCGCCGTCCCCGCATGGAAGTGGCACTATCACGAGAACACCGCCAGCGAGGATTCGATTCTGTTCTCGATCGATGATTGGCCGGCTATGAAAAAGCTTGGCTTCTATATGAAAGAAGAAGCGCGCGGATTCTGAAATGCCTGTTGGTAGAGGCGATTGAGCGCACCCTTCGACCAAGCTCAGGGCAATCGGCATTGGCATATGAGTCTTTTTCAGCAGCCTGCTAGAGAAGTGTCCGGGTCGCCCGCTGCTACCCGTATAGAGGACTTCAATAAGGCCAAAGATGCCATGAGGCTCCAAGGCCTGTGGAAGACCTATCCGGGAAATAGTCAGCCGTCGGTTAAGGACCTCTCGCTGGAAGTGTATGACGGTGAAATCGTAACTTTGCTGGGCCCGAGCGGCTGCGGCAAGACCACGACCCTGCGCATGGCGGCCGGCTTGGAAGTCCCCGACGCGGGCGACATTTTTTTTGGCGACAGTGCCGTTGTTATGACCTCGCGCCGATTGTTTCTTCCGCCCGACAAGCGCAACGTCGGAATGGTATTCCAATCCTATGCTATCTGGCCGCACATGACGGTGGCTGAAAACGTAGCCTTCCCGCTCAAGGCGCGCAAGTTTCCGCGGAAGGAAATAGGGGATCGGATGCGGCGGGCGCTGGAGCTCGTCGGAATGGGCGGATACGAGGACCGGCCGGGGCCTCTTTTGAGCGGCGGACAACAACAACGCGTGGCGTTCGCGCGAGCGCTGGTCACGGAGCCTAGAGTATTGCTGCTCGATGAGCCATTTAGCAATCTTGACGCCAAGCTGCGCGAGCAGATGCGCATACGGGTGAAGCTCTTGCAAAAGCAGCTGAACATCGCGTTGCTGTTCGTGACGCATGATCAGATCGAAGCGCTCAGCCTTTCCAATCGCATCGCACTCATGAACTTCGGGGTCGTGCAGCAACAGGGCGACCCGCGGCTGCTCTACGAAAAGCCGGTCAATGAGTTTGTCCGCGACTTTGTCGGACGGACCCTGTTGTTCAAAGGCACCGTGCAAACCAGCAACCCGGCCGGGCAGATGGCCATCGCAATTTCCGGCGCGCCGGATTGCATCGTGTTTGGACGCACCTACGACCCGGGCGGCATCAAGGCCGGCGAGCCTGTCTACATGGGAGTCAGGCCCGAGGACGTTGAAATCCACCCGGCCCTAGGCTCCGGGGTTCCGTCTGGAATGATCGGCGGCACAGCACAGGCTGCGCTGTTCGTCGGCGAACGAATCGAATACCAGGTTCAGGTGCAAGACCAAGGGGAAATTCTGATCTATGGAGAGCGCCACAATCCGATTGAAGAAGGCGGCAAAGTCTGGCTGAAGCTAAGGCCGGACGGGCATAGCGCGTGGGCCTCCAACTGGTCACATACGGAAGACAGGGTTTAAAGCAGCAGTGACGTCTAAACGGCAAATACACTGAAAGGAGAGAGGCCATGTTCAAAATTCGCGCCAAAGAGAGGTGGAACTGCGGAAAACGGAATGGAAAGGTCCGTCGCGCAACACGAATGGTACTAGCCACGTTGGGTGTTTCTTTCTCATTTTTCTCGGTATCATACGGCGCCCAGGCCGGGAACTTCGAACAGGAATGGTCCAAACTGATCGCCGCTGCGAAGCAGGAGGGAACCGTTTCGATCGCTTCCGGCGGCGCGCCTTCCCGCCAGTATCGCCCCGTCCTCGATGCCTTTCGAAAGAAGTTCGGCATCACGGCCGAGATGTCAAAGGGCAGCGCGACCGATACCGTTAACCGCGTGCTGGCGGAGCGCAAGGCCGGCAGATACACGATGGACGTCGCTTTGATCAGTATCCGCGAGAACAAGCAAAGGCTGGTTCCGTCAGGTTCGCTGACTCCGCTGGCGCCCTTGCTCATCCATCCCGAGGTGGTCAATACGTCCGGCTGGCACGGGGGCAAACACTGGTACGGTGACCAAGAATCGAAGCACACGTTCATCTATCACGTATCGGTCGAAAGTGACTACAAGTCCTACTACAACACCGAAAAAATCAAGGAAGAAGAAATCGCGACGATCAAGAAACAGACCGACTTCTTCGATCCGCGCTGGAAAGGCAAGATCGCAGGGCAAGGGATGGGCGACCCGTCCGGTATTCGGCAGATGATTGACAGTTACTTCGAGCCTGACCGGGGGCCGGAATGGGTTAAGACTTACCTGCTCAATGCGGGAGTGACTTTCTCGGACGATCGGCGCATCCTGGAGACCTGGCTTGTGGGAGGAAGATTCCCGCTCCTGGCCATTGTCACCGGCGACGAAGAGTTGCGAGCGCTCGAGAAAAAAGGACTGCCCATCAAACTCAGGTGGATGCCGAAGGAAGTCGACCTGATTGGAGCGCGTGGCTCCGGATGCTGCATTTCGGTGTTTAATAATGCGCCCCATCCGAGCGCGGCAAAGCTCTTTGTGAACTGGTTTTTGTCGAAGGAGGGCCAGACGTTGACCCACACGACGATCCCGTTTCTCGATCGGGCATCGCTGCGCATCGATATTCCGTTTGGCGAGGTGGTACCGGAGCAGCGACGCAAGACGGGTGCAAAATTCAGTTTTCCGGACGCCGAACCCGGGATGGGAGAGAAGCAGGAGGAAGCTCAGAAGTGGATCCTGAAGATCTGGGAATCGCGACAGAAATGAAAAGCGCCGTTCAAGCCGTTTAAACAGTTCAAGTCGTTCGAGCGGGAAGGACACGCGGATGCAGGCCCGAGGTGATACGGTGATACGGCGGCACCGCTCCGTTATCAGCGGATTAGAAACTGCGGCCGCTGCGGGTAGGTCAAGAGCAAGGGTCGAAAAATGGAGCCGTCAACTACCGTTGACAGTATCCCGGTAGGTCGCCCCGCCGCAGCTATCGGCCCGGCTCATTTCATCATGGCGGCGGTTCTGTTGTCGCTGGGCTACTTCCTGATCTGGCCGGTTCTGCTTCTGCTGATCAACAGCTTCAACGCGGCTACCGATTGGTTCGTTGAACCTCGCACGTGGGGGCTGCGCCACTGGGAAAACGCGTTTCAGCGGCCGGGCTTGCTCAGCTCCCTCGGCAACTCAGTGCTCATCTGGTTTTTGAACGTAGCCACCAGCCTTCCGATCGGAGTCACCATAGCCTGGATCCTCGCGCGCACGCGCATTCCGTTCAGTCATACCCTGGAATTCTTGTTTTGGGTTTCTTACATGGTGCCGAGCCTTCCCACCACCATCGCCTGGATCACCTTGTTAGACCCGGACATCGGGTGGATCAACGTTGGTCTGACAAAGCTCGGTATATTCGAGCAAGGGCCTTTCAACATCTTTAGCGTCCCGGGCATCGTCTTCGCAAATCTGATGGGCCACGGCATCGCCATCAAGGTGATGCTGCTCACGCCGGCCTTCCGAAACATGGACGCCAGTCTGGAAGAGGCTGCGCGTGTCGGGGGCGCCAGCAACTTGCGGACCGTATTCAAGATCACGCTTCCGTTGATGATTTCACCGCTGGTTCTGGTGTTTGCTCTGCAGCTCCTGCGGGTTTTTCAATCGTTCGAGACTGAGTACCTGCTAGGCATGCCGTTCGGGTTCTACGTTTACTCGACGAAAATCTATTCCCTGATACGAGACCCGGTTCCCAACTACGGCGAGGCAACTGTGTTGGCAAGTCTCACGTTGCTGATGATCGGGTTGATCATCCCGCTGCAGCGCTGGATCTTGGAACGGCGCCGTTACACGACGATTACCGGCAGCTTCCGTCCCGGCCTCATCGATCTCGGCCGGTGGAACTATGTTACCTTGGCTATCATCGCGTTCCTGCTGGTATTACTCACGATCGGTCCGGCTCTCGTATTGCTGGCGGGAAGCTTCATGACCCGGATAGGTTATTTCGTGCTCGGCTATACCCTGGACCATTGGAAACTAGTCCTGAGCGACCCCGTGTTTGTTGACTCGTTGCGCACGACTGTGGTTCTCGGGACCACCGCCGGTATCGTGAGCCCGCTGCTGTTCTCCGTTATCGCCTATATCCTGGTGCGCACGCGGATGCCGGGACGGGGAGCATTGGATCTAATGATTTGGGTCTCGGGGGCCATCCCAGGTATTCTCGCGGGGCTGGGACTCCTGTGGGTTTTCCTCGGCACCCCGGTGCTTAACTTTCTGTTCGGCACGATCTGGGCCTTGATCATTGTGGTGATCCTTCAGGGAAACACCTATGGAGTCAACATTATGAAAGGCGTCTTCGTTCAGGTTGGAGCAGACATGGAGGAAGCGGCGCGTGTATCCGGAGCCGGATGGATCAGAACATACTTTCGAATTTGGCTGCCGTTGCTAATGCCCACCCTGACACTTTTGGCGGTCATGAACTTCGTCAATGCCGCCGGCGCCACCAGCAGCATTATCTTGCTCGCCTCTCGCGATACCATGACCTTGTCGCTTCTGGCTCTCGAGCTGTCGTCGGTTGCAATCAGCAATCGAGAGGCTGCGAGTATCATCAGCATCTTCATCATCGTTCTCACGGTTGCGGGGGCGCTCCTCGTCAGAGCCCTTGGCCGAAGTTTCGGCATCCGGCATGGCATCCAGGTGCCCGCGGCTGGTCTCGCGAACGCGGCGGAGCCGCAAGCTGCAGGAAGGAACCAAAGATAGATGGGCCTTTTATAACGTAACCCGCTCTGGCAACTACGGTCAGGCCGGCCTACGTTGAATGTTCGAAATTCACAAGGAGATGAATCATGGCTGACCCAAAAGTTCGCTTCTATTTCCGAGAACCGACTGTCGATACCAACATGCCCCTGACCGATGGGACCGTGAAAGTCGATGGCTTTCAATTTGAAGTCGTCAAGGCGGAGGATGACGCCGATGCCTGGGACTGCGGCTTTGCGGCGCGCGTGCGCGCCCATGCGCAAGGCGCGCGTCACCTATCTATACCCGCTTTCCCCAACCGAAAGTTTCGTCTTTCCTACATCTTCGTCAATAGCAAGGCCGGGATCGAATCGCCGCGCGACTTGGAAGGCAAGCGCGTGGGCATCATGCAGTGGGACAACACCGCCGGCGTGTGGGCGCGGGGCGCGTTGCAACATTATTACGGCGTCGATCTCAGCCGGATCAACTGGCTCGCGGAACGCGTCAAAGGAGACGGTGCTGCGCAGGGGATTCGCATCCAAAAATTGGCCGGCCGGACCGACGGTGAGAGGGACGAAATAATGGATCGCCGGTTATTGGATGGAGAGCTGGATGCCGTCATCGGTCCCAATGTGCTGTCCTCCATTTCACGCAAGGATCCGCGTGTACGCCGGCTCTTCGGCGACTACAAGACGGAAGAGCAGACCTACTTCAAAAAAACTGGAATCTTTCCGATCAGTCACGTTGTGACACTGAAACAGGAGTTCGTCGATTCTCATCCAAATGCGCCTGTGGCCTTGCTCAAGGCTTTCCGCCAGTCCCGGGATGAGGCTTTCAACCGGCTCGAAGGAGCGGACCCGCAGATTCTCGTGATTTCATGGGCCGCGGCCGCGGTGGATGAGCAGCGCGCGCTGATGGGAGAAAACTACTGGGCCTACAATATCGAGAGCAACCGGCGCGCGCTGGACGCAATCACGCAGTACGGCTACGAGCAGGGACTGTCGCCGAACAAGATCGATTACGAGAGTTTCTTTGCGCCGGCCGCGGCCTCGCTGCCCGGCGTCTAACCGGTAAGGAGGGAAAATGGCCACAGCGAGTTGGCGGGGAACCGTTGGAGTCGTCAAACCTACCTACAGTTCAGGGTCGCTCGTTGAGTTCATTCGCTTGCTTCCGGAGGGCGTCGGCGTGATTCCGACGTACGCCGGAATAAAAGAGCACACCGAACGGGGTTATCTTGACGCCCTCGAAAGCTACAACGAGCGGGTCGCCGAGCTGGCAAAAATCGGCGTCGATCTCATGCATCCGGAAGGCGCGCCGCCTTTCATGGTGCGGAGCTACAAAGGCGAGCAGGAGATCGTGAAACAATGGGAGGAGAAATACAAGGTACCTGTCTTCACGTCGGGCATGACCCAGGCGGAAGCTCTGCGAGCTTTAGGTGCCAAGCGATTTGTGGGCTGTACCTATTATCGGGACAACAAGCTCAACGAGCTCTTTACGCGCTACTTCACCGACGCGGGTTTTGAAGTGCTGGCGATGGAGGGTATGGACACTTCGCCCGACGAATCGAGCGATCTTTCCGCCGAGCAAATTTACACGCATCTCAAGCGATCTTTTCTCAAATCTCCCGACGCTCAGGCGATTTATCTGCTCGGCTCCGGCGCCTGGCGCGTCGTCGATGCGGTTCCCGTGGAGGAGGACCTGGGAGTGCCGGTCGTCCATCCGGTTGCGGCGCGAGTCTGGTACGTGCAGAAGTGTCTTCACGTTCGCCAACCTCTCCAAGGCGCCGGCCGGCTGCTTGCGGAGTTGCCCTAGCCCGGCCGCGAGAGGCTCGCTCCTGGGGCGCACTTCTGTGCTACTTTAGTTGAAAGTTGTCGCCTACAGCCACTTCGCTTTGCGAAGGCGATAGAAGAGATAAACGTCGATGGCTGCCATCGTAGCCAGTGTCAAAGGATAGCCGTACACCCAATCGATCTCCGGCATATGCTGAAAATTCATGCCATATATCCCTGCGATCATGGTCGGCACGGCCACCAGCGCCGCGTAGGCAGCTAACCGCTTCGTCACCTCGCTTTCCTGAATCGTAATCAAAGAAAGGTTGACTGAAGTTGCCGTCGTCGTCATATCCCGCAAAGTTTCGAGAGACTGGTTCAGCCGGACGAGGTGATCGTAGACATCCCGGAAATAGTCTTGGAGATCGGCGACCAGCTGAGGGACGCGACCCGCATAAAGGCGCCCCGTGGCTTCAAGCATCGGTTCGATGGCATGCCTCACGGTCGTAATCTTCCGTCTGAGATCGTAGAGCGCCTCGATATTGGTGCGCGTCGTCTCTTCGATTGCGAAGATACGTTCCTCGATGTTCTCGAGCTCGGTCTCGAGGGTGTCGAGGACTGGGAAATAGCGATCCACCACTGCGTCCATCAAAGCATACAGCACATAACCCGGTCCATGACGCAGAAGCTCGGGCTCCCGCTCACAAAGAGTGCGCACGTCCGTAAAGCCGCGCTGCCCCCCGCGGCGCACCGAGAGCGCGTAATTTCGGCCGGCGAAGATAGCGACCTCGCCAACGTTTAGCTCGTCCCCCTCGGATTCGATCATATGGAGGACCACGAACAGCGACTCGCCGTATTCTTCAATCTTGGAACGTTGGTGGCCGTGTCGGGCGTCTTCAACAGCCAGCTCGTGGAGTCCAAACTGTTTCTGCATCTCCTCCAGCTCGGCCGGCTCGGGGTCTTTAAGCGCCACCCATACGAAGCGATCGGGCTGCTCTAGGTGGGCGTGGATTTCGCTGACCGGAATGTCCGCCACCTTTCGGCCGTTCTGATAGGCGACGCAGTTAACAAGCATACCGTTATTCTCGTATGATCAGCGCCCGACCTCTGATATCTGCTCTTGCTCCCTGCCCCATGCTACTTCGCTTTTAACAGCCGCTTACTTTCTCTTCTTGGCAGCCTTCAAGTCAAGCACGAATGGATATTTTTTTCGCCTTGCGATAAAAAGAAACCAACGATCGACAAGAACGGAATACTCACAGAGTCGCCTTACGGAGCATCCATGGCACGCGTAGCGCTGTTCGAAGAGAAAGATCATCCCGAGCTGGCGGACCTCATCACAAAGATCCGCGGCGCCCGCGGCGGGCGGCTCATCAATATTTATCGTTTAATGCTGCACAGCCCGGCGCTGGCTAATGCCTGGTTTGAGCTGAATCAGGCGGTCCGCTACGGAACTGAAATCGACGGCCAATGCCGCGAGTTGGCGGTGATTCGCGTGGCGATTGTCAATAACGTTGAATATGTGTTGCGCGCGCACGGGCCGGCATATGCTTTGAAAGAAGGCCTTACCCCGGCGCAGGTTGACGCGCTAAGCGCCTGGAGATCCTCTGATCTATTCAGTGAACGGCAGCGCGTGCTACTTGCATATGTCGACTCTATGACCAGGCAGATCGACGTACCCGATGAAGTGTTCGCCGCGTTAAAGATTCATTTCAGCGAGCGGCAGATCGTGGAATTGACGATGCTGATCGGCGCCTACAATATGCTTACCCGATGCTTGAAAGCGCTGCAGGTCGATCCGGAGCCCGCGGCGAATCAAGGCGGCAACGCTGCGTAATGTCTTCCCCTTCCCGCCCCGTTGTCATCGTCGAAGACGACCGGTTTCTGCGTACGATCCAAGTGATTCTGGATCCATCGGCGCCGGTAGAGCGCATCCATGCCTTCTACCATTTCATGGCGCATGACGAGGCCGACTTCGCCGGCTGGTGCGCTAGATTGCGCGCGCGTCTGGATAATCTCTATCCGGCGGAGGTCCGGCTCGTCGAGAATCAAGCGGCTCTACATGCAAATCTCTCCGGCGCGCGGGTGATCGTCGTTGAAGACTTCAACATCGGCAGAAAGGAGATCGCAGCCGCCGGGGGCGCGCTCAAAGTTGTCCAGAAGTACGGTATCTTGACGCCGCGGATCGATCGGTGGGCGTGCGAACATGCCGGCGTGCGCGTGTTGACGATTCGCCGCCGCGCCAATATCGCCACCGCGGAGCACGCGCTGGCATTGATGCTGGCGCTGGCTCGCAGAATCACGGAGACTGCCGGCCTTATCGGCTTTTACCAGTTGCGCGCGGCAGGGTTTTCGCCGACGCGCTTCGAGCGGGCACACACACCCAACGGAAACTGGGCCCGTATTACAGGGCTTCGGACCCTATTCGGGCAACAGCTGGGCATCATCGGCTTTGGCGAGATCGGGCGGGAGCTGGCGCTGCGCGCGAAGGCGTTGGAGATGCGCATCGCCTATACGCAGCGCCATCGCGTCGATGCGAAAGAAGAGGAACTTTACCAGGCAACCTATTGCAGCCTGGACGAACTACTGGCGACCTCTGATTGCGTGAGCCTCCATTTGCCCGGTGGACCCGAGACCAATGGCATCATTGGACGGCGTGAGCTTTCGATCATCAAGCCTGGGGCGCTGCTTGTGAACGTGTCGCAACCGCAACTGGTCGACCGCGTAGCCCTACGAGAGGGGCTGTCGTCGGGGCGGGTGGCGGGATTCGGACTCGACACTTTTTATGAGGAGCCTGGCCCATTGCAGGACCCGTTGCTTGGTTTCCGCAACGTCATCGTGACGCCTCATCTCGGCGGCTCGCCGCGCTTCAATGCGCTGGCCGACTTCGAAGAAATGCTGCTGAACATCGCGCACACGTTGGCGCCGCGGTGACCGGTTTGCCGGTTATTCCCTCGAGAGACTGTGTCGCAATCGGCTCTGGGGGACTGGCTACTTTTTCGGCCATATCCTTTGCCTCTATGCTTTCGCGGAACGGTGCCTCTTAACCCAATCGAGAATCATGGAATTGGTCTCTTCCGTAGCTTGCCAGAAAAATCCGTGCGACTGCCCCTTTAAAGTCTTCATCTGCGCGCCCGGGATTCGCTTCGCCAATACCTCCGCTTGACCGACATGATTGCTCCCGACCGTGTCTTGATCGCCGATTACCACCAAGGTCGGAACTTGGACGTCCCCCAACCTGTGCGTGCCTTCCCAGTTATGCCGTGCGATGCAGAGGTGGACAAATTCCGGCAGTTTGGCGTGCGTTGCCCAGGCGAGCTTGAAAAACTCCTCGACCTTATCACGTTGCCGTTGACGGTAGTCCTTAGTGAAGAAAGTATCCGATTCGCAGATCTCGTGATAAACGAATTTTTCGAATCCCATTTCGACGAGTTCTACGACCAGGCGGTGCGGCAAGCCGGCGACGCAGTCTGCCCCGGTTCTTGCCGCCGGGCCCGAACCGCTCGCGGCCATAATCAAGCTTTCCACTCGCCCCGGAAAGTTTTGCGTTAGGTTGAGCGCGATCCGCCCGCCCATCGAGTGACCGAGAAGGTGGGCCGAGGCAAGCTTCAGATGATCCATCAAGGCGACGATGTCAGCAGCCATCTGCTCGATGGTATAGACGTTCTGCGTAGCCGCCGACCGTCCGCATCCTCGTGGGTCGTGGAGGATCAGGTTTAACGAATTCGCCAGCGGCATTTGCGAGGGTTTCCATACCTCACCGGAGTACGCCGTCGACGGCACCAGGATAAGCGGCTCTCCCTGGCCGTGAGATTCGTAATAAAGATCGACGCCGGTCGGTAACTTTACGTTGGGCATATTTCAATCCTCCATACCGCGAACTTGACACTGAAAGTTGTCATTCTGAACGCTAGACTGTGTGAAAACTCTTTCGAACGGATAATTACTCAATTTCTAATCAAACCGCACCGTTCGTGGTGCGCGAGCCTGCCCAGCGAAGTCGAAGGGAACCATGAACGGTGTTTTCACACAGTCTGACGCTAGCGAAGAGTCTCTGAAGAATCGAAGATGACTCCTCGGGTATTTTCTTTGAACTACCAGCCTCGTGGTTCTTTCTCAAGCCTTACTTTTGGCCGACTTGGATGCCCCACGTCGATGTTGACTCCGAGCCGATCCTGGCCCGCCCAGTCGGCGTATTCCGGCATCTTGAGCTCTTTTTTTATTTCGTCCAGAGATTTGCCCTGACGTGCCATATCGCCCACCCGTTGGAGCAACAAGGTGTAAAAGCCTTCGTACTCGCCCATGAAGATTTTCGTGGTGCTGACCGGGCCATGGTCAAAAAAAGCCTCTAACCGGTGAAAAGTCGTCGATAAATGTGCACGTTTTTGACTCCTTTTTCGGGCAGCCGAGCCCCGCGTGCTCCACGTGACGGCGACCCAGTGCGATGGGGGCCTGGTTAAAGCTTCGTCTTTTCAGAAAAATTCGCGGACCCGTTTGACCCGGTTATGCTATTTCACGTTTCGCGGTTTGCTGGTGAGAGGACGGTACGAGAATTGCTGCCCTCTGGCCATTTAACCCGGCGAGGGTGGTCGAATGAGCGGGACTGCGGGAGTATGAGAAACAAACGGGCCTTAGTGGCGCTTGCAAGTTGTGTCTTCGGAATAGGGATGATCCTGTGGGGATTTCGCATGGGCGCCGACTCTCCGCAACAAGAGGTCTCACCCGAAACCGCGGCAGCCAAGCCGAAAAAAAATCAACCCAGGTGGCAAGTCGCGCTGGGAAACGTTGTCGTCTTTGCCCCCGAGCTGGGATTCAGCGTTAAAGCCTTTAAAGACGAGGATGTCGATACCGCGAGAATCAGCGCTAAGATCGAAAGCCAGCTCGCAGCATTGCGCGATGTTTATCGCGAGGAGAGCGAGAACAACCCAAACCTCATGGGCGGTATCTTGCTGCAGTTGGCCATTGATTCTTCCGGCGAAGTAAGCAACGTAAAGGAGATCGCGTCGCGGATTCCTGATGGAGATTTCAAGAAGGATCTACTGGAATCCGTCTCGAGGTGGGATTTTAGAGAGGTTGTTTCCTCTCCGGTCGTCATTAGCTGTCCGCTCCTACTCGTACGCGAGGGTATGGACATCACTACCGTCATGACGTGGGAAAAATCACTTGGAATGCTTGAAGACAAATCGGCTCTCGCGCGGGCTTCCGCTCAGCTTGCCGAACTAGCGAAATCGGTGGAGACTCAAAAACAAGTCGGGGCAAACCGCTCATCCAATGAGCATTCACGGCAGCAGAAACCAAACGGCAAATCCAACAGCAACCTATTCGAAATCAGAACCACAACGCCGGTTCGCAAAGAACCAAGTTACAAATCATCATCCATTTCACAGGTAGTTAAGGGCACCAAGATCGTGGTCATCGGTGTCTACGGCGACTGGCTGGAAATTCACGCCAACGGAACCTCGGGATTTATTCGCAAAGAGTTCGTCAGCACCGTTGACTAAAGTGCGCGCGCGTGTCTGTAACGGCACTCCGCGCAACGACAGATTGTGAGAACTCTGTAAACGTTGCTCCGACCGGGTTCAGCACGAACCGTTCCTGATTATGATTTCCGATATTAGCCGCTCGCCCTGAGCTTTGTCGAAGGGTGATCGGCTAGTTGTCACACAGTCTGACGAAGCAGATGGACCTTTCATCGGCCTGCCTCAGAGCAACTGCCGCAGCGCATCGATAAACAACTCCACATTTTCCACGCGCGCGCCGTGCCCCATCAAACCTACGCGCCAAATCTTTCCCTTGAGCGGTCCGAGTCCCGCGCCGATTTCGATGCTGAAATCGTCGTACAAACGTTGGCGCACCTTCGCATCATCGACGCCTGCGGGAATTCGTATGGCGTTGATCATAGGCGCGCGGATCGCTTCGGCGACCGCCGGCTCTATTCCAAGCTTCTGAAGCTCGGCAATCAACGCCTCGTGCGTTTGGCGGTGACGCCGCCAAGCCGCGGGAAGCCCCTCTTCGAGAGCGAGCTGAAGCGCCTCATGGAAGGCATAGTTCATGGAGATCGGCGCGGTGTGATGATAGATGCGCTCGCGGCCCCAGTACTTCTCAATCATCGACAGGTCGAGATACCAGCTCTGCACTTTTGTTTTACGTTTGCGAAGAACCTCGACCGCGCGCTCGCTGAAAGTTACGGGGGAGAGTCCCGGCGGACAGCTAAGGCACTTCTGCGTGCCGCTATAGCAGGCATCGATGCCTAGTTCATCGACTTTTACGGGCGCCCCGCCGAGTGATGTTACCGTATCGACGAGCAACAAGCTGCCGTGCTCTTTTACGATTTTTGAGATCTCGTCCAGCGGCTGCAGGACCCCGGTCGAAGTCTCGGCATGGACGATAGCGACGACTTTGTATGACTTCTTTGCCATCGCTTCGCGAAACTGCGCTGGCTCCAGAGCGGTGCCCCATTCGGTTTGCACGGTATCCACCTGGGCCCCGCAGCGTTCCGCCACGTCTGCCATTCGCGTCCCGAAGACGCCCGCCACGCCGACCAACACGGCGTCGCCGGGCTCGATCAGATTTACAAAGCAGGTTTCCATGCCCGAACTCCCGGTGCCGGACATCGGCAACGCCAGACGATTCTCGGTCTGAAAAATCTCGCGCAACATGATCATGCATTCGTCCATGATCTTGAGAAATGCGGGGTCAAGGTGGCCGACCACCGGCAACGATAGGCTTTTCAACACGCGCGGATGAACCGGACTCGGCCCGGGGCCGAGAAGCGTCCGAGTGGGCGGATTCAGTTTCGGCAACTCAATCATAAGAACCTCGTGGTCCCGTTAGTTAGTCTCACTGAACAAAACTCGTTCACCCTTCGACGGGGCGCAGTATGAGCTTTGTCGAAGCATGATCAGCAGCTTTTTCAGTGAGAACTAGTTAATCTCCTTACTGCTCTGCTTTGACATTGATCTCCATTTCGCCGATCTTCTCAATCGTTCCCTTGAGATGATCGCCGTCGTGGAGCTTACTCACACCGGCGGGCGTTCCGGTAGTTATCAAATCGCCGGGGCGGAGGGTCAAGCAGCTCGTCAGAAAGCGGATATGCTCGCGCAGACCGCAGATCATATCGCTCGTGTGCGCGGTCATGACTTCCTTGCCGTTTTGCAGGACTTTAATGGTCAGGTTCTGCGGCTCGTCGATTTCGTCCCGCGTCACGATCCACGGTCCCAAACCGCTGAAGGTGTCAAAACCCTTGCGAATATTCCGCGTGTTCTGCATGCCTTTTCCCCAGGGATCGCGCTGGCTGATATCCCAGCACATCATGTAACCGAACACGTAATTCAGCGCCTGGTCCTCCGTCACTTTGCGCGCCGGCTTGCCGATCACGGCGCAAAGCTCGCACTCGAAATCGACGAGCTTGGAAATTTTCGGCAGAATGACGGTGTCGTTGGGACCGATAATAGAAGACGTTGGCTTGAGAAAAAACTCCGCCATCAACTCGTCCTTGCTCTTGTTTTCCCGGCCCGCGCTTCCCATGCGGGTTATCATTTCTGCTTGGTGGGCTCGATAGTTCGCAGCCGCCGCCCAGAGCGAGCCGGGGTTTGTGATAGGCGCCAGCAATCTC
This sequence comes from Binatia bacterium, assembly GCA_050735975.1. GTDB lineage: Bacteria > Desulfobacterota > Binatia > UBA9968 > UBA9968 > DATMBL01. The sequence continues at coordinate 7,604 of JBOHVS010000078.1, read as the reverse complement.
ACCGAGCTGAGCGCCACGCCGCCGGCGCCCTGCGCCGCGTCGCGGGCGATCTGCATGGCGGCGGGATTATTCGCCAGCGCATCGATGATTTCCAGCATCGAGTAGCCGTTGCGCGCATAACCGGCTTTAATCAATGCGTCACCGATCGGATAAACCTTGTCGCCAATGACGACACCCGCCTGATTGTTATTGTAATTACAGATCTTCATTCTTTGACCTCCAACAATAGAGTTTATTTAAACTCCGGCATCACCCGCTCGGCAAACAGCCGGATATTTCTCAGCGCCATTTCTTGCGGCATGCCGCCGAAGTGGAATGTTCCGGAAATCGCAGTCAAACCGACTTCCTCACGCCATCTCTCGATTGTATCGACGCAGCGCTCGGGATCGCCGGCAATCACAAACCCCTCGCTCAATTGAGTTTTCGGATCTCGCACGACCAGCAATCCCCTTTCTTTCCGATCCGGGTCCGCTGCTCTGTGGACATCGACGTAATTTGCCATATACGAGCCTGCTTCGTCGATCGCCTTATCCAGGCTGCTCGAAACGTAGATGTGGAACTTTCCAAGGACTTCGGTTTGCGTAAAATCGTGACCGGCTTCGGCGAGAGCGCTGCGATAGGTTTTAACCAATCCGGGCAAAACGTGCGGCTCGCGATACAAGTACGGCAAGGTCATCAAGTGAAACCCGTTCTTCCCAGCCCACTGGAAGGATTCCTCGCTGCGGGCGCAACCGACCCAAACCGGAGGATGCGGGCGCTGCGCGGGCTTAGGAAAAACGGGGACATTCTCATAATTGAAAAACTCGCCCTTAAAATTGACCGGCTTATCAGACCACGCCTGCCGGATCACTTCGATGCCTTCATACATCCGACCCGTTGCTTCGGCCTGATTAACGCCGGCTTTCCTGAACTCATGGGATTCGCTGCCCTTCCCCACCCCGAAGTCCAACCGGCCGTTTGAGATCACGTCGACCATCGCATAAGATTCCGCCACATCTAAAGGATTGTGCAAAGGCAAAACATTGATCGCCACTCCCAGACGAATTTGCTTCGTAGTACGCGCAATCGCCGACATGAACGTCGGCGGATGCGGCAGGTTTCCGCCATAATGAGCAAAGTGATGCTCCGTAACCCAAATATGATCGTAGCCGAGCCGGTCCATCTCCTCCATCTGGCTGAACATCCGCTGGTATAATTCCGCCACCGGCCCGTCCAGATCGGGCACATACGTGGGCAAATAATGAGCGCCAAACTTCATCGAGTTGCGGTCCATTCCTGTCAAAACCTCCAATTCCTCCACGTGTATATAAGTTAACTTGGCCGCGACGCAACCAGAAGTGATTCGCCAGGCCTTGCATTCCTTAAATAATGTTTTCCAGAGATCGACTCATGACTGACCTCCGCCAAATTTATCCGCCAACAGCCTCTCCCATTTTTTTCGTACTTTTGCTTTGAGTTCAGCGCTGTGGCCGCTTACCTTGGGAAACTTATCGCGCCACTCGTACGGGCGGGTAGCGTCGATGATCGCCCGCGAATTAAATCCCACCTCGTCGCGCGGGATGGCCGGATCCAAAGGACCGCTCCAGCAGCGGCGTAAGATATCGATCGAACGGCCTGGGTCCGAACGTGTGCAAGCCGCCCAGATGACTTCTTCCGTGTTGGTGATATCGACGTCCTCATCAACGACGATCACATAGCGGCCGAGGTAAGCTCCCGAGCGGCATTGGCTGGCGATCATCGCCGCCTGCTTCGCATGACCCGGATAGCGCTGGCGGATGGAAACGACGGTCAGAAAACGTCCTCCCGAAGGATGGGCCCACACCGCTTGCACATCGGGAACGCCTGACTCATCCAAGGCGTTCCAGACGAGAGCGGAACGCATGAGCGAGAAATGGAGATTGTCGCCGCTCGATGGCTTCAGCAGAGGAAAGCCGCAAAGAATCGGATCGTTGCGATAATAGACGGCCTTCACGCGAATCACCGGCACCGCCGGTTGGTTGCTCGCATAGTAGCCCGTCCATTCGCCGAAAGGTCCTTCCGGCATTAGATCGTCGGGCAGAACTTCGCCTTCGACGGCGATCTCCGCGTCTGCCGGGAGCGGCAGGCCTGTCAACGGCCCCTCTACGACACGGATAGGCTTGCCCAAAATACCGCCGGCATAGGCGTACTCATTCACCCGGTTGGGAACATCCGTCGATGCAACCAGAAAATTAATCGGATGATGGCCGAAGGAAACGGCGATGGGCAGCGGTTTCCCGGCTTGGTGATACTTCTCGCGATGGACCCGGCCATGCTTGCCGGGGGACATGTGAAGTCCCATATGATCGCGACCGTGAATCATAACCCGGTAAGTTCCGACGTTGACCCAACCTTCTTCAGGGTCGCGCGTCACCACCAGATCGTCGGTGCCGATATAACGGCCGCCGTCCAGCTCGTGCCAGCGCGGGACGGGAAATTTTAGCAGGTCGATGTCATGTGCTCTCTGGACATTTTCAAATACCGGGCAATCGCTGACTTTCTCCGGTTCAATGGGATGAATCGTCTTGACCTGGCGGCGCCAATGCTGGACGAATTCGAACTCACTCAACTGTGGCCGCATGCCTACCGTAAGCGCCAGCCGATTGACCGACGAAAGCAGATTGGCCGCTACGCGATACCCTTCGGGGTAGCCGTTGATTTTATCGAAAAGCAACGCCGGGCGATTTTTCGTCCTCTCGTTGATGATCTCGGTCAAGGTCGAGAGCTCGAGGTCCCAATCAACGCCCTCCACCGTCATCAACTGACCAAGGTTCTTAACGTCATCCAGCCAGGTACGAAGATCCGTCATGTTATTCAGTCCTATTCGGCGGACTGCCGCCAATTTGTACTGCTGCCACAGCGAATTTTCCCTCTGCCTTGCGGGAGAGGTCTCTTTCCTATTCCGACGCACCCGCCACCGGCGCTTGCGGCGCTTGCATGGTATGAAGCGAGTTTTCCGGCTCCTCGCGGTACAGTCCGAAGGCGCTCACGACCGGAATGTCGTTCACGGAGAACAAAATCGCCTTTTCCTTTTTGGAGCGATTGATGTGTTCATGCCAGGCCCAATTCGGGATCGCAAAGCAGTCATGTTTCGCCCAATCCATCGATTTGTCGCCGACGATCGTCGTACCTTCGCCGCCCACCACAAAGCACGCTGCGCTCGAAGTATGACGGTGCTTCTTCGTATGTTCCCCAGGCCTCAACAACTGGATCCAGCAACTCAGGGTCGGCAACGTAGGTCCGCCGGTAACCGGATTGACATATTCCAAAGCTACACCGTCATACGGGCTGCCGGCGCTGTCGGCCAGAGCGCGAAGCTGCGGCTCGATGGCCCTCCAAGCGTAGCGCATAGGAAGATTTTCCTTCTTACCGTCCTCCCAAATCGGCCGGACCGCTCCCGATCGCTGCTGAAGGTAGTCACTCTGATTTTCGCGCACCGCCTGGGTCTTGTTACCCGGATAAGGTTCGTAGAAGGGAAGATTCAGCCCGAGTAGAAACGGCACATCGAGAGCATCCACCCAGATCGCCGTTTCGCTCGTAGGATTGTGGTGATCGTGCCAGGTCCATTGCGGCGTCAGGATCAAGTCGTAGGGCTCCATCGGACATTTCTCGCCGTCGACGACGGTATAAACCTTCCCGTCCCCTTTGATGACGAAACGAACCGCGGCCAATGTGTGGCGGTGCGCCCAGGCGATTTCACCGGACTTGATCATCTGGATACCCATGAGCAACGTATGAGTCGTGCCGCCCATTTGCAGTCCCGGATTGTTGAACAAAAGGCTGCGCCGAGCGATAAAACTTTCCTCCAAAACGTCACACGCCTCAGTTAACTTGTCATGGACCAGCTTCCACGGCCAAAGATACGCTTCTCCCTTGGGCTTCGGACCGCCGATGACCTGCGTCAGTAGACCCTCGTAAAGCCATTGGCCGGTGATATGGAGTTGTCTCAACTCTTCGTCAAACTCCTTGAGAGTTTTCTTAGCTTCAGCTTTTGCCATGGCTATGTCCTCCGTCCCGCAGACTGGACTAGGCCTTCATAATAAAAGCCGTCGAAATACACCTTCCACGCCATCATGGATTCTTCTGCCGCGCGCAGCGCCGCCCGTCGTTCGTCCTCGGTTTTGAGGTATTTCTCGAGAAGATTCAACGAGCCGTCGCCGTGGATCTGGTCCACGGAATCGTGCATCCACCAGAATTCGGTGTCTTCTTTAGTGAGTCCGAGCTGGCGCATCCAGCGCTCCGCCTCGTTCCCGGAAAAGTTACCGCAGTTGGGATTATTGGTCCGCTCCAGAACCGATTTCGCGGCCAGTCCCTCGTACCAGGTGCGGTTTTTTGTTAAAGCCTCCCACGCGTGCATCGCTACTATGGTGGCCGGCAGCGGCTTGGCGTTGACGATCTCGTCACGCGTCAAGCCAAGCGCCATTCCCATGCGCGCGAGAATCTCAAAATGAGAGTGCCCTTCCTGAGCTTCCTCTTCATAGAGATTCTCCGTCACGATGAATTTGCGCACTTCAACGATCGGGCAATTGCCGACGACGAAGGCCCAGCATTGCCGGCTGTGGCGGGTAAAATTCGCCCACTGCTTTACCAGCACCCGTGCCGCTTCTATGGTCAGACGGTCTTTCGAGAAAGATACCCACTCGAGACTGTTGTTGTAATCGGCGACGATCTTATCGATGGCGACAGCAAACGGGGATTGCTGCTGAGTCATAAACAACCTCGCGCGATCATTACTTCGCTACTCCAATACTCCATCACTCCATTTCCTTTCACGCTGCCTTTGGCCGAACCCCCGAGCCGTCACCCGCCGGCACCCGGATCGCCCCGTTTTCAACTTTTAGCCCAACAAACGGGTCTCCCGATACCACCTCGAATTCACCCAACTCGCACAACGAAGCGATGCCCGGAGTGCTGGCGGCGAGATGCACTGCCACCGCGTCGCCCACCATGCTGCCGGCGGTGTTCGACAATGCGCAGCGAACACCGTTTAGCTCGCACAACTCGGCGATCTTTCTCGCCTCGTGGATGCCGCCGACCTTTTGAACGCCGGTATTGATCGCATCGACCATCCGATTTCTGATCAAGTTATACGCATCCGCGGCGGTCCGCACCGATTGATCCGCTTCGATCTTGATTGGAGAATGCTTCTTCACTTCCCATAACGCGTCGACCTGATCGCGGGGCACCGGTTGCTCGAAGATTTCCACGCCGTTATCAGCCAGTCCTTTCGCTAATCGGATCGCCGTCTTGGCGTCATAGGCCTCGTTCGCGTCAACTTTAATAAAGACTTTGTCACCCACGGCTTTCCGCACTGTTGCAACCCGTGGTAAATCGAGGTCGATTTTGCCGCTCATTTTGAGTTTCAGCGCCAGTCCTTCGCGAACGAGTTGTTTGGCCTCTTCCGCCATCGCCTCCGGGTCATCCACGCTCACCATTTTGATGACCCTGATCTCGTTTCTGTAGAGGCCGCCGAGAAGCAGGTAGAGCGGGATTCGCCGGCTTTTCGCCAGCGCATCATACAGCGCGCTTTCCAAAGCGGCCTTGGCCCTGGGATTGCCGGTCAACATATGATCGATATCGGCTCTGATCCGCACAAGCTCTTCCAACTCCCGGCCAACAACTTTCGGCCTGAGGATGCCTTCTATTAGATCGCGGGCGGTTTCCGCTGTTTCGCCGGTTCTCGGAAATAGATCGGCATATCCGTAGCCTTCTGACCCATCGGCCGAAGTTGCTTTGACCAGCAACCCGCGTGCGACAACGAACTTGTTGGTCGCGGTGATAAGCGGCTTTTTGTACGGCATTTCAAGCAATTTCGTCTCAATCTGCTCAATCTTCATGGCGGCTATCTCTGATGGTTTGATGGATATCACAACCTGTCATGAACCTGCTACCGGTGCGGCAAGCAGTCAAAAGACAGCATTCACTCCTGCAGCAGAAACGCTGCCACCGCATTCTGCCTTCGCCGGTGCGTTTCATGAGAGGAATCCTGATAAGGGTGGGCAAATTCCTTCTCCTGTAAAATGCGGGCGCCGCGGGATCCTGCTATTCGGATCAACTCGTCCATTTGCCGCGGTGGAACAACCGTGTCACGTTCGCCGGAAATAATCATAAGCCGCGAGCCGTCCTCCGGCACATGACCCACCGGGTCATAGCGTTTCGGGCATCCGAGGTTAGAGATCCGGCTTGGTGATGAATCTACTACTAGCCGCGTGTACGCCTGGCTGCGGCCCAGGGCGTTGAGTAACACCACCCCACCCATGGAAATTCCGTACAGCAGGGGTTTGGCATATCCGAGGGTATTCAAATAGGAAACGATCTCAGCATAATCGACCACGATGGCAGCGAGCCGGCTTTTCCCCTGTGAGATTCCGTAGCCGCGGTAATCAAAGATGTAGACGTCCAATTCCAGGTCGCGGAACACCTGCAGATCGGAAACGAGCTGATCGGCCAGCATGGCGTTGCCCTGCGCGACCAATAGGTAGCCCTTGGGGTCCTTAGCGGCGAGCTTGTAGCCGCCCAGCTCTATAGCGTCCCGGGTTTTGAACTGGATCGGTTCTACATTCTTGATATCCGTAAAGCGCTCCGGACTGGGAGATCCGGCCATGTTGCGCCACAGCCAGAACATGAACGGTTCAAGAATGGAACCGCAGACCGCAGCTTCCACGTCGCCTTTCTGTGCCAAGCTCGATTTCGTGTCGCTCACGGTGGTTATCATCAAGACAAGAAATACCACCAGCGAAGATCTCGCTGCCAGCGCCCGGCACGTGCTATTTACTCGGCTACTCACGTATCCGCCTCGACAGCACGCGAGGAACACGATTTGAGATTCCGGAGACCATCTCAGGCACCGAGCTTTGCTGCCAACATGATGAGCCGCTCCACTTGGCGGCTGTACACGCGGTGGACCAGTACTTCGAGGCCATTGGACAGGTTCCGGCGAAGCCCGTCACCATTATTTGAATTGAGGTATAGCGACCGCGGAATCAATCTTTCAAACTTGCTCGGTCAAGCAACTTCATGAAATTCCGCTTGGGCTTATGCGCCGTGCGGACTTTGGCGAGATAGTTTGTGAACTCGTCTTTCTGCTCAAGCCTAACCATCAATTCTCGCACTCTCCGCAGGAGACCGATGGCCTCCCGGTATGCTTCGTTGTTCTTCCGGTCCAGTGTGGGCTCGATCTGGCGCTGATAGATCGGCAGCACATCTTCGGGGTGATCCTTATCCCGCTTAGCGGCAAGCTCCAGCCACAAGTCGTTTGAGCAGCCGCCCCCTTGGGCCTCGCGCCAAGCAGTTTCTACGTCATTCTCCCAAAGAAATATCCGAACGAGTTCCGAATGATCCGCTTTACGATACCACGCCCACCGATTCTTTTGACTGTCACTCTTTGCCCGGGCGATGTGCTCGCGGAGGTACCCAAGCGCCTTCTCCCGCCATTGTTCCCACTGACTGATCCGGTCTGCGTGAGCTTTCAGATTCCTGTACCCTTCGAGGCTCGGCGATTCGGTGAATTCGGCCCAGATCAACGCCATCGCCTCATCGTGGCGTCTGCGGCGGTGATACTCCTTAGCTAAAAATTCGCGCAACCG